>JAISED010000005.1 GCA_031264295.1 Eubacteriales Family XIII. Incertae Sedis bacterium | reverse complement strand
AAGATGACCAGCAATAAGATAATTTGAAGTATTTTACCTCAAATTACTTGGTTCTCGACCTTCTTTTAATTTGCTAAGAATGTAGGCGTTTAGGAGATTTAAGTTTAACGAATTACAATTAGACGGTGAAACATACAATAAATTACATGAGTTTTTTGATGAGGCATATAAGAAGTACAAAGCTCTAATGAGAGTGTCGTATAGCGAGATTAGACTGGAGAACTTAAAAGATGATGTTGAGCTTTTGGCAAAGATCAAAAAGATAAAAAAGAAACTCAAAAGTTCACCGACAAGCAATAAAATAATTGATGAATCAAAGAAACTGTTATTCGAGTTCCAGAGAAGCGAGCCTCAGGATGATAGTCCAAGAGACAATAAGGCACAAGACGCACAAGCGCAGGGAGAGTGTGCACAGACTCCACCTGTTCCATTTGTGGAAAATTTTCAAAAACTTCGACCACGGGAGGACGATACTGAAGATAATCGTTTTCATATAGCTTTTTTGAAGGCGGATCTTAACGGCATGGGTAAAGCCTTCGCGAAAGTTGGTAGTATGAAAGATTACAAGGATATGAGCGAAATATTGAACCGCTGGGTGTGTGAAGGTGGAATAGGGCGAGCGATAAAGGAAGTTTGTGATGGCAGAGATGCAGAACCAAGTGTCTACCCGCTATACGCCGCAGGCGACGATATCTTTGTCGCCTGCAAGGTCAATGATATTGTGCGCACGATCCATGTGTTGGAGTATATTTTGGATCAGATCAATACGGAGCTTCGAGCAAAAGACGTCAAAATTAATAAGAAGTATGTTCAACTACAGATGCGCATCGGCTTGGATATTTCATATGCAAACCAGCCAATTCGTTATTATTACCGGCGGGTTGACGACGCTATGGAATCAGCAAAGAAAGCATGTAATATTCCTGAGCTAATTCAAAATCGAGGTAGTGTAACGGTTTGCGTGGAGGCTATGCCGCTTGTTATGTGGGATAATGCCATGTGGGATGTAAACGAAGAACTCGACGATGCTTATGGTAAAGCGCGGAAAGAAAAATCAAAGTTCGAGGAAGAGAAGGAGATACTAAAAGAAGAATATGCCAATAATAAAACCGAATTAGATGGATATAAGAAGTTTCGGGAAGAGTATAAAAAAGCTGATTATGCGATAGCTTTTTTGGAGCCGCCATTACAGGAGCAGCTAAATAAATATAAGAAAGAGCGGGGGGCAGCAATCAAAAACGATCGCGTCTATAAGGAGAAGCTGGAAACGTTGAAGAAAGAATACGAAGTCACTTTCAACGCACTGGATGAGTTGAATAAGCCTACAGATCACTTCTTATGGGAGGACTTCTTGAATGACCTTGCTGTTTTGCGGTATTTTATAGAATCCGTCAAAGACACATCTGGGATGACAGGAAACAAGCTATCCGATAGGGCAACAATGATCACAACTCACCTGCATAATGTGTTGGACGTGTTGGAAACGCCATACAAAGACAATGGTGAAGACAAAGACAAACAGCTCATCTATATGAATAGGGTCTTATATGCCATTCTGCCGGCTCATCTAACTAATATCGGTTCGATAGGCAGCGAAGTTCCTGATAGAATCAAAGACGAATATAATATGGAACTCACTTTGTGGCACATGCTTGTAAAAAAGCTATTTACAGAAGGTAAAAAGGCAAGCGATAGGGAATTTATTGATGGGGAACGCCTAGAGAGGTTTATCACCTATCTGAAACTATTGCTTACATTTATTTCGCCGCATTTTGATGTGGCTATAGATAAAAATGTAAATGATGTATATAAAAATGCAAGTAAAGTTGCTATTGATGAGAAGGATATGTGGTTGGATAAGATTATCCTTAAGGAGCTGTATGATCGAAACCAAGGGATACAGTCTAAAACCTTGTTCGAAATGTTTATTTGCAAAACCTCGTTTGCAACTGAAAAAGGAACACGATTTAAGGAATATAGTGACTATACGCCACTGACTGTTGTGGAAAAGAGTATGCTGTATCGATTTAAGCAGCTATTGAAAAGAGAATGGCCAGAAGAAGGCCGAGCTTTTGATTTAGCAATCCGTATGATTGAAAATAAAGAGATGAATGATAAGGAAGCGCAAAAATCAAGACAGGAAGATGTTTTTGATATAAAGAACGGCGATAGCGATGCTAAAAGAAAAGCAGCTAATGCAAAAGCACGCAGGACTGCCGATGAAAGATTTGACGCGGATTCAATTTTGCGGAATGAGGAATACAGAATGAGTTGGACTGAGGATTTTATTGATTCTTTGATTGTGTTTTACTCTTATTTCAACCTCAGGAAGCAACTCAAAACAATTTTTGGCACCAAGAAGAGACGTGAAGAGGAGAGGAATGGGTAATGAAACTGAAAATTGAAGTAGAAACTAAATCCAGACTATATATAGGTGGGATTCCACAAGGCTATTCGTTGGGCGGGATCGATATGATAACGGCAACGCAAGAGGGGAAGCCGTATATTCCGGCGTCCTCATTTAAAGGCGCTTTGCGTGAGATCTGCCGGGATTATAAGTGCACTGATATTGAAGATATATATCCCAAAGATAAATATCCTGATGTTAAAGAACCTTTGAATGATAGCATATTTATTCCCAGGCATCTATTCGTGTTTGGAATCCCCGGTGTTAACCGTAGCCCAAAGCTTGCCTTTTCGGATTTGATACTCGCTCCAAAGCACACCGATCCAGCGTTGTTTTTCTCCTTAGAGAGTAAGAATACAATCACAGAGTCCGACGACGGAAAAATTGCTGCTAATCCGCGCACGTACAAAGCGGCGGCAAGCGAGTTGACATTTATAGGACATGCATGGCTTCGCGGATTTACCGAGAAGCAACAAGGTGAAGAGAAATTGTTGTACAGCTACATAAAAAATATGGCAGAAAAGTTTAATGATGGAGAATATCGTCTGGGCAACTCTAAAAGTAGAGGATATGGGCATATTCAAGTGCAAATAGATAAAGCGGAGGGATAATCGGATGACTTCAAAAACTTATTCAATTTCGCTTAAATTATTGGGTGAAATGTCCCAACTTCCGGATTCGCAGAAGATATTTGGAGCTATCTGCTATGCCTATGCAGACATGTACGGCCACGGTATAGTTGGTGAATTTACAAAAGCTGTAAAGAATAAGCAAATCGACATTGCGATTTCCAATATCTTGCCCAAAGGTCTTTTACCTGTGCCAAAGTCATATATTCTTCGGAAACACGGCGGCGAGGATAAGGATGTGTATCAGGAGCTGAAAAAACGTGATTTCGCAGATGGAGAGCAAATAAAAAAATTTATTAAAAATCCAAAAGAGATACTTAATGATACAGGAGACTATGCATTTCTCGAACCGTACCAGCAGGCGCATAACAATACAGAAGGGCGTGAAAGCGAACCGTTTTCCGTCCTCAGAACGGTGTGCTTTAAGCACAGCAGCAGAGGTGAAGGAGATAAAGGAAATGAAGTTTGTCGTGAGTTTGAGTTCTTCTTTAGATGTGAATTTCTTGAACAGAACAAAAACCACAGCAATGAAGAGAGCAGTCAAAATCACAGCAGCAATATTTTGGGGTTATTAAAAAAGGGCAAGATACTTACCCTTGGTCGTTTGTCGTCACAAGGTTATAATCTCTTTGAAATAACGTCTCAAACCCCATGTGATAAAGACTTTGAATATAGCGGGGAAACAACGGTTTATCTAAATCTGGGTATGCTGCTACCAGATGATATTAACTACTCCTTTGGCAGTAAGAATAAAATTGGATCATCGCTGGATTTATTTACATCGGAGCGCAGGCCATATGCGCCGCAGGCATGGAAGCCTAATGAGCATGAAGGTTGGTTTATCAGCTTCATCGCACCGGGGAGTGTGGTGGTGATGCAACAAAACAGAACGGTGGCGGCGCTTTCGAAGTGTATATATTGTAAAAAATGGAATGACATGCCGGGTGAGGTGAAAAGCGATGCGCCGGGTGGAACTGCAGACGCTGTAGATGATGAATCGAGGCTTCTTTTTGGCAACGCGGTTCTTTTGCCCATTGAAGGGTGGTGTTAGAATGATTAAGACGTATGTTTATAAGTATAAGCTGACAACTCTGACGCCCGTTATTATTTCTCCGCGCCAAAATAACGCCTTTTACACAGACGCTTTGATTGACGAAACAGACATGAAATATATGAACGGTTATAAGATCATTTATCCTTTTTATCGTTATGGCGAATATGAAAGATTCAAACCGGATGAAGCGCGGTATTACATACCAGGTTCTTCCATAAAAGGAGCTTTGACTGCCGGAATGAATGAAGATAATAGAAAGCCGTTAGCTTTGTTTGTGGATGATATTTCTGTTGACAATAATAGGATAGAGATCATCGCTTTGGAAAAGTTTCAGTATGCAAGCAGTCTGAAATCCGAGCCAATGGGGCAAATAATACCTAAATTCAATACTTTTTTTCCGGGTGTTGGTGTCGAGGCCTTAAAAAAGGGCACTGAATTGTATGGCGCATTACGTTATGAGGTAGACAAATCCGTTGAAGAGTTATTTAAAGGATGCGGAAAGAGGTTTAAGGGTAAACTTGAGCGCTATAAGGCTCAGTTGGAGATATATGAGGGCAGGCTTAAGGATTTAGCGGCGCAGGATGTTAATGCAAATGAAGCAAAAAATAAAACACTGCAGAAAATTGATGATCTGCTAGAATATTGCAAGGGGCTTGTATCAGGCGAAAACAAAGAGATATACATTTTTCTTGGTGGATTCAAGGGCTTGATTCGATCCGTAGTGATTGGTGGCAGTGAGCTTGACATCAACAAGCTTGACAGCGCTGTTTTTGTGAGCGAAAATAACAGACCTTTCGGGATAGTAAAGATCAAATTGGAATCTAGATTATAATGCGTGAAAGTTGGTAAAGAAAATGTGTAAATTAAAAGAGTTCTTAAAATACTGTGTGCTTCCTATTATGTTCTGCTTGTTAATCGGTGTTTGTGTGTGGCACACGTTTAGGATAGAAACGCATGTGAATGAGTTGTCAGCGAAAATCGAAAATAGTATAACCCAATACCAGCAGCAAGAGGCACTGAAGACCCGCTTGGATCAATCCGAACAATCAGGGATAGTCATAGGAGCAACTGATCCAAACCTTGAGTTTTTAAAGGAGCAGATCGAGTCGCATC
Organism: Eubacteriales Family XIII. Incertae Sedis bacterium; assembly: GCA_031264295.1. GTDB lineage: Bacteria > Bacillota > Clostridia > Peptostreptococcales > Anaerovoracaceae > JAISED01. Next base: position 40,665 of record JAISED010000005.1, on the reverse strand, counting down.
AGGATTTTATTGAGCGTGAAAGAGAAACATTAATTTGGATGCTGGGGGTTATAGTAGCTATTGCTGGCATAATACTCACTTTTATTGGAATTAAATCAAAACAAGATGTTGAAAAAATCATTGATGAACATTATAAAAACGAAATTAATAAGCAATTCACGAAGTTGCTGGATGGTGAAGAAAATGTAAAATACCTTAAAAAGAAGGTGCTTGACGAGAAGGCGGCGCGTCAAGAGAGTGTGCTTTTCATTTTGCAGAAAGAGAATGCACTTGAAGCCGTTATACAGAAATACAAGAAATTTTTGGATTCGGGGAATATTGGGAAGGAGTTGGTAAGCGTACGCAGACAGTCAGATGGTTCTATCATAGGAGAAAGCCGCATGAGCAAGATACTGAATGATTATGATTTTGTGGTATATGAGGCGGCTTGGGAATACAAAGAGGATGCTGAAAAATCTAAAAAAGAGCCATATGTAACATCAGGTAGTGAAAAGGATATAAAACTAATAAACAAGTGCTGTATGCACAAGAAGAAAGGTGCTATTTTCTATACATCTAAAGCGAATCTCGTATGTAGAAGTGAGCTTGACGATAACTTCTGTGAAACCGTAAACAGCCCTAATAAACTCTGCCAATCCTTGGACAGTCTACTTTATCATTTCCCTGCTTCAAGGGGGTAGTGCATATTCATATTGAAAATCTGTTTAAAGTGGACAAGGAGAGAGTGGAAAATTATGAGGAAACACTGGGTGAACTGAAGATGGGATGCGAATCATATATTCGAAATGTGTTAAATTGTTATTGGATTGTCCCTATATTTAAGGTACACTGTTAAAGAGAAACGTCATAATATCCGATAAACAAGTGATGGAGAGCAAGTAAATGGCAAAAATTGAAGGATTTCGTCTTCGTAATTTTGGGGCGCTACGGGATGTGACGCTTGGGAAATTATGGAATCTGATGGTACACTGAAAGTATTTGCGTATTTGTTATTGCTTTCAGAACCAAATCCACACCCTTTTTTATGCATTGAGGAACCTGAAAATGGTTTATATCATAAGCTCCTTGAGACGCTTGTACATGAGTTCCGTGAACATACTCAAAAGGGCTTATCGCAAATATTTGTCACTACGCACCAACCATATTTCGTAGACGCGTTAGAACCAAATGAACTTTGGATACTTGAAAAAGGTGAAGACGGATTCTCTGCTATTCGCAGAGCGAATGGAAATTCTACCATACCTGCACTTGTTGAGGAAGGACTGCCACTGGGCGGCTTGTGGTATAGCGATTACTTAGAAGGAGATAGTCCGGATGCATTATAACGTCATGCGACATACCCCCTAAAAATGCTTGAAAATTATTGGGTGAATATATTGACAAAGAAATAAAATTAAAATATTATGAACAAACGAGGTAAAATTATGGGAAATAGCAAATATGCAACCATAAAAGAAATTGTTGAATATGGTTTGGAAGAAATATCAAATAAACAAACGATTACAATTAATTTAAAAGACTTTATGTATGTTTATAAAGTATTACAATAATATTGAAGAATAAAATTGCCGATGGGATCAACAGGGTAAAGGCCAAGCGCCTTAAACGATAAAGTGCGCAATGAAGTAGCTATCTATAGCTTTTCCGTCAAAGGAACATGTACACACATGTGTGCAACATTGTTTATTGAAATTCACCTATGATAGGGCTATAATTTAAGTATGGTAGCTCAATGAAGGAGGCGAGGGTGAAAAAGATGTGCGAACAAGAGGCAACGGTAATGACAAACGCGGTTACGCGAATGGAGATAAAGGATTTTCTTGTATTTAAGGGCGAGTTCACAGTGGACTTCTGCCCCGGCGTCAATGTGTTTATCGGAGGGAATGGAACGGGGAAGACAACGCTGCTACGCGCTATGTATGCTGTTCAAGAGCGTTCAGGTAAACTTAATGACTTTAACCACATCGCCGGCTATTTTCATGGAACTCTTTTACAGGATGCGGACGAAATTTATAATTCCATTTACAAAATACTGCTCTACCATGCTGACGATAGTGTGTTCGGATATTTGAATGCTATCGAAAAGAAAAAACGCGCCGACTTACAACTTGATGATAATGAAATTGAGTTCATCCACAAAGGTAGTCGAAAAACCTATACCATTTTCAATGGAGGCCTCAGGTTACCGTAAATTTGGTCTACTCGCCGCGCTTATTCGTAATGAACAGTTAAGAACTGGTTCCACCCTTTTCTGGGATGAACCTGAGAATAGCCTGAACCCGGAACTTGTGCCTGTTATGGTTGACATTCTGCTCGAATTATCAAAGAGCGGAGTACAAGTTTTCCTTGCTACACACGATTACAATATTGCGCGGTATCTTGACGTGCGGAAGGATAGGAGCGTTCCTGTGGTGTTTCACAATCTGACCAAGGCGAATGGTGGAATTGTGTGTGAGTCGTCACCCGAATACCTGAAATAAGTGAAATCGAAGGGAGAGGCGGTAGATGCTGGTAAATTTAAATGATGTGTTGATTCCGGCCAGGAATAATAAATATGCGGTAGGCCTGTTTAATACGGTAAATCTCGAAATGGCGAGGGGCGTATTGGCGGCGGCTGAGGCGAGGCAGGCGCCTGTTATTATCGGGACGGCGGAGGTGCTTGTGCCTTGTACGCCGCTGGAAGAATTGGCGGATTTTCTTATTCCGATGGCGAAAAGGGCTGGGGTTCCGGTTGTGGTGCATTTCGATCATGGCTTGACATTTGAAAAATGCATGGAGGCGTTGAAACTCGGTTTTACTTCTATCATGTATGATTGTTCTACGGACAGCTATGATGAGAATATACGCAAGGTGAAGGAGTTGACAAGGATCGCGCATTGCTTTGGCGCCACTGTAGAGGGTGAGCTTGGGCATGTGGGCGATAACGAGGGTTCGGCGGAAGGCCATTCCGCACCTGAGGCTTCGGACGCCGCGACCGTAGATTATACACAGGCTGTCGCCGCCGCGTCGGGTGAACACAGCGCGTCGGCAGGGGGCGACTTCGCCGTGAGTGACCCGACCGCTTATTATACACAACCGGAGCAGGCACGGGACTATGTGGAGAAAACGGGTGTAGACGCGCTTGCCATTGCGGTTGGAACGGCGCATGGCGCGTATAAAGTGAAACCTCAACTTGATTTCGAGAGGATTGCAGAGATAAGGAAAATCGTTGATATACCTCTTGTACTGCACGGCGGCTCCGGATTATCGGACGAGGATTTTAGAAAAACAATAGCCAATGGGATCAGCAAGGTGAATATATTTACGGATCTCAATGCGGCGGCGTCGGAGGCGGTAAAAGAAGCGCAGCTGATGGGAAAGGCCGTTATGACGGATATTATCCCTTACCAGATAGAGGCCATTCGGAAAGCGGCAGAGATGAAGATGGAATTATTCGGGTCCGGTAATCAGATAAGAGTAAGTTCGAAAACCAGGGGGCAGAGCTAGGTCTAATACTGAACGCATATAGAAGAATGGAGGAAACCATGTCAAGATTTAAATTTTCAGTAGGCTCATGGTGAATGTTGTAAAGGCGCTTGAGGCGAAGGTGGCGAAATTCGATTACGATTTGCAGAAGAAACTCGTGCTTGCGAGAGATTTCGAAGGTCTTGAGATGTATGTGATGAACCTGCTCATGGGAGTGGAATAAAGGGGGAGGCGAATGGATAAAAAGGCAATCGTCGCGGGGCATATTTGCATCGACATTACCCCGATATTCCCCTCAGGGAAGAACGGAAGGATCAGCGAGATACTCGTTCCCGGGAAGTTGATTCAAATGGGGGACTCGGATGTGCATACGGGTGGGGCAGTAGCCAATACCGGACTCGCAATGAAAAAATTCGGGATAGATGTGACACTGATGGGAAAGACTGGGCGGGATGAATTCGGGGAGATGATAGGAGGCGTTCTGGATAAGCATGGCGCCGACGCCAGAATGATTCGTTCGGATAAGACGTCTACATCGTATTCGGTTGTGTTGGCTGTACCCGGCAATGATCGTATATTTCTGCATAATCCCGGAGCGAATGATACGTTTTGCTGTTCGGACATTCCGCAAGAAGCCTTGCGGGAGTGTGCGCTGTTTCATTTCGGATATCCGACGATTATGAAGTCCATGTATGCTTCAGAGGGGGAAGAGCTGCTGAAAATGATGCAAATGATGAAGCAAAACGGGATTGCCACTTCATTGGATATGGCTGTTGTTGATCCGGATTCAGATGCGGGTAAGGTGGATTGGAGGATCATATTAAACAAAGTGCTGCCTTTTGTAGACTTTTTTATGCCCAGTATAGAGGAACTGGGCTTTATGCTTGAGCGCGAACGCTTTATGCAGTGGCAAACCCGCGCAGGCGGCGGTGATATCGCGGAAATTTTGAGTATTGAAGAGGATGTAAAGCCGCTTGCCGACCGATGTATGCTGATGGGCGCCAAGGTCTTGCTAATAAAATGCGGAGCGCCGGGGCTTTATTACCGGACTGCTGATGAAGAGATAATGCGGCATGTCGGCGTTAAAGCCGGATTGGATATAGAAAAATGGTCGGGTAAAGCCGGATTTGAAGACAGTTATGAACCGGAGCGGCTTCTTTCCGGCACGGGAGCAGGCGACGCATGTATCGCGGCCTTTCTGTCCGCAATGCTTAAGGGACGCGAACCGGAAATGTGCATACATATGGCGGCGGCAGCCGGCGCGGCATGCGTGGCGGCTTACGATGCGCTTAGCGGGCTGCCTTCATTCGAAGTGCTGGAAGCGAAGGTTCACGCCGGTTGGAGCAAGAAGATGAATATAATGAATGCGAAAACGCTTTCGAGTTGAAGTTGAGACCAATGTATTTAGACGTCGTCCAATGATAAGGCTCTATATTCTACTTTGTAGCCTTCTAAATTCGGAGTGAGTTTTTCTGCCTTTGCACGCAATTTTACTAAATCTATCCGCTGCGGATTGCGTTTGACTTCAACTATAAGCGCGCTATGATCCAATTCATTTAAAGCGACAATATCAATCTCGTTCATGCCTTTGCTGTCCCAATACCCGCCGATGCGTGTTATGCGCTCTTCTTCCGCGAGCTTATCCCTAAAATACTGCTCAAGCGTCTGACCGCTGAACTGTGCGTAATCGCGTCTTATAAATTCGAGCAAGAGGTCAAAACGGCGCGTTTCTATAAGCGCCTGCCGGGGATAAATGAACCGGAACCAGAACCGCAGCCATTGATCATGGATTTTCCATTTTATATTTCTGCTTCTCGGGTTGGAAAACATAGGCCTGTTGCGCGTGATGAGGGTATATGTCTGTTCTAATGTTTGTAGATATGCACCGGTGTTCTTACCGATAACAGAATCTATCTCGCTTTGGGAGGTTTTGCCGGAGGCAATCAATTGCAGTATAGAAAAGTAGGTTCCGTACTCTTTGCCGAATTCTGAAATCAGCAGATCCTTACCCTCGCTTATAAACGGTGAACCCGTTGAGGCCACGGCTTGCAGCATGCGTTCGGCGTCATTGGCGCCGACGTCGAGCAGCCAGTGGATATACTGCGGTGATCCGCCGCTGAGCATGTAGAGACATAGGATATCTTCAGGCTTCCAAGCGGGATTATGATCCGAAAGGATTTCCCTGATTACGCTTGGTGAGAAAGGGCGAAGCGTGATTTTGGACGTTAAACGACCGAATAAGGGTTCCTTTTGATCCTCAAATATCTTCGTCATAAGCGAATATGCCGAGCCGCATACAATCAGATTCAATCTGCTTTGAGCTTTATGCCGATCCCAAAGATCTTGCATTTCACCAAACACCGAGGGATTGACGCGTTCAAATTCCTGAAATTCATCCAGAACTAAAGTAAAAGATTCTTTTTCAGAGTGCATCAGAAGTTGTTCAAACAAATCGCGAAAGCGCAAAACCGCACCGTAAATACGCAGTCCCAATACAGCTTCGATCTCCTGTTGGAATTCTGCACAAAGCAGAGCTTCATTCTTTCTGGAAATAAAGAGATAAAGCCCCTTTATATCCTTCATAGATTCGAGGATAAGGGCGGTTTTCCCTACACGGCGGCGTCCATAAACCACAGTAAAACGGGAACTTTCCAATGCCAATTCTCTGTTTTCAGAAAGAATCTCAAGCTCTCTTGTTCTGTCATAAAATTTCATACTAAGCCTCATTCCACTGCATATAATGCTAATATAATGGACGTTAAATTAATGCACGTTAAATTAATGCCGCTAATATTAAAATACAACAATTTGGCTCGCTTGTCAATGGGCGCCGCAAGAGAAGCAGGCAAATTTACTATTGACAATCAGGTCTACTTGATGTAAACTACTATAGAGGTCTACTATTAGTAGTGCAAGGGAGGTCAAATGTTATGGTTGATTATAGATTGGCGGAAATGGAATCAAGGTTCGCCGACTTGATTTGGGAGAACGAGCCGATCAATTCGACAGAGCTTGTACACTTGTCGCAAGAAAGGATGAAGTGGAAAAAATCCACAACATACACCATATTAAAGCGCTTGTGCGATAGGGGTATATTCAAAAACGAAGGGGCGGTTGTTTCCGCGGTAATCAGTCGCGCAGAGTTTTTTGCAGGGCAGAGTCAACGCTTTGTTGAGGATACGTTCGGCGGTTCGTTGCCGCGCTTTCTCGCTTCATTCATCGGCGGGGGGAAGTTGTCCGAAAAACAAGCGGAAGAACTCATCCGGCTGATCAATGAGCATAAGAAGGATTAATTTGCACCGCCACAGTGCGGCGAAATGGAGGTAAGTATGGAGAAGATTTTCCTTTCAGTCCTCAATATGAGCTTGACGGCTAGCTTCGTTATTCTTGTGATTGTGCCCACGCGGCTACTGTTGAAGAAAGCGCCGAAGATTATTTCATATGCGCTGTGGGCGATAGCGGGATTTCGGCTTGTGTTCCCGTTTACTATAGAAGGCATGTTCAGCCTTATTCCATTCAAATCCGCCCCTATCCCGCAGGATATAGCGGTGCAGATCATCCCGCGGATCGATAGCGGGATAAATGTGATTGACAATGCCGTCAGCGTTGCATTGCCTGCCGCCGCCTTCGGCGCGAGTACGAATCCATTACAGGTCTGGATTACCATAAGCTCCTACATCTGGCTTTTCGGCATTATTGCAATGCTGATTTACAGCTTTGCGTCAATAATTTTATTAAAGAAGAAGCTTCGCGGTGCATCGTCCATTGGACATAACCTTTATGAGTCTGGCAGGCTCAGAACACCGTTTGTGATCGGGCTTTTTAAACCTGAGATTTACATTCCGACGGAGCTTACTGATGAAGAACGCCGCTACATAGTCTTGCATGAGCGAACACATATCAGGCGACTCGACCATGTCGTCAAAATGTTTGCATATCTTGTGCTGTGCCTACATTGGTTCAATCCATTGGCATGGGTGGCTTTTTCGCTGATGGGCGCGGATATGGAGATGTCCTGTGACGAGCGCGTGGTGAAGGAACTCGGTGGAGATATCAAAAATGCCTATTCATTGTCGCTCGTTCGGGTGGCGGCGGGGCATAAAATCCTTAATGGCAGTCCGCTTGCGTTTGGAGAAGGCGGTATGAAAAGCCGGATTAAAAACGTACTGAATTTCAGAAGGCCGTCGCGCGTTATTGTTGCCGTGTCGGTAGTATTGACGCTTATTTTGGGCGTAGGTTTTGCGATGAACAGGGCGCAGGACTCGCCGCCGTGGACAAACGTACCGCAAAAGTTCGATTGGCCGGTTCGCGACATGACATTTGATAGAATTACTTTCGGCGGGGATCGTGAATTAATCGTATACCGCATGGGAAAGGAACCCGATAGTGAAACAATATACTCAGATGGATCGAGTGTGATTTCCTATTACCGTTCACCGCAGTATGGGGCGGAGCTGAAGACGGAACTTGCAGAGCTAGAAACGGAATTCATGGACTTGCCCGGATCAGATATATATGTGAAATTCTATCTCAATAATCCGGAAATTATAGAAAAAAAGGGGATTTCAGGAGTCTGGCGCATAGATGTTGTAGGGAGATGTGAAATGGCGGGGCGCAGCAGCGAGGAGGCCGACGGAACCCTTAGCGGATTGCTGGCTCAATATGGCAGACCAAATGCGGTAGAACGCGGGAGTGATAACTATATCATATGGTATCTTCGTCCTGATGATAATAACAAGCGTATGTGGTTTGAGGTCAAAGAGAACGAATTGACATACCGCATGGGGATTGTTTGCTCGTATGACGATGAAAATGAAGCTCGCGCTTGGGAAGCCGGAAAGTGGTACGCGATTCCTATAGAAGACCGCAGACTTACCGGGCTTAGTATGGATATTTATCTATCAGATGAGAACGGGGATATGATCGAAAAAAGCATAGATCTGCTTGACGCCGCGGAAAGGGCAGCGTCTGCGCCTATGTCGCCGGACGGGCATTTTCTGCACATTTCTGCTTGGATGACATGATAAGCCCGTATCGCATCTGAGAGCACTGCCGAGGTACGCGTGCCTTGCATCTCATAACTGAGTTTAATATCAATAACGCGCGGGCGTAGGCGCGGCTCCCATCTTCTCCAAAATCTCCTTCCAACATCCGAAACCTTCGGGAATTCTCCACCAGGGTTCCTGCGCAGGTATCGCCGCAACCGATATATTCATACCCTCAGCGACGTCGGCGTTTGTCAGAGGTTCATACTTGTCGAGATCGATCATGGCTATGGTCTCAGGTACAGTGACAATAGGCCGAGCCTTAGGGTCATACGCTACCATGTTTTCATTCTTGAAATGAACTGTGTACCGTCCGTCTTCGGCGCAGACTGTTGTAATGCCGAAATCAAAGCCGTCTCTGCTCGTCAGTTCAAGCTTTTCAACTTGACCCCGGCAAATCTCCCTGATTTCAATTTCTTCCGCAATCGCGCGAATGGGGCAGGATTTCGCGGTTCGCGCTCGTTTGATCGCCTGACCGACTTTCTGCGCTCGCGTTAGCGTTCCGGGGACGAGATATTTCTGGATATCGTCTTTAGAGAGCGCCCACGTGCTGAATCCTATTTTCATGTTAAAAGCCATGCAAAGCTGACGGGCGATGAACTCAGCGCTCGAAGAATCGTTGGGATTAGCCGTGCGGACGGCACAGACATCTCCGACTTCGTTGGCGAGGATCACAGGATAAGGCGGGAAGCCGTAAATGGGAGGCAGACCGGTGTTTAGCTCGGGAACGGCGCGCACATTGCTGTCCAAATCAATGAGGGGCGTATTGCTCTTAATCGAGATGTACATAGCGACACAGGTATTCAGGCCGCCGTATTCGCCCGAATATACGTACTTCAGGTTTTTACCGTCACGCTTCAACTCGGACTGCAGCCCCATGAATGCCGAAACAGCGTCGGCGAAACTGACGTCTGGCGCCGTAACGGATTTTGGAGAACCCAGACAGGCCGCCATCGCTCCGTAAGCGTCTTCCTCCATTTCAGATACATCAAACATCTCCAATGCGGCAGCACCCATATTCTCTAAATTGTTCAGTATGCGCTCTCCCAAGAAAAGCGAACCGCCCCCGCCTCCGGCGAGGTAGGCGGCGCCGCACAGAATTTCAAGCAATCCGGTTTTATCAAGTTTTCTGCTCATTATATAGCCTCCCTATAGTTTAAATCAAAACCACTCAAACGCCGCGTCTGGATAACTAATAAATATGTTCACCGTCACGCAAAACGCACTCATTATCAATATATACAGTGGGCATGTTGACGATCATATCATAATGCATATTCCCGCCCTGTTGTCCGCCCATAAAGAGATTATTGCCGCAAGCCACGTGAATAGTTCCGTACACCTTCTCGTCCACAAGCGGGTTTCCGATGATATGACAGTTCCTGTTAGTCCCGATTCCAAACTCCGCCACATTGTTGGCGGTGTCGTCGAATTTCGATATGAAAGCCCGGAGTTCGTCCGACCGTTCGCCTTCAATGGATTGAATCCTTCCATCTTTGAATATGACAGTGATAGGGGCGTCGAGCAGCCCGAATCCGACGATGACGCCGTCCACAACGAGTTTGCCGTCTCCCCTTGTTTCAATAGGAGCTACCATCGCTTCGCCTGCAGGTAGATTGCCGAACGCACCGGGCAGAGTGAGTTTTCCTGTATCCGCCAGACCAATACGCCCGCCGCAGTAGAAGGTGATGTCGGCGCCTAGCTTTGTCGTTACGCGAACCTTGGCGGCGGAGGTGAGCTTGTCCGCCAATAGCGTTGAAATACGTTCGACTTCATCAAAGTCCGCAGTCAATGTTGTATTGACAATTTCCTCTGTAATGGTCGGCATCGAGGCGATGCGAACACCTTTTTCCGTGGCCTGTCCGCGCCCCTTTGTGTGGGTGAAAGACCCAGAGGTAATCATCAGAGCAGCGTCGGAATCAAGCAGCGCCGCCGCCGCGATTTCAGGCATTTCACCGCCGGTTTGCCGGGGTATCTCAAGAAGAATCGGCTTCAATCCGAGTTCCAATGCGGATAGAAAAAATACCTGTGTCAATTCGACTTTACCGTCGTCGGTCAACAATAACAGCTTTTCCTCGGGTTTTACTCCGAGAAGTTTACCCAGCACTGTCTTTGCCGCCGATACTGTTTCGTTTTTCATAATAACCTCCATTCCGCCGCTTGCCAATATAAACAAACCTGACGCGGGCTTTGTTATAATGCCGTGAAAGGATTGAGTTTCGGATGTTTAACGAGATTTATGAGTATCAAATACACGATAAGTGAAGCGATGATCCCGTTGATGGTGGGGACGAAGAAACTTGTCGCCATAGCGACGGCAATACCCGCGGCCCATGAGGCGATGCCGAGCCAGTTGACGCCGGGCCAGGCTTCCCAGTTGTCGAACCTGCCCCTGCCCTTTATCCAGTAGTCCGCGATGGCAACGCCGGCCATAGGCGGGAGAAAGGCCGTAATGAAGCTCAGAAACGTGGTGAATACGTTGATCACGCCGACGATAGCGAGTACTGTACCGATAAGACCGAGGATAAGCGTTACCAGCGGCCGTTTATCATCATTGAGTTTGAAAAGGTTCACAACGGCAATACCGGCGGAGTAAGCATTGCCGGTGTTTGTCGTCCATGTGGCGAGGATCAGCACAACGAGACCCAGGAGCGGTATGCCCATGCTTGAAAACATTACGGTAATGTCGTAATTCCCCGCATAGATGGCGAGCATGCTTCCGATTACGAGCGCCCCTACGCCGCAGGGGATAACGCCTACAAATGTCGACAGCACAGTATCACGGCGGGATTTCGCATACCGTGTGAAATCCCCGGAAATAACAGCGCCCACAGCGAATCCGCTGACAGCCATAGTAAGACCGACGATGAACGGGGTTGGCGTTGGAGGCGCGTAAGCCAGTATCGCGGCGCCTGCGCCGGGTTGCATAAGGACATAGCCCACGCCGTAGATCAATATCAGAATAAGTGCGGGTACGGAGATCAGGTTGAGTATTTTGATAACCCCGAAGCCATAAACGGATGTGATAAACATAGCCGCGCCCCAAATCAAGCAAGACAGCCAAAGCGGGAAATTGAATCCGAAGTATGTCTGTAAAATCGCAACAAAAGAACTGCCGCAGACATAGGTCTGAAACGCGAACCATCCTGTGCAGCAGACGGCCAGTACCAGGCTCACCGCGAAACCGGAACCGCGGGTTCCGAAGCAACGTGAGAAAATGACAGTAGACGGCCGCCCTAAATCGGCGGCCTGTGAACCGATAAAGGACATGTACACGCAGACAAGACCAAAACCCAGTAACATTGCGAGCACAGAGGACACGAAGTTCAGACCCGAAGCGATCATTCCGCCGACCATCAGCGCCGGGACGCAGATCACATTTCCCGCCCAAATGAAGGCGATGGAAGTCCAGCTTTTCTTTTCAGCTAAAGGCACCTGCTCCAGCGCTATGGCCTCCACAGCTGATGTTTTACGTACCGTGTTCATGTTGCAGCACTCCTTTCATAAGTCCGATTAAGATAGTTAAATTGTATGGTATGAACGTCGCAAGGTCAATTGTTGATAATGACAAATATTAATGCTATTTTTATGTATTTTATTATCTTTGCTATATGATTTCCCGGCAGTCTATGCTAAAATTGAACAACGACATTGAACAACGACATTGAACAACGGCATTGAACAACGGCGAATAAGCGCGGCAAAATTCACGTCGAAGATGAATGAGCCGCGATTGGATACGATGATAGGAGGCAGGTTTTATGGCGCTCACTGTTGCAGATATACTGAAGATCGGGGTGCTGCGAAACGCAAGCGTCATTGCCGGTGAAAAGGGTCTCGGCAATATCGTGGAAAGCGTGTCAATGTTGGAGTTCGACGGTTTCGAAATAGAGGGTGTCGGCGCCGACAGCCTGCGCGGCAATGAGTTGACGATCAGCTCGTTGTCGTATTTCAGAAATGACCCCGAACGCTTTGTCTCTTTTGTCGAACAGCTTCCTCCATACGGGATAAGCTGCCTGGTTGTATTTTATTTGAAATATGTAATGAAAGAATTGCCGCAGCGAGCCGTTGAACTGCTCGATGAGGCGGGTATTCCGGTCATCATCATGCCGTGTGATTTCCAATACGCATATGTGGATGTGGTAATGCCGGTGACGGAAGCGCTCATCAATGACAAACACTCCAACCGGATGTTCGTCAGCGACGCCTTGCAACAGTTAATATCCATGGACGATGAACAACAGACGATTCATTCGCTGTTGGAAATACTCCGTTTCAGGGTCAAGTCCGATCTGATACTGACCGATACGAAACTGCGGCCTCTGGACTGGTCGCTGACGAGTACTGCGGATTACGGACTGAATGAACTGCTTGAAGCGATCAATAACAAGCTGAAGGGCAATCTGCCCTTTAGCCCTTCGACGCTGTTTCTGAACAGCTTATCCAATCCAGTGGAAGTCCGCTTTCAGCCCATACGCACCAATAGGTTGGCGGGTATGCTGTTGGCGATCAATTCATCTGATGAATATTTTGATGTTGATGGGATGACGCAGGCAGGTGAGGTGCTGAAGCTGTTCCTGCGCGTTTGGAGGCTCACACGCAGCCGCCTGTGCGAGTTGGATGCCTTGCTTCAAGGCGGAACCGCAGGGCAATGGGAGAAAAAGGTCAAGACATTGATCGTAATTCGCAATACCGACGGGACTTCACTGGATCGCATCAATGAAGAACTATCTCTGGTAAAAATATTGAAGCATGATGATATCTTTGTTACTAATCACGAACAGCAGGTCACATATTTCAGCGGCAGCATTGTCGCTGCCGAGCTTTCCGGAAAAATCAATATCGCCCAATTATTGGATAAATTGAGGGAGGAATTGTACCTTACAAGACCCATATGCGCAGGCAGATACAGCATGTCACGTGAAAATTCCAATGCTCAGCAGGTATATTCGATCATCGTGAATGCCTTACCCCTGGCGTGTAAAATATTTCCGGGAGACGTGGTTTTTTCTGACGACAGAATCGCCTTCGCATATGAAATATATAAGATTAAAGCGGAACTCGGAATGGAAGCGTCTTCTGTCTTTCAGATATTGAAACCCTTGATGTCCGACGACCGCTGGGAGGGATTCAGAAATACACTGGAGACGTATTTTCTTGATTGTAACGGGTCGATACCAAAGGCGGCCGAGAAGCTGGACATTCATATCAATACAATGAAATATCGACTGAGAACAATTTCGGACTTATTGGGTATGAATATTTTTTCCTCCCTATGCAGCTCGCGCATAGTTCTGGCGCTGGCGCTGCTGCGGACGCAAAGATGAATAATCGGGGTGAGTTCATCCCTCGATCAGCGTTTCACCGCTAGGGCGATCACCGCCGCCCCTTGCGCCGGGCGGCATTTCGCCGCCCCAATTCCCGCGCCCTGCACCTCTGCCGCCGTTGTACTCGCTCCCGTCGTCGGCTGTGCTGTTTATAATGTTCTCAAGCGTAATCTCCGTCTTTTTCTCACCGTCGATGAACAATGAATACGTTTCGCCGATTTTAAACGACGGAGAGGTGAATCCTGACATCGTATAGTCGGTTTTGCTTGTATACTCAAGCAGTGTTTCACCGTTTGCGTTCTTGATCGCGATCACACTGCCGGAAGCTTGTCTTTGACTATAGGAAACGAGGATAACAGGCTGTGTGGATTCGCCGGAAACATTCATTACACTGCCCGCAGCGATGAATTCGCCGCCGCTGACAAGCATTGTGCCGTCCAAATCTATCGCGCCGTCCATTCCTTGAGACGGACCGCTGATCTTGACCGCTCCGCCTTCAAAGAAAATATTGCCGTTTGCGTCGATGCCGTCGTATGAGGCGAGTAAATCAAGCGTTCCCCCGGAGATGCGCACAAAGATATCACCGTTTGATGAAAAGCGATCCTGCGCCCTTGCCGTGCCGCCGCCCGGCGCGCTGTCCGCGCCTCCCGCAGCGTTAATGGCATCGTCGTTTGCGTTGATATTAATATCGCCGCCGCTGATTGTGACTGAGAGTCCCTCTATGCCTTCATAGCAGACGGGTATGTTGATCTCCCCGCCTGATATTTCCAGTAAAGAGTCGGCGTGTAATCCATCGTCCCCGGTTTGGATGGAAAGTTTGCCGGATGTCACGATCAAGTTGTCGTTTGAATGTACGGCGTCGTCCTCAGCGTCAATGCTGATCTCTCCGCCGGTGATGCATATCAACTTTCCGGCTTTCAGAGCTTTCCTGCTGATCGATTCATCCTCCGCTGCGACCTCGGCCTCGGAGCCTTCCGCCACAGCACCAGCCGGGTCGCCTCCCGCCGCGGCCGGGTCGCCGGATGTATTAGAGGGCGCCGCCGTGCTAGCGCGCGGGTCGCCTGCCGGAGCGTCCTCCCAGCCACCGCCGGGAGGACGCCCGCCGCCGGGAACACCGTCGGGCGCGCCTGATTCCGAAACACCGCCGCCGATGCCGCCGCCGGAAGTGGCGCGATCGCCGACCCAGCCGCTGCCGTCGCCTGGTGGGCGCCCCGCACCCGGAGTGCCGTCGGGCGCGCCTGATCCCGGAACACCGCCGCCGATGCCGCCGCCGGAAGTGCGATCGCTGTCCCAGCCACCGCCGGGAGGCCGCCCGCCGCCCGGAGCGCCGTCGGGCGCGTCACCACGCGGATTTGTTGGAACCCCGCCATCAATACCGCCGCCGGAAGTTCGCCCGGCGCTCCAGTCACCGCCGCCGGGCATCCCGCCCCAAGTGCCGCGCGAGCCTGCCTCCAAAGCGGGCGCGTTCGCGCTGCCGCCGCCGCTTGTGATCTGAAGATTGCCGTCCGTGATAGTTAAGGCGCTTTGTGCCTGAATGCCGTCGTTCTGCGCCGTGATAGTATACGCGCCGCCGTTTATGATGACGAAACCCTTCGCGGCGTCCTCGTCATTATTTGACTGGATGCCGTCGCCGTCGGCGTTCAGTGTGAAACTGCCGTTTTGAATCGCAACACCGTCGCGGCCGCGGATCGCATCGCCAACGGCGTTGATATTAAGTGTGCCGTCAGTGACGACCAGAGCGTCCTGGGCGCGGATTCCGTGTTTGCTGTTGCCGTTAACGGTCAAGACGCCATTGCCGGTAATACTCAGATTATCCTGAACGAAGATCGCCGCGTCAGGCTCATCGGCAGTTTCCCCATAACCCGCGCCGTCGGATATGGTGTTTTCCGTTGCGCTTCCGAGTATCAGCACTACCTTTTCCGATTGCGGCGCATAGATCGCTGGACCGGCTTCATTGTGCAAGGAAACATTGTTAAGCACCAGGCGCACCAAGTCGTTTTTGCCCGCGTCGATTACGATCCGGCCGTTAGATAGAAGCCCTGACAGCACATAAGTTCCCGCCTGCTTGATGGTGAGCGCCGCGTCCGCGAATGCGGCGCCGGAACCGGAAACCTGCGCCGTATCCCCATCAAACACAACAGTCGCGGCAAGCGTCGCATCCCACGAGGCATCTGTATCCTCGGGGGCGTATTCGTACACACAAGTGAATTCGCTTGTATTTATAAGAGTGCTGACGCTTCCCTCGGTGAGAAGACCCGACTGAGAAGCCCCGCTGCTGCCGCATCCGGCGAGAGCTATAGTTAATGCCAAAAATAAGGCTGAAAATGTGGTGAATTTGCATTTTATCCGACGCATGATCAACTCCGTTCCGCCGCTGCTGCGGCATAATGAATTCAGTCCAAACCATATGGTAATAATTATTAAAAATGGGAATGGATCTTAAAGCTCCTCCCTGCCAAGCTGCTCTCTGCCGAGCATTATGTTCAAATTACCGTTCCGGCAACGTAGTTCATCTATGAAAGCCTTCGGCATGAGGTCGGTTTTTAATCGTATGGAATATGTCAATTCATATAAACTGCCCATGTTGGTTGTTTTAACCTTGTCAAGCTCGGCGCTTCTTGTATATTTCACAAGTACATCGTCGAACAAGTTGTCGTAGTCAAGACTTTCAGGGATAGTGATGCGCAAAACGCGCGTATCCGTTGCGCCTTGACCGTAATGAAGCCGCGTCAACAACAAGCTTGCGCCGCTGAGCAGCAGCATGAAGGTGAACGCGTAGAATATGTATCCCATTCCCGTGACAAATCCCAGAGCCATTGCGAAAAATAGGCTGCAGATGTCGCGCGCGCTGCCCGGTATGGAGCGGAACCGCACCAGGCTGAAAGCCCCGGCCACCGCGACTCCGGCGCCTATATTGCCGTTAACGAGCATGATGATGATCTGCACTGTTGCGGGTAGTAATACCAAGGTTACCGCTAAACTCTTGCTGTATTTATTGTGGAACATATATGACAGAGACACGATCAGCCCGAATGCAAGGGAGCATATCGTGCAGATGAGGAATCCGCCAAAGCTCGGGACGCCGTTTGTCACACTTCCCGTAATAATATCAAACATTGATTTACCATCCTTCCTTCTGCGCCATTAGGCGCTGATTTTTACTGTCCCTTTTTTGCGGCCTTCTATTATCGCTTTTTCGCGGTCTTCTATTGTCGCTTTTTCGCGGTCTTCTTTAGAAATATAATCGCTGTAGCATACGCCGTATTTGGAAAATGTCCTCGGGAAAATCCCGTTTTCACCGAGTGCGCGGCTGAGCCACAGGGGCATCCCGCCAAGGGCTTTGATTTCCATCACTACGCCGCCTTGGGGCAGGATGAGCCTCCCGCCGCAGGGATGTTCGAAGTTCAAACCGTCCAGCCGAAAGCGCATATGCGTGTCAAAGGTAACGCGCAGCCCCGCGTCTGTGATTCCGCTAAGGGCGATCCGATTATATGAAATATGTATTTTCTCGGAAACCGCCTCGGTTTTGAGATAAAAATCCAGCTCCCGCGATATCTGTGAGGATTCGCCCGACACAATTTCGCGTACAGTTCTATCTGTGAATGCCTTAAAGGGAAGGGGAACCCGGCGCTTGTACACGATCCCCTTGTATTTCTTCTTAAGTTCGAGAAACAATGTACTCTCTTGATCCGGCGTACCATAGCAGCGCAGACGCAACTTCTCTTTAAATAAGGGTTTTTCGATAGAGGCGCGGATGACGTCCCAGTTTTCGGTGTCGAAATACAGGTTCTGCACCAGGTACTCGCCGAAGCGATCCGGCGCCATACGCCGTGATAGAATATTTTGAAAGACGGCGCATTGCTCCGGCGTAATAATGTATTTTTTCTCATATCGTTTGAAGAAACTTTGCATAATGGATCACCTCATTTCTAAATTTATGGGATAATCTTACTATGTTAAGCTTGAAAGAATATTGAAGAGCGAAAAGTTTATTTTGATTATTATTCAAACGCCGAATCTGCACATCTTGGTTTTTAGAAGTCACCTTTATATATCTTTTCAATAAAAGTTCAATATATCTTGGTATAATAGGAAGGGAAAAGGCGCGTCCCTCGCGCGGATGATTTTTAGACGGCTTTATTAGCATTTTATTATCATAGTGGAACCCGAAAGGAGCGTCGGGATTATCGGCCCGGCGGAGAATTCAATGAAAATTTTGGTTGTGGAGGATGAACGGCAGCTTTCCGAGGTGCTTGCCGCTTTACTGAGGCAGCATTTGCATGAGGTTGACGTCGTATTTAACGGAACTGACGGTGAGGATTACGCGATGACCGGCGTGTATGACGCGATCATTCTGGATATTATGCTGCCGCGTAAAAACGGAATCGACGTATTGTGTTCTCTGCGGCAGCAGGGAAACGCTACGCCGGTGCTGCTGCTGACGGCGAAATCCGAGGTCGGGGATAAGATAAAGGGACTTGATAACGGGGCGGACGATTATCTTACGAAACCCTTCGCCACGGGCGAATTATTGGCGCGGCTGCGGGCGATCACCCGCCGGGGCAGCGAGTTTATCGGCGACGAGCTGTGTGCGGGCAATACAGTTCTGGATAAGAATACGCACGAAATAGGCGGCGAAAAGGGTAGGGTGAAGCTCTCTGCGAAGGAATATCAAATCATGGACATGCTGCTCGCGAACAGCCGTCAAATCATTCCAAAGGAAAGGTTCGTAGAGAAAATATGGGGGTTTGACAGTGAGGCGGAGTATAACAGCATAGAGGTTTATATATCATTTGTACGAAAAAAGCTTGTTGCGATCGGCTCGAATCTGCAGATCAAGGCGGTGCGCAATGTGGGTTATTCGTTGGAGGTTTCGGAATGTTAAAACGACTGAAGGTCAAGATCGTCGCAGTGGTACTGGGGACGCTTCTGGTCGTGTTTGCCGCTGTTCTGCTCGTTTTGAACCTGTCTGTGTACCAGACCTCCGACAATAGAGCAGAGGAATTTATGATATCCGTTGTGGAGAACGACGGATTCAGTTTCCCGCAGAGAGCCAGACCCGGTATGCGGCGTCAGGGGGGGCATGAGCCGTTCGGCGGCCCGGAAATGATGAAGGCGGGGCGCTTCTTCTACGCGAAAATCGATAATGCCGGCGAAATACTTGAACTGAATCTGGAGATGATGTTCGAATTTTCTAAGGAGGATGCGCAGGGTTTTATTACATCTGCTGCGGACTCGGGGAAGTTAAAGGGCAATATTGAAAATTACAGTTTTTTGAAGGCGGAAAAGCCCTATGGTCAGATACTTGTCTTCGCCGAGCGCAGTATTGAAATCAATCTGCTGAGTCATCTCACAAGGACGTCGCTCTGGGCGGCAGGCGCCGTCAGCTTGGTTTTGGCCTGCCTTTCCGCGTTTTTTGCGAAATGGATGGTCGCCCCGGTTAAGACGGCTTTTGATAAACAAAGGGAGTTCATATCGGACGCCAGCCATGAACTTAAAACGCCATTGACGATTATCAGCGCGAATGTAGAGGTATTGCAGAATGAAATAGGAGAGAACCAACGGCTCAGCCACATTAAAGCGCAGTCGGACAGGATGAATGGACTTGTTCATGAGTTGCTTAGTCTTGCAAAGGCGGATGAGGAACGGACTGGTCTCATACGGAGCGAGTTTGACTTAAGCAGCGCGATCTTAAATACCGTACTTGAGTTTGAAAGCCGAGCCTTTGAAGAGGGGAAGCAGTATCTATACAGCATAGATGAAGGCATACGGTATGTGGGCGATGAAAAACAGATCAAACAACTTGCGGGGATTTTAATAGACAACGCCATTCGTTATTCAGATGCCGCCGGGCAGGTAAAGGCCTCACTTCTCAAGGAGGGCGGCCATTCGCGCATTACTGTATTCAACACCGGCATAGGGGTCGCCGACGAAGAACATGATAAGATATTTGAACGGTTTTACCGCTGCGACGAATCGCGCTCCCGCGAAACCGGCGGATACGGCATAGGCCTCTCCATAGCCGGGGCGATTGTAAAGGCGCACAAAGGCAAAATGGGCGTAACTGGCGAATTTGGGAAATGGATACAATTCGATGTGCTCCTTTGACGACATAGAACCTTCCGCCGACTGAAGAACGATCGGCGGAAGGTTAAAGGCAGCCTCCGGAAATCCTCGCCGGATAGCATAACGCAGGTTTCCGGAGCTTGTCTAAATCATATCCGGGTTCCGGGACGGAGCTTGCCTACACTTGCGGCGTCCCCTAAATAGCCTTACGCGCTCAGTATGTACATAGCGACAAAGAGGACGCTGAGGGCATAGAACAGCACCGGAACTTCTTTTGCCTTGCCGCGCAATACCTTGATAAGCGTGTAGGAGATGAAGCCGAAGCCGATGCCGTTGCTGATACTGTAAGCAAAGGGCATCATGGCGATGATCAGAAATGCGGGCAATGCGACTTCAAAGTCGCTCCAGTCTATATTGGCTGCGCCCCTGAGCATATACACGCCTACGATGATCAGAGCGGGGGCGGTCGCCGCACCCGGCACGACGCCTGCGACGGGGGCGAAGAATGTACATAAGACGAACAACAGCCCTGTCACAACAGAAGACATACCTGTGCGCGCGCCGCTCTGTATGCCGGTGGAGGACTCGACGAAGGTGGTGACTGTTGAAGTGCCAAGCACGGCGCCTGTGCAGGTGGCGATGGCGTCGGCGATGATCGCCCTGTCGCCGCCGTGCAGGTTCCCGTCCTTATCCAACATGCCGGCGTTACCGGCTACGCCAAGCAGAGTGCCTACCGTGTCAAACATATCCACAATAAAGAAGCTGAGCGTCGCGGTGATCAAAGGCAGGGCGCCAAGGCTCATCAGACTGTGAAATTCCATCTGCATAAAGGTCTCGCCCAGGGGCGCAAGGCTCCATGATATGCTGTCCAGATCGGGCAGCTGCGTCTGACCCATGAATGCGCCTATGATAGTTGTTATGATAATACCGATGAAAATGTTGCCTTTGACATTGTAGGCGATGAGCACAGCTGTGATGATGAGGCCGATGATGGTAAGCAGCGCGCCGCTGCCCGTTACATCGCCCAAGGCGGTGATGCCGGCGTCGCCGTCAACCCGCACAATCCCGGCGTTGATCAAGCCGATGAAGGCTATGAAAAGACCGATACCGGCAGAGATGGCGTTCTTGAACGGCGCCGGTATGGATGCGATGACCAGCCCTCGCAGAGGCGTCACCGACACCAGCAGAAAGATGAGTCCCGAAATAAGGACGATGGCGAGACCCTGCTGCCATGTGTAACCCATGCCGAAACAAATGGTGTATGTGAAAAAGGCGTTGAGACCCATGCCGGGAGCTTGTGCAAAAGGCACATTAGACATGAGTCCGGTCAGGAAGCAGCCCAGAGCCGAAGCCAGGCAGGTGGCGATCATGACGCCTTGCCAATTCATTCCGGTACTGCTCAGAACATTGGGGTTAACGAAGATAATGTAGGCCATCGCAAAGAACGTAGTCAGGCCGCCGACTACCTCAGTTCGCACATCGGTTCCATGTGCTTTTAATTGGAATAGTTTTTCCATAAGTGCAATTCTCCTTTTAGTATTACAAATTATATGTAGGAATAACACGACATTGATATTTTACAGTATACGAGCTTGAATCACAATAGTAAATCTGTTAAACTTTAAATGAGGAAATAGAAGCCGTTATTAAGGTGCTGGCGGGCGTGTATTCTCCGCGCGCTTAAGCTTGGTAGTCGTAGTTTTAACGAATTCATCTTTACGTATAATCACACTGCGGACGTGTTTATAATTTTGGAGCCGCTGATTCATAGCGTCTACATTTTCCTGTATCAGCTTAAGCATCCCGTCTTCGCTGAGTTCGCCGTAATCCGCCTGGATAGCGTCATAATCAGGTCTGATCTGGGCGCACACAACAGCGCCGCTGTAGAATTTGTCCCCGCTCTCGGAACCGTATACCATAATCTCATGTATATATTTATTGCGCGAAAAGAAGATCTCCAGCTCTTCGGGATAGATATTCTTTCCGGATTTAGCGACTATGACGTTTTTCTTGCGGCCGGTTATGTGAAGGCAGGCGTTGTGATCCAAATGACCCAGATCGCCCGTGTGAAGCCAGCCGCCCTTGATGATTTCAGCGGTTTCGCCGGGCATGTTGTAATATCCCATCATTATGTTCGCGCCTTTGAACAGGATTTCACCGACGCCGCGATCATCGGGATTATCGATCTTCACAAGGGTTTTGCCTATGGGTATGCCGACAGAACCCGGAGTTGAATATGATTTAATAGGCGTACCGCTGATGAGCGCCGTAGCCTCGGTAAGCCCGTAGCCTTGAAGGACTCTGACGCCTAGCTTCTCAAGGTCGCTGCAGATTTTGGGGTCTATAGGCGCGGCGCCGGTAAAGATCATCCTCAGCTTATCGCCGAGTTCTTTGCGGGCGAAACGGAAAAGAGGCCGTGAAAAGTCGAAGCCGATAGAGCGAAGAAACTTGTTTAATTTCAGCCGACGCTGCAACATGTTCACCTTGCCGGATTTCTCAATGTTTTTCCAGAGCCTTCTCAGTATCGATTCGACCAAGAGGGGAACGGCCAGCAATGTTGTGGACTCCGATTCGGCGAGATTCTTGAGTATATATTTAAGCCCCTCACCGTAGGCGATGGAAGCGCCCTTTGAGAGCATATACATAGTCCCCAGCACAGATTCGAAGCAATGATGATTCGGCAGTATGGAGAGGTTTCTATCGTTGGAGCTGAGGTGCATGACCCCGTCGATGTCTCTTACATTGGTCGTGAGATTTCTGTGGCAGAGGGATACGCCTTTAGGTATGCTCGTAGTGCCCGAGGTGAACATCAGCACTGTCGGCGCCTCAGGATCGATCTCGGTGTTGACATATTTTATGATGCTGTCCAGGGATAATTTGTGGCCGGCGTCCACAAGTTCCGCCCAAGTTTCACTTATCGGCAGCTTGGATGAGTCTGTGTATTGATTCATCCTGAATTTGAACCGGATGGGATAGTCCTCAAAAATCGTCTCAAAACTTTCAGTGTAAAAAACGGCGGAGCATCCGGCTCTTTCAATGAGGTTGAAGATTTCCGCCGGTGTAAGCAGCTTGTCGATGGGGACGATCACGCCGACACCATTAACGACGGCTTGATAAGTGACAGTCCACTGATAGCAATTTTCACCGATTACGGCGATCTTGTCGCCGTAGAGTCCCAAGTCGTTCAGTTTCGCCCCCAAGGCGTTCATATCGGCAATGAAACGACTGTACGTTATGATTTCGTAAGAACCTCCCTTAACGCGTTTCTGTAAAAAAGCCGGCTCATCGCCGTGTTTTTCGGCGACATGGGTAAGCATATCGCGAATTGTTTTATATTCTGCCATTTGCTCTCCTGAAAGTTTCTTTCAAATTAATCTAAAATTTTATCGTATTTTGATGTAGTATAAGCAATGCTGCACCGAATGCTGAGTCTAGATCGATCGCCTGCGTATATATTACCATAATAGCCAAGAAAGAGAAACTGTTTTTGTTTCGATAAAAAAAATAGTTATCGAAGAGAGCTGACTTTATTGAATTTTAAAGTGCAATATTGTATAATACCTACGTACCATGTCATATACCCCTTAATTATGGTTCTATGGCGAAAGGAGGGATCCTTGATGTCAGCTGATATCAAGTTTCTGACGATTGATGATGTGAGTGAAATGTTGCAGGTAACAAGGAGCACCGTCTACAATCTGAAAAAACGTGGTTTGCCTTTCATTAAACTCGGAAAGAACATACGTTTTGACCAAAAGGAAGTGATTGACTGGGTAAAGGCAAATCGTGAAGAGAGCTTTGGGGAATCCGCAACGGATTGATTTAGTGTACCAGTCTAAAACAGAGACGGCGTGTGCCACCGTCTCTGTTTTATGGGAGTCCCGCAGTATATCTAAGCAGTATCCCGTCTATACGATTTTCCTGTACTCTATCTATAAAGATTTTATGTAAAATTCATGTAAGTTTTACTGTTCTATCCATGTCACACCCAGGAAGTTTAAGATGCCCTTCGCGTCCATAACAGCCAGTCTCTCACGAAAATCATTTGATTTCAACAGTTCGACTTCAGTTTTGTTTGAATAAAAGCCGTGTTCTATGAGCACTGCGGGCATGTTTGTGTTTCGGATAACGTAGAATCGTTCGGACTTGATTCCGCGATCTGAAAGCCCGCTGGCGGGTATGGTAGCTGAATGTATGGCCTTCGCCAATTGCTCTGAATAGCTGCCTTTACGATAGACGTAGATCTCCCAGCCGTTGCTGGATGTCCAGCCATGGCCGAAAGCGTTTGCGTGCAGACTTACAAAGACGTCGCCGTCAGATTCGTTAGCAAACTTGCACCTGTCCGCAAGAGACAGGTCTGTATTGTCGGGCGTTGTTATGAGAACCTCAACACCGTGTCTTTCAAGGTGATACTTTATTTTGGCCGCCATGTCACGGTTGAACTCATATTCCATGAGGGAGTTGTCGGGGCTTCGCTTTCCGGCGGTTTCCGCACCGTGTCCTGGGTCGAGTACAACGGAGAGTTTGCCGTCGATGAGCGGGGCAAACATGATCGACGGCTGCGGGAAGTCGATATACATCGTATCCTTGCTCGGGGAGAAGCTGATCACAGGCGTCACGCTCTCATTTATGTTGAATACAAAACGGACGACGTTCGAGGGTCTTGCAGGGTTCTGTCCGGAAACCGGAGGCGCGGCAGTTGAACCGTTTGGCTTGTTGCCGGATATTCCGCTTTCTGTAACGGCGCTCCCGCTTGTGGTGTTTCCTGCGCTTGTGCTGCCCGCTCCGCTGCCGGACGAGGAAGCTGTGCCTGTGTCGCTTGTATTGCCGCCTGATGCGGGGTTCGTGCTTGTGCCGCTTGTTCCGCCGCTTGCCGTGGAACTCGTGCCTGTGTCACCCGTCTTGCCGTCCGATGCGGAACCTGCGCTTGAGGAAGCGGTTCCGCCGCTCGCAGCGGAACCTGCGGTGTCGTTTGTCTTGCCGCTCGCCGTGCCGGAGTCTGATGTGCCGCCGGAGTTATTTCTGACGCCGCTTGTGTCGCCGCCGGAATCGGAAGCCGGATTTTGGCCGTCTGCGGCGCCTCCCGCAGCGCTGTCAGGATTACGGCTTGCGCTTCCGGATACGAATTGAGATACATCTACGCCTTCAACAACGGATATCTCGCGATGCCATTCGAGAGAACCGGTAGTTGTATTAAGACTTGCTCCGATAATATCCACCGTAAAGCGATTCCAATCGGCAAGGCTTGTATAATCAGTTAAATTGCCGGAGCCGCTTATTGAGACACGAGTACCGCTTTCGGAAGCGGTTACGTCTATATTGTCTATACTGACGCTCTTTTCCGGAGCGGGATTATTATAACTGTACATGTTTACAGTTCGTTCATTTTCATCCCAGCTTACGGAGAAATTCAGAGCTTCTGAAACAAACCTGACGGGTATAAGCGTGCGGTTGTTTATAATCTGAGCGGGCACATCCAGAGTGTTTTCTTTCCCGTTCACCAGGGCGACAGTGGAGTTCACGGTCAACACTACCATCATGTCGGAATAAGCGATGCTTACTTTGGCGGGCGTCACATCATCCTGCCATTCGACGACGCCCCCCAGCGCTTCAAATACAGCCCGCGCAGGAACCAATGTCCTATCGTTGACGATTACGGGCGGTACATCCGTAGGGATATATAAACCGTCGATGGTAAGGTAGATAGGCGCTTCTTGCGCGGCAGGAGGCGTGGCCGCATAAACTTGATAAAAGGGTGAGACAGTCATGAGCACGATGAGCGCCGCCAATATTCCAATATGCAGTTTGTATTTTTTATATTTAATATTATTCATTTAATTTCACCTATTTTAAGGACTGATTAAAAACCTGACATGTACCTTCGGACGGGGTTTTTACAGCTGCCTTTAGCCTTTCTACTAATATATAATACTACGAAATTTGTTTTTTTTGTGATAATAACAGAAATTTAATAAAAATGTCATTGGGTTAAAATACTGTGTTGACATATGATGTAAAATATGGTATTATAAGTAATGAATCCGGATATAGCGGCGCCATGGCGCTAAGACAAACAGAGGGCGGAACAGCCGCGATAAACGCGTGAAACCGGCGCCGAGCGCCCCTGCAGTAGCGGCAGCGGCGCCATGGCGCTAAGACAAACAGAGGGCGCAACAGTTGCGACAAACGCGTGAAACCGGCGCCGAGCGCTTCTGCGGCAGCGGCGCTATGACTACATGAGGAAGGGGGGCTTGAGCTTGAATAAAAGACCTGTATTTGAGAGGATTTTACTGAGGGAGAATGACAGTAATCTTGTTAGGGTAAAGACCAAGGCGCGGCGAAAGATAGGGATATGGGGCATGTCGTCCGCAGCGGGTGTGACGCTGCTGACATTTTCTATAGCCCGATATATAGCGAATCTCAAACAGGATGTACCGGCGGTGTTGGAACTCAGCGACGGCGACGAGGGGCTTACAGGCTGGAATTACGATGCCATTGGCATTGATAAGAGGTTTATAGGCAGGGAGTATTTTTCATTTTACAGAAATACCTGCGATGGCGCCGGTATAAAAAATGTCGTCAATATGGACGAAGGGATAAATTGGGCGTTGCGGATGCCCGCGGAGTTTGACTGCGAGCTGGATATACAGCAGATGACCTCGCTGATAAACAACATAGCGGGGGACGTCACGATATGTGATTTTTCATCACGCCTGCGTTTGGGGGAGGAGAACGCGGACGACAGGCTTGAATGTTTCAGGCGGCTCTTTAGGGACATGTCGCTGCTCATCTTTGTCGTGGATCCGGCGCCGTCGAAGCTGCTGGGCGGCGGCAAACGCCTTTCACTGGTCAAAGAACTTGAACACGCGGGGATAAAGGTCTTATACGTAGTAAATATGTTCCAAAGAGGCGTCAACAGGAAAGAGCTGCTTAATTTCCTCAAACCTGCGAGAAAGGCGACGATAGGCTATATACCGGCGGACGCCATATATGAGGCGGAATACAACTGTAAAAATCCGTTTCAAATGCCTGCCGTCAAGGAGGCGGTGACACCCGCTATTGAGACGGCGCTTGAATTGCTATGAAAATGCCTTAAAAATGCCGCTTTTCACAGAAAATACATGAAACTGTAAACAACGTGTAACATACGGCGGTTCCCAAAAAAAAGCTATTGATGTATAATTATTAGCATAATGATTGAATATAAAAATGTAACGAAAACATATGGAACTAATATAGGATTGGAGGATGTCAGCATCTCCATCGAGAAGGGCGATTTCGTGTTTTTGGTCGGTCCCAGCGGCGCGGGGAAATCCACGTTTGTCAAGCTTATGCTTAAGGAGATCGAGGCGGATTCGGGCAGCATATTATTCGACGGCGCAGAGATCACAAAGCTGTCGAATCGTGAGATCCCGAAACTGCGTCGCAGCATAGGCATTGTTTTTCAGGATTTTAGGCTTTTGCCGAAGAAAACCGTCTACGAAAACGTAGCTTTTGCTATGGAGATAATCCATATCAGCCCGAGGTTTATACGCAAGCAGGCGCCGCAGGCGCTCAGCCTTGTCGGTATAAGCTCAAAGGCGGGTAAGTATCCTCATGAGTTGTCGGCAGGCGAGCAGCAGAGAGTCGCTATAGCCAGGGCTATTGTGAATAATCCGACCGTGCTGATAGCCGACGAACCGACAGGGAATCTCGATCCCGACACAGCGTGGGAGATCATGGAGCTTCTGGAACATATAAATACCAGAGGAACCACCGTGGTCATGGTGACTCACGCAAAGGAAATCGTGAACAAGATGAGTAAGCGCGTTATTGCCATAAAGAACGGGCGGATTACGCGCGACGAACAAAAAGGAGCGTACAGACCTGAAGAAGATGAGGCCGAAGCTATCGAAGCGGCTGATGGAGGATTACCCGTCCTATGAGCTATTCGATCAAACAGGCGTTTAAACAATTTTTCAGAAACGGCGCGATGTCAACAGCGTCAGTGTTTTCGATAACGGCCATATTGCTGATCTTGGGCTTGTTTTTTTTACTCGTCGTCAATGTGAGCAATGTCGCCGCGCGGATCGAAAAGGATTTTGACAGTATACAGGTGTATCTTTTGAATGAGACTGACGAAGCGGCCGCTCAGTATATGATCGACGGGCTTATGGCTATGCCTGAGGTTCAGGAGGCTTTTTTCCTGTCCCGTGAGCAGGCGATGGCGGATCTAAAGGTGAGATTCGGCGATAAAGCATATCTTTTAGATCTGCGTCAGGAAAACCCGCTGCCGAACTCTATCATGATCACGGTCGGTCTTATAGAAGATGCCGATAAGGTCGTGGAATATGTGAAGACATTCGAGGGCATTGAGGGACTCACATATTCTAAAGAAACCGTTGAGAGACTGATAAAGCTCAACAGATTCATACAGTATGCCGGCTTGACCATAATATTTTTTCTGGTAATCATCTCCGTCATCGTCGTGTCCAACACTATAAAGCTCATGGTGCTGGCCAGGGAGAGGGAGATAAGCATAATGAAATATGTAGGAGCGACGAACTGGTTCATAAGAGGACCCTTTCTTGTGGAAGGGATATTGATAGGGCTGGTTTCGGCGGGTCTATCCGTCGGCATAGTCGCGTTCATATATTACAAGATAGAGGATGTCTTCGGGACGGATCTTCTTGTCATGCTTTCCAGCGGACTTGTTCCGCATAGATTTATGATAGAGAATCTTGCTGCTATATTTGCCGCTCTTGGCGTGAGCATAGGCGCCTGCGGCAGCATTATATCTATGCGCAGGTTTTTGGATACATAGGGAGGATGTTTTGATGGTTTTCAGAAGAGGTTTTTTGGCGTTAATACTCATCGCTGCACTATTGGCTTCGGCGTTCGCGGTCAGCTTTGCCGACGAGGACGACGATAGGCTTGAAAGATTGAACGCTGAGATGAGTCAGAAACAGGCGAAGCATAAAGAGGTTACGAAACTTGATAAGCAGTATGCGGCTCAGATCAAGGAGATCGAACAGCAGATAGTTGTAAAGGAGAAAGAGATCATCAACATTGAAAGCAGTATCAATGTGATTCAAACTGATATAGCTGTGGTGGAGGCGGAGCTTGCAGCGGTGGAAGCGGAGGTCGCCGATCAGGACGCCGACATCGACGCCAGGCTCAGAGCCATGTATATGAACGGCGAAATGGGTTTCATAGACGTTATACTGGGTTCTGCGGATCTGACAGAATTCATGTCCACCATGGACATGGTACAGAAGATCTTCCAAAGCGATGTGGAGTTGCTGGAAAGAATGGAGGCTAAATACGCACAGGTAGACGAGAATAAGCGCAAGCTTGAATCCCTCAGACAGGAGCTGGTTTCTCAGCAGACCGCCCAGAAGAGTATGCAGGAACAGATGGCGGCGGATAAGGAGACGCTAAACATAAAGAAGATAGCGACTTCAGAAGAGAAGAAGCAACTTGAGAAAGAGTTGGATGAGTTGCTTGCCGAGGCTAACAAGATCAAGGAAGAGATTCGGAAAAAGCAGAGCAGCAAGGAGTTCGTAGGCGGGAAACTGCTCTGGCCGGTTCCGGGATATACGAGGATCTCATCGGAGTTCGGTAATCGTATGCATCCCATACTAAAGGTGAAGAAGATGCATACGGGTCTGGATATACCCGCGCCGACGGGAACATCGGTTTTAGCGGCCAACGACGGCACTGTCATTAAAGCAGGATGGAACAACAGTTACGGCAATGTAGTAATCATAGACCACGGCGGTCAGATTGTCACGCTATATGCCCATAACAGCAGTCTTGTCGTAAGTGAGGGAGAATCTGTCACAAAGGGACAGACCATAGCCAAGGTGGGCAGCACCGGCAATTCAACCGGGCCGCACTGCCACTTCGAAGTGCGTGTAAACGGCGATTATGAGAATCCGAGAGATTGGGTAACTCCATGATAGAAATACATCCGCTGCTTATAGAAATACTTGAAAAACGGGGCGTAACGAAGCCCGAAGATATAGAAGAATTTTTGTCCGAAAAACCGCGTCTTACCCATGATCCATTCCTTCTTTCTAACATGGAAGAGGGGGTGGATTTCGTGTTGTCAGCTGTAAACCGCGGCAAGAAGATATATGTATACGGGGATTACGACGTTGACGGCATAACATCGGCGGCTCTGCTCATCCAGGTACTGCGGCTGATGACGGATAAAGCGGTATGGTATATACCTTCGCGCTTCGACGAAGGTTACGGACTGAACAAAGAAGCTTTGAAAAACATCGCTGTAGAAGGCGGGGAAGTGGTCATAACGGTTGATTGCGGAAGCGTATCTTTCGAAGAGGTTGAGTACGGGAAGTCATTGGGTCTTGAGATCATGGTGACGGATCACCACAGCACTGACGGGACTGTAGCGGATTGCATCCTAATAAACCCGAAGCAGGCGGGAGAGACGTATCCATTTGACGGGTTGGCGGGATGCGGAGTAGCGTTCAAACTGGCGCAGGCGCTTCAGCGAAGGGCAGGATTGCCTAAGTCCATATTGAACGATGTGCTCGATCTGGTCGGGATCGCCACGGTTGCGGATATAGTGCCTTTGATCGATGAGAACAGAACCATAACCAAGTACGGATTGCGGGCGGCTTCGAATACGAAGAGAGCGGGGCTGCGCGGGCTTATAAGGAAGATAGGTCTTGATGAACATGATATTTCATCTGAGAATGTGGCTTATGGGATAGCGCCGCATATAAACGCGGCGGGGCGTATGGCTGAAGCGCGGGATGTGGTTGAGCTTATGCTTACCGATGACGCCGACAGGATAGAGCAGTTGACAGAGGAACTCTCCGCCTTGAACGACATGCGCAAGACAGTTCAGGAAGAGGTGTTCAGGATGTGCTGTGATATCGTTGAAAAGGACTCGCCTGACAATAAATTTAATATTGTAAATGCCGGCGATGCTCATGAGGGTATAACGGGTATAGTAGCGGGAAAACTGAGGGAGAAATATAATAGACCGGCGATTGTGCTTACCGAGAGTAAAAGCGCCGATGGAAGGGTATTTCTTAAAGGTACGGGACGCAGCATACCTGGACTGGATCTGTTCAAGATGCTGAAAAACTTCGATGGCATGTTTGAAAAGTTCGGCGGTCACGCGATGGCCTGCGGCTTCTTGATATCTGCCGAACTCGAAGGCGGATTCAGGGAAGGTCTTCTCAGGGAAGCGGAAAGGTTTTTTGCCGAAAACCCTGGGATCTGCGCGGGACATGCGGCGCCCGATGTGAAGGCGGCGCCATCGGATCTGACCGTGGACTTTGTTAAAGATATGAAGCAGATCGGACCATTCGGAAACGGAAATCCCGCCCCTATGTTCGCCCTGGAAGGCGTATTTGCAGACAGGGTGTACTTCATGGGCGATCAGTGTCAGCATGTAAGGTTCAGCGCAGAAGGTCTGCAGTGCGTGCTGTTCAGATACGCTGACGACTACAAGGATATCATTACGGCGGGTGAGCCGATCACGATATATGGGAGTCCTTCTATAGATAATTGGAACGGACGGGAGAAGGTTCAGCTGATTGTTGAGAGCGTTGAGCTTGCGGCTTCCGGGAATTGACGAGGAAATCAACACATGTACATGATAAAAAAGCGGAATTTCATTTTTTTAATGACAAGCTTCTTTCTGCTCGGCACGCTCCTTCCTATAGCCGCGTGGCTTATAAATACAGCCGCCGAAAATGCTAACATGTTATACAGACAGAACTACGAAGAAGAAGCAACAGACAACTACGAAAAATTGGCGTATTTTGACAGGTATATACGCGAGAATTATTACATGCCTATCGAAGCCGGGGTAATAGAAACGGGCGCCTATAAGGGGCAGTTCGAGAGCCTGGGTGATATCTATACGGTCTATTATACCGCCGAGGAATTCAAGAAGCAGAACGAGTCTATTCAGGGCGAGTTTTTTGGAATCGGCACGGTGCTCAGGGGCGAAGAGAATGGTTTCATAGTCGTGGAAAGCGTTCTCAGCGGCAGCGCCGCTGAGAAGGCGGGAATCAAAGCGGGCGACTTTATCATAGCCATAGACGGCAATTCATTCTTGGGAAAAGAACTGACGGAGGCTATAAACATTCTTCGCGGCGAAGAGGGCGCCGAGGTGAATCTGCGGATTCGCAGGGGCGAGGATGAGTTTGAGAAGATGCTTCAAAGATCCAAGATCGTAACGCCTTCGGTGGACGGCATGGTATTGAAGGCTTCGAATTTAGGCTATATTCAGTTGACGTCCTTCGCGAATCATACAGCGGAGGATTTCAGGGCTAAGCTCACGGAGATGGAGAACGCGAATGTCGAGGGACTTATAATAGATCTGAGGAATAACGCGGGCGGTTTGGTGGACAAAGGCGTTGAGATAGCGGATATGCTGCTTGACGCGGGTACGGTTGCGACCGCAAAAGCAGGGGATGGTTCTGAGAAGAGATATATCACCGAAGACGGTTCTACGGAGCTGCCTTATGTGGTGCTGATAAACGAGAGTTCGGCGAGCACCTCGGAAATTCTGGCGGGCGCCATACGCGACAATAAGGGCGGCTTGCTGGTCGGGACGATAAGTACAGGCAAGGGCATCATCCAGAAACTTGAGCAGTTTGACGACGGCGACGGCGCCAGGATAACGATAGCTCAGTACTTTACACCTGCGGGGCATCCGGTTCAAGGCGTCGGAATAATTCCGGATTATCTGATAGAGAACATTGAAGGCGATGAAACCGATCTGCAGCTCGAAAAGGCCATAGAGCTTCTGGAGAAAAAAACCGAGGGCGCCGGGAGAAGCGCATACGTTCAGGGCGCCGGAGGATTTCCGCGCTTATGGGACGCCTGTGCGTGAAGGACGAAGCCGGTCTTACACCTAATATATACGACGAAATTTTCACTAAAATTATATAATTTTCAAAAACACTGTTGACAATATCCTCAGACAGTGTTAAATTAAACATAGGACTTAGCACTCACCTGATAAGAGTGCTAACAAACAGCAATAAACAAACGGCGGTTGATAACATGGAATTGACAGAAAGAAAATTGAGAATTTTACAGGCTATTGTATCGGATTTTATTACATCCGCTGAGCCGGTTGGATCGAGAACATTATCAAAGAGATACGGAATGGGCATAAGCCCTGCGACGATACGCAATGAAATGTCGGATCTGGAGGAACTGGGATATCTTACGCATCCGCATACGTCTGCCGGCCGCGTACCTTCGGATATGGCGTACAGGCTTTATGTCGACACCCTCATGGAGAGGGTTGAACTTCCGGAAGGGGAGCGGCAGGTTATAACGGAGCAGTTGGCTGCGGATATTTCCGAATTGGACAAGACTATCGAACACGCGGCTAATCTCCTGTCGGAGATAACGAACCTGACGGCCTTTGCGATAACGCCTAAGCAGAATGACAGCAGGGTCAACTACATAAACGTGCTTCCGGCGGATCAAGAGACTGTCGTGATCATGATAGCCGCCGAAAGCGGCGAGATTAAAAACACTGTTGTGAAGCTTAAAACGCCCTGTACGGAGGAAAGTCTGGGTCTGCTTTCAAAGTCGCTGACCTACAACTACAGGGGGAAAACGATTTCAGACATACTGACGATGGACATAGTGCGTAATTTCGAAACCGATGTGGAGGCGATGAGCCGGCTTGCGGACGATATAATGCCGACCTTCATGAGGTCTTTAGAGAGTATGCTTGACATAAGGCTGTATCTTGACGGGCTGACGAATATTTTTTCCATACCCGAGTACTGCAATATTGAGCGCGCAAAGATGTTCATAGAAATGCTCAACAAGAAAAAAAGCTTCACCGATGTGCTTGTGAACAGGGAAGACGGCGTAATAATCACTATAGGCAATGAGAACAAATACGACATGATGAGTGATTGCAGTTTGATAACCGCGACATACCATATTAACGGGAAACAGGTCGGCAAGCTCGGCGTGATAGGTCCCACAAGGATGAATTACGATAAGGTGACGTCGGTTATAGAGTATATGACTGATAATCTCAGCAAGGCGTTTAAGTTTACATAGGATAGGGAGGGAAGAAGAAAAAATGAACACCGATGACAGGGATGGTATAAAGGAAGAAGAGGCCGTGGATGCCGCAAACGCGGGCGCTGACCGCAAGGATGGGTGTGAACCGGACGATACTGTGACGCAGGAAAGAGAACCGGCGGCCGCAGATGAGAAAAACACGGCCGCGGAGGAGAAAAACACGGCCGCGGAGGAGGAACTCAATACAAGGTATATGCGTCTCGCCGCGGATTTTCAGAACTATAAGCGCAGAGTGGAGAAGGAAAAGAGTGAAATATATGCCTACGCTAACGAGAAGATCATGACAAGCCTTCTGGATGTGGCAGATAATTTCGAAAGAGCGATTGATACCGGAGCGAAGGCGGCGGATGAGAGTTTCGCTAAGGGCATGGAGCTGATATTCAAACAACTGGCGGACTTACTTGTAAAGAACGGTCTCGAAGAGATAAACTGCCTGGGAGAGGAGTTTGACCCAGCGGTGCATCACGCGGTTATGATGGAAGATACGGGAGAGTACGAGAGCGGGAAGGTGTCGGATGTGTTAAAGAAGGGATACCGGCTTAAGGATAGAGTCATACGACCGGCTATGGTAAAAGTAGCGCAATAATAAAATGAAAACAATCATGAAAAGTAGCGCAATAATAAAATGAAAACAACCGTGAAAGGAGAATTAAAAATGGGAAAGGTAATAGGGATAGACTTAGGAACTACAAATTCATGCGTATCTGTACTTGAGGGAGGGGAGCCGGTTGTAATTCCAAACGCGGAGGGCAACCGTACCACGCCTTCAGTAGTGGGATTTGCGAAAAACGGCGAGAGGCTTGTGGGAGAGACCGCAAAGCGGCAGGCTATCACAAACCCGGACAGAACCATCTCATCTATTAAAAGGCAGATGGGCACAAACTACAAGGTTGAGATTGATGGAAAAGCATATACGCCGCAGGATATTTCGGCGATGGTGCTCGGTAAGCTGAAGGCGGACGCAGAGGCTTACCTCGGAGAGAAGGTTACGGAGGCGGTCATTACGGTTCCGGCTTATTTCACAGACAGCCAGAAGCAGGCCACAAAGGATGCCGGAAAGATCGCCGGCTTGGATGTGAAGAGGATAATTAACGAGCCTACCGCGGCGTCGCTGGCATATGGGCTTGATAAGGATACGGAGCACCACAAGATACTGGTTTACGATCTGGGCGGCGGAACATTCGACGTGTCCGTTCTGGAACTGGGTGACGGCGTGTTCGAGGTGCTTGCCACAAACGGCAATAACAAGCTCGGCGGCGACGACTTTGACGATTGTCTGATGAATTTCATAGCGGACAACTTCGCCCGTGAGAATGGGGTGGATCTCAGAAAGGACAAGATGGCGCTCCAAAGACTCAAGGAGGCAGCTGAGAAGGCGAAGAAGGAGCTTTCCAGTTCGCAGACGACCAACATCAATCTGCCCTTCATAACAGTGAATCAGGACGGTCCGCTTCACCTGAATATGGATGTAACGCGGGCGAAGTTCGATCAGTTGACGGGCGATCTTGTCGAGAAAACAGTAGAACCTATGAGAAAAGCGCTTTCCGATGCCGGTATAACGCATAATGATATCGATAAGGTCATTCTTGTGGGCGGTTCAACGAGGATACCCGCAGTGCAGGCGGCTGTTAAAAAAGTAACAAACAAAGAACCATTTAAGGGGATTAACCCGGATGAATGTGTGGCCGTAGGCGCCGCGATTCAGGCGGGCGTTTTGACAGGCGAGGTTCATGATGTGCTCTTGCTTGACGTAACGCCTCTGTCGCTTTCTATTGAGACTTTGGGCGGCGTGGCCACAAAGCTCATAGAGAGAAATACGACGATACCAACGAAGAAGAGCCAGATATTCTCCACTGCGGCGGATAACCAGACCGCTGTTGACATTCACGTAATGCAGGGCGAAAGGGAAATGGCAGCCGGTAATATAAGCCTCGGTCAATTCCAGCTCACAGGTATACCGCCCGCACCGCGCGGCGTGCCGCAGATCGAGGTCACATTTGATATTGACGCTAATGGTATCGTGAATGTCAGTGCAAAGGACAAGGGAACGGGCAAGGAACAGCGCATTACCATAACGTCTTCGACAAAGCTTTCGGATGATGAGATCAAGTCAAAGATAAAAGAAGCCGAACAGTATGCCGAAGAGGATAAGAAGAAGAAGGAAGAGATCGATATCAGGAACCGTGCGGAGGCTATGGTCTATGATACTGAGAAGTCGCTCAAGGAATTAGGGGACAAGCTCACAGAAGACGAGAAGGCGAGAATAAGCGGCGCGAAGGATGAACTCGTCAAGGCGATAGAGAGCGGGAGCACGGATGAAATAAAGCAAAAATTAGAAGCGCTTACCAATGAATATCACACGATTTCCGCTAAATTGTATGAGGCTGCACAGAATGCCGCGGCGTCGGGCGGTCAGGATTTCGCTTCTGACGCAGGAGGCGGCGATTCGGGCGCGGGAGCGGCGGCCGGCAATGTCGTAGATGCGGATTATGAAGTCGTGGATGAAGGAAATGAATCCGGCGACGGAAAAAATGAGTAAATGATATGGCTGAAAAGAGGGATTATTACGAGATACTGGGCTTGAATAAGAACGCCGCTGAGACAGACATAAAGAAGGCGTTCCGGAAGATGGCCATGCAGTATCATCCGGACAAGAATCCGGGCGACAAGAATGCAGAGGAAAAATTCAAGGAAATAAATGAAGCCTACGGGATTCTTTCCGACCCTCAGAAAAAGGAACGCTATGATAAGTTCGGACATGCCGGAGTGGATCCCAACGCGGGTTTTGGCGGAGGCGGATTCAGCGGTTTTGGCGGAGGCGGATTTGAAGATATCTTCGGCGATCTGTTTGGCGGTATGTTCGGCGGCGGAAATCAGCGCAGAAAGGGCGGGCCGCGTAAAGGTCAGGATATACAGAAGAACCTGCGCATAAGCTTTGAAGACGCGGCTTTCGGGGCTAAAAAGCAGATTAGGCTTATAAAATACGTCGCCTGCGATGAATGCGGCGGAAGCGGCGCGGAAAAAGGGACGGCCAAGGTCAGATGTCCGGATTGCGGAGGAACGGGAGAGATAAGAACTAACCAGCGCACGCCTTTCGGACAGTTCACGAATGTAAGTCCCTGCCAAAGGTGCGGCGGCAATGGGGAGATCGTAGAGAAGCCATGCGGTAAGTGCAGCGGCAGCGGGAAGATTCGCAAGGAAGTGACTATATCCGTGGATATACCGGCGGGCGTCGACAATGACTCGGTGATAAGTCTCAAGGGTCAAGGCGAACCCGGCAGCGGCGGAGGACCCAACGGCGATCTGTACGTGGTGATCTCCGTGGCGGCGCACAGCCTGTTTGTCAGGAAGGGTTCGGATCTCATATTGGAGATTCCGATAACCTATACCCAGGCCGCCTTGGGCGACACGATAACGGTTCCGACACTGACCGAAAAGGTCGCGTATAAGGTGCCTCCGGGCACACAGCCTGATACGGTATTCCGCTTGAAGGGTAAGGGTGTAAAATCTCTAAGAAGCAACAGAAGCGGAGATCTTTTTGTAAAGGTCGTGCTCGAAGTACCCACAAAGCTCGGCGGAGAGGAGAAAAAGCTGCTGAAGAAACTCGACGAGTTAAACAGGAAAGAAGGCGGCGGCGAGGCCTATTCGAAGCGCAAGAAGTTCTCAGATACCATGAAAGACTTGTTTAGTTCGGGAATTTAGGTTATAAGTATGGGCTGGACATCTTCTCCGAGTTTGACCGGGATAATCTCGGCGCACAGGAGGCATAATGCATGACGAAATATATATCGCTCCTGCGGGGCGTAAATGATGTATACCTGTGCAATAATTTTACGCAGGTGCTTCATATCAAGCAGAGCATCGCTTTTCCAAAGTATGTGTGCTTGCACTTATTTCGATTGCACCAAAATGGAACAACAGGACTTCTATAAAATAAGACTACGGGCATAAGAAATCTTCAAGTGAAACAGTACATGTCGCTTGAAATTCTCCTCCCGCCGTTGACTGTCAAATGGAAAGACACTACCTGATGAGAAAAGGCTGGGTCATGGGATTCCCGCCTATGGTGGTAATGGAATTTCATGGTACACGGATAGTTCTCGTTGTACTGCTGATACGTTGGTTGTTGGGCGGGTAGGGTTTCAGAGCGGAAATGTACACTATGTAGAAGGGCCTCTCTGTGGGTGACGGATAATGCTATGTATATTAGCGAGTAAGCTAGTAATGAGTATGATTTGATGTTTTTGTATTCGCTACAGATCGTCAAAATATTCTTAATAACGAAACGGCTGTTGCGGAGCTTCAGAAAAGCTTAAAAATTGACTGCATTTTCTTTGAAGAAAAATTGCTCTTCACAAAAGAAATGCTGGCAATGTTTTTTGATGTTGACGTCAGGACAATAGAAAGATATATTAGTGCGTTTTCAGATGAGCTCAGAGATAACGGCTATGAAGTTTTGCGTGGGAAACGGTTAAAGGACTTTTTAGAAATATACAGCGCTCACCTTGGTGCCGACATGAATGTCGGTACCAAAATAACAGTTTTAGGCGTATTCGACTTTCGCGCTTTCCTTAACATAGCCATGCTTTTGGTGGAAAGTGAAAATGCGCGTGTATTACGCAAAGCTATGCTGGATATTGTTATAGACCTAATCAATCAAAAAACTGGCGGTGCGACTAAATATATAAACCAAAGAGATAAAGACTTCATTGGCGCATATTTGCAAGAAGAAAACTATCGCAGGGAATTTACAGATGCGTTACGTGATTATGTTGATATGGGGAATTTCAAGTATGCTATTTTTACTGATATGATTTATCAGAGCATCTTCAAAGAAAAAGCCCGCGAATATCGAGAAGTTTTGAAATTGCATAAAAATGACAAAGTGCGAGACACCCTTTACTCAGAGATTTTAGATTTGGTGGCTTCCTACGAACGCGGTCTTGCTGTGACAATAAAGGCAAAATCAATAGAATTAAGTCGCAAACTAACGAGCTGGGAAACGCAAGAATTATTTAAGGTCTTTGAAGATCTACCACATTGGAAAACATTAGCTACCATGTTGCTGCCGGAAGGATTGAAAAAGAACTATTGAGGCGAATACTGACTTCAATATTAGACAGTACATATGATACCGACGAAGAATTAAAACTTGATATCTTAAATGCAATCTCTTAAAAGATGGAGTGCTGTCTCGGCTGAGCGCGTGCTGCCTATTTCGCCCGCGCTCTGTGCCACGGCCTGCCGCACGGCGCTGGCGCTGCAAAATTTGCACAGCTTCCTTGATTTTGTCGCCTATTGCTACGAAACCCGCATCTGGAGCGACAAGTATTACCCGGAGCGGCAGGTATCGGGCATTTACTCCAAGCGGGATTTGGAAAAGCTGTTCAATATCATGCACGACCGCACGCCGCTGGGGGCTGTTAAGGTCAATGATGATATATCGAACCGCTATTACCAGAAGGAAGCGATACAGGCGGTGTGTGATGCCTTTGACGATCGCAATCGCCGCAAAGCGCTGCACACTTTAATGCAGAACGGCCAGCAGGTGGAATATGGCGAGAAGATCGGTAAGACCATCATTTTTGCAAAGAACCATAACCACGCCGAAAAAATCCTGGAGGTGTGGAATAAGGAGTTCCCCGATTATCCCGGTCACTATGCACGGGTGATTGACAACTACGCCCAAAGCCCGATTGATGACTTTTCCGATAAGAGTAAGATGCCGCAGATCGCCATTTCCTCGAAAGCTACGACTTCGCGGGAAAGACCATCGTCCCCTTCGCCACGTCCGGCAGCAGCGGCATCGGCGAAACCGGAATATGAGATGACAGAGAATTTCACACTCGAAGATATTCGCGAAACCCTGCGTCCGATTGCATCCCTTACAAGCAAATCCGAAAAAGCTAGGACGAAACTGACGCCGGGGACGTGGCAGCATACACGCCGCGCTTCGGGGCGTCGCGGTGGAGAACGAGCCGAACCCGGCGCAGTGCAAGTGGCATTGCTGAATCAGAGGTATTGAGTATGACGTATTTGGGCGAAAACATAAAAAAACTTGGATTTGGATTTATGCGGCTTCCGATGCTCGGAAATGAAGCGGACATTGAGCAGGTAAAAGAAATGGTTGACGTTTTCATGAACAGTGGTTTCAGCTATTTTGACTCGTCCTGGGCGTATATGGACGGAAAATCGGAAGAAGCGATGAAAACGGCTATCGTAGACCGCTATCCCCGCGAATCTTTTCAGATCGCGACGAAATGCCCTGTTTTTGTGGTCAAAACAGCCGAAGAAGCCCGCGATATGTTTTGGACTTCCTTACAACGCATCCCTATTCCCAAGGTTTTCGGCGCGTACAACCGCAAGTTGGTGTATGATGATTTGTCTGCGGCGCAACTCCAATATTCGGTTGAAGTGTTCAGGCGGGGAAGGGCGTCAGACTGCATCGCTTGCGGGGAGTGTGAGCGGGTCTGCCCCCAGCATATCGGCATCATCGAAATCTTAAAAGTGATTGGCCGGGAATTAGCGCCATTTCCCTTTGATTAAACTAAGCCGGATGAGCAATCCATACCGCCAACGGGGGACGAATATGGGCAACACTGAACGATTTAACGCCATTGCCGATCAATACGACGCTCCTGAGCGGCTTGCGGTCGCGAACGCTTCGGCGAACGCCA
>JAISED010000084.1 GCA_031264295.1 Eubacteriales Family XIII. Incertae Sedis bacterium | reverse complement strand
TTTCCGCCGGGCTTCGTTGGCGGAACCCGTTGATACTGCCGAGTATCAACGGAACCCACCGCCTCGCCCGGCAGAAAAAATCCTGCGCAATCTGTGCATGTTATTTTTTCACAGCTCCTAACTTGACGACGATAAGCGTGCGGCGCCGTACATCCCAGTGTTCACGAACAATACCGGCGCCGGCGCTTGGGAATATAAACCGTTTAAGTCCACCCCTGTGTTCACAAATAATACGGCAATCAGTGTTTAATGCCTGTGATACGTTCAGCTTCTTTCCTATAAAACTCCGTAAGTTCTTCCATGGAAGCGAAGTTCGGAGCGTCCGCCTCATTCGGCGCCGAAGCGTCAGGTGAGATCCGGGAAGCGGGCGATTCATCCGCATCAGCGGAACCTGCGGGTTCGGCGACGACCGCCGAGTCGAATTTGCCGAACGCAAAACCGGGGGTAAACGATGAACCGGCGCTTGGCTCGGGAGCATCGTGCTCTTCCGAGGCCGGAGCGGCTTCAGTGGGCGGAGTAATAGAAGGATCCTTATCTCGTTGCACATAACGCACATACAAGATGCCGCCTACGATTATTAAGAGACCGAGAATTACTAGTGGCATATTTTTCCTTTCTTTGGGGGCGTAGTATTTAACATGTACTCCATGACTAATATTATACAACACAGCGCCTCAAGGCGCAACATGTTATGGAGTAATTTCAGAGGCAGAAAATACAATAGATTTTGCTTGACTAAGCGTTGAAAAATATGGTAAAATTAATAGAATTCCAGCTTACCGTATGCATGTTGCGCGGGGCGGTTTTCGGAGGGTTAATGATGTCATATATTGCGAACGGATTATATTCTTTTTCTCGGCGGATCGCGAGGAGACGCGGCAGATTCTGCTGTGTTGGCATATTGCATTTGTCCGATAATTATATAATTTGCTAATTAATCTCCTGAGTATAGGGAGATTTTTTTTATTACTCAGGCGAGTCTGAGGGAATTTTGGATATTAAGGAGAGAAGAGAATGGGAATGACAATACCAACTTCATTGAAAGGGAAAAGTCTGATTGAGCCGTCGGATTTTAGCGTAGAGGAAACAGAGGCCTTATTTGATCTGGCTGACGAAATTATAAAGGCGCCGGAGAAATACAGTGAGATATGCAAGGGCAGATTGTTAGCTACGCTGTTTTATGAGCCGAGTACGAGGACGCGGTTCAGCTTCGAGGCCGCTATGCTGCGGCTCGGCGGTCAGGTGATTGGATTTTCCGAACCGAATACAAGTTCGGTAGCCAAAGGGGAGAGCCTCTCGGATACGATCAGAACCATAGAGTGTTATGCGGATCTTGCGGTGATACGCCACCATAAGGAGGGCGGTCCAAAGGTAGCGTCACTGAGCGCGGGCATACCTGTGATTAACGCCGGCGACGGCGGACACCAGCATCCGACGCAGACATTGACGGATATGCTGACGATCCGCATCGAAAAGGGCGGTTTTGAGAATATCAATATCGGTCTATGCGGCGATCTGAAGTTCGGGCGTACCGCACACTCGTTCATCAAGGCGCTTTCCCGCTACAGAGGCGTGAAATTCGCGCTTATATCGCCGGAAGAGCTGATGATACCGGAGTATGTGCGCAAGGAAGTGCTGCTTAAGAATGATATTCCGTTTATGGAGGTGAGGAGGTTGCAGGATGTGATGCCGGATCTTGATGTGCTCTATATGACCAGGGTGCAGCGTGAGCGTTTTTTCAACGAGGAAGACTATATCCGCCTGAAGGATATCTATATTTTGGATGCGGAAAAGATGCGCGGAGCGCGCAGCGATATGATAGTACTGCATCCGCTGCCGAGGGTGAACGAGATCGCGGAAGAGGTTGACCATGATCCCAGAGCTGTGTATTTCAAACAGGCCAAGAACGGCATGTATGTAAGGATGGCGCTTATAATGGCGCTTTTAGGGATTGAAAACCCGCGTTGAAAGGAGATGGTGAGCTTTGGAAATTAACAGTATCGCAAAGGGGATCGTGATAGATCACATTAAAGCCGGATATGGAATGAAGGTTCTGGAGTATTTGGATGTTGACATGAGCAAGAATACTATTGCGTTTATAATGAACGCAATAAGTCAAAAGCACGGGAGGAAGGATGTAATAAAGATAGAAAACCTCACGAATGTTGACATAACTGTACTTGGCTTGGTGGATCATAGCGCTACAGTCAATATTATAGACGATCATAAGATTGTAAAGAAGATCAAACTCAGCCTTCCCGAGAAGGTGACTAATGTTATAAAA
Source organism: Eubacteriales Family XIII. Incertae Sedis bacterium (assembly GCA_031264295.1). Lineage (GTDB taxonomy): Bacteria > Bacillota > Clostridia > Peptostreptococcales > Anaerovoracaceae > JAISED01. Next base: position 12,215 of record JAISED010000084.1, on the reverse strand, counting down.
TGTAAAAATCCGCGCTGCGTTACGTCAACGGAGCACCATGTACCGCATATTTTTCATCTGGTGGATGAAGAGACAGAAGAGTACAGGTGTGAGTATTGCGACGATATCGTGAAAGCGGGGGAAAGATGAACGGTAAGGCGAACGGACAGAGAGTATTGATAAGGAATGGGAGGGTGATCGACCCGAAAACCGGCGGCGATGCGGTCGGTGATATATATATAGAGGACGGCCTCATAAAGGCGGTGATCTTTGCGGATGACGGCGCGGAAGGCGGAGACTTTTCCGGGGCATTGGTCATTGACGCGGAGGGGCTTATCGCCGCGCCTGGTCTTATAGATCTGCATGTGCATTTTCGTGAGCCGGGATTCTGCCATAAAGAAGATATATACTCGGGCAGTCTTGCGGCGGCACGGGGCGGATATACTACGGTCTGTTGTATGCCCAATACCAGACCTGCGGTAGACTGCGCGCAAACGCTGATGCTGGTCGACAGCAAAGGCAGAGACGCGGGCAAAGTAAACCTCTTGGCGGCGGGCGCTATGACGGTGGGGCAGGCGGGGCGCGAACTCTCCGACATCGCAGGAATGATGAGCGCGGCTACAAGATGCGCCGAGATGTGCGGACGCGGCGTATTCGCTCTGACGGAAGACGGAAGGACGCTGACGGATGAGGGATTGATGCGGCAGGTCGCGTTGAAGGCCAAGGAGTTGGGCTTACTTATTATGGATCACACGGAAAACCACAGCTTATCCGGGGATCCTGTGAGTACGGGGCAGGTATCGGAGCGCCTTGGGATAGGCGGCGTACCTGCAATGGCGGAGGCTGATATCGTTGCGCGGGATATAAAGTTGGCTGCAGAGATAGGGTGCAGGATACATATCCAGCACGTCAGTACGAAGGAGAGCATCGCGCTGATAAGGGAGGCAAAGGCGGCGGGCATTCCGATTACCGCTGAAACCGCGCCGCATTATTTCGCGTTGACGGACGCGGCTGTATTTATGTCCGGCTCAAACGCGAAGATGAATCCGCCGCTGAGATCAGAAGAAGACAGGGCGGCCGTGATCAGAGGACTGTGTGAGGGCGTTATTGACATTATCGCGACGGATCACGCTCCGCACGGTTGGGCAGAGAAGGCAGTCGGGGTAGAAAAGGCGCCTTTCGGCATAAGTGGTCTCGAAACCGGCTTTGCGGTAAGCTACACGGTTTTGGTGAAGGGCGGGCATATGAGCCTTGGCGCCTTGCTCTGTAAGATGAGCCTTGAACCGGCGCTGCTGGCGGGGCTGTCAAGGGGACGTATCGAAGCCGGAGCTGCTGCGGATATTGTTATCATTGATATTGATGAGGAGTACAACGTCGACAAGCGCGATTTTATTTCAAAGGGTAAAAACACGCCGTTTGACGGAATGAGGCTTAGCGGCAGGGTGAAATTTACAATATGCGGCGGCGAGCTTACTTATGGTATAAGTTGAATAAATGATTACGCGTGACGCCCGCTTGCGCGGCGCCCGGAGGGTAGATATGATAGATAAACTTGCGGATAGGATAATGGAATTGGAAGCTCCGATAGTAGTGGGGCTTGATCCGACGCTTGAGATGATTCCGGACAGAATAAAAAAGGAAGCGGTAGACAGGTGCGGTGCGAATCTCAAGGCGGCGGCTTCAATGCTTTTTGATTTCAACAAGGAAGTAATAGACGGCATATGCGAAATAGTGCCTGCGGTGAAGCCTCAGATTGCAATGTATGAGAGGTTTGGGGCGGATGGTGTGACTGCGTATTTGAAAACGACAGAGTATGCGAAAAGCAAAGGGCTGTTTGTAATCGGAGATGTGAAGCGCGGTGATATTTCGAGCACTGCGGAGGCGTACGCCGCGCATATCGGCGGCGTGGAGTTTGAAGGGCTTCGATTTGATCCGTGGCATGAAGACGCTGTGACGATAAACCCGTATTTGGGGATTGACGGCGTCAAACCATTTCTTAAAGTTTGTGAAAAAAATGACAAAGCGATCTTTGTGCTTGTGAAGACAAGTAATCCGAGCAGTGCGGAGTTGCAGGACTTGATCCTGGAATCCGGCGGCGCTGTTTATGAGCACGCAGCGGATCTGGTGTCGTCATGGGGTGAAGCTACAGTCGGCGCGAGCGGTTACAGCAAGGTGGGCGCTGTAGTCGGAGCGACGCATCCCGCTCAGGGAGCGGCGCTGCGCAAGAGGATGGCGCGGACGTTCTTCCTCGTTCCGGGATACGGCGCGCAGGGAGCTTCCGGAAAGGATCTTAAAGGCTTTTTCGACGCGGACGGAGGCGGCTGCATTGTGAATTCGTCCAGGGGGATCATTGCCGCTTGGAAATCAGATGATAGATATGGAGAAAACGATGTGGCCGAGGCGGCGGCTTTCGCCGCGCTGGCTATGAAGGCGGATCTGCGCGAGGCTTTCACGAGGTGATGGCGTCGGGCGGAGAGGCGCGCCGGCGTCGGACATCGGAGGGGGCTGGAGGGCAGCAGTGTTGTGATCCGCGCCGTGGGACGGGCCGGCGCGCGGATATCGGAGAATAGTTAATGAAAAACGGAATTGTAGAGGCGGTGATCGCGTCCAACAGGAGGATCGCCGAGGATGTGCTCCGTATGGAGCTTATATATAAAGATGCAGCTTTGGCGGCGCCGGGGCAGTTTATAAATATCTATTTGCGTGAGAAGAACTTGTTACTGCCGAGACCCATAAGCGTCTGTGACGCGGCTGACGGTGCGCTTACGCTTGTTTACGGTGTCGTCGGCGCAGGTACGCGCGCTATGGCAGACTACGCGCCGGGGAGCGTTTTGCGTGTCGGCGCCCCGTGCGGAAACGGGTTTAATGTATCGGATGCAAGGGGCTTCGGACGGGTCACGCTCATAGGCGGAGGCATAGGTGTTCCGCCGCTTTTGATGCTGGCTAAGGCCTTGAAAACCGAAACCGACGCGTCGGTGAGGGCAGTGCTCGGATTTAAGAGTGAAACATTTCTGGCGGATGAGTTCAGAACCTGCTGTGATGAAACGCTGATCGCGACCGAGGATGGTTCGGAAGGGTTTCATGGGAATGTGCTGGAACTGCTTAAAGAAGAAAACCTCAATCCCGGAGGGGATTATTTTTATTCATGCGGACCGCTGATGATGCTCAGGGCATTATCGAGATTTGCGGGAGGTCAGGGCATACCGCTCCAAGTATCGCTTGAGGCCAGAATGGGCTGCGGTTATGGAGCGTGTAAGGCTTGTATATGCGTCGTCGGTTCAAGGCAGTCGGAAGGGCTTGCAGCTGAGACTGCCACAGTGAATAAGCGGATCTGCGTTGACGGACCGGTTTTTTTCGGGAATGAGGTGATATGGGATGTATAAGCGGCCTGATATGAGCGTGGAACTATGCGGACTGCGATGGAAAAACCCTGTCACAACAGCCTCCGGCACTTTTTCGGCGCGCGACAGCGGCGGATATTATGATTTTTCACGTCTCGGTGCGGTGACGACCAAGGGTGTCTCGGCGGAGGCGTGGAGGGGGAATCCCGTGCCGCGCATAGCTGAGAGCTGGGGCGGAATGCTGAACGCAGTGGGACTTGAGAATCCCGGTGTGGAAGCGTATATCAAGGAGGAAATTCCGTATATTAAGCATTATATCAATGAGAGGCTTATGCCCGGCGGTGAGAGGATGTGCGCGAACACAGGGGGCGACGGCTCGGAAGCAGGGACGTGCGCGGCGCCGGAGACATTGATAATAGCGAATATTGTGGGGAAGCATGTGGATGAGTACCGCGCGGTTGCCGAGAGGCTGAACGAAACCGATGCGGATATGCTTGAGATGAATATTTCATGTCCGAATATCAAGGCGGGAGGGCTGAGCTTCGGCACGGATGCGCGTCTTGCCGCCGAGGTGACGGCGGCGGTCAGGGCGGCGACCGCTAAACCGCTGATCGTCAAGCTTACGCCGAATGTAACGGATATATGTGAGATAGCAAAAGCGGCGGAGGATGCGGGAGCGGACGCTGTTTCGCTTATAAATACCCTGCTGGGTATGCGGATCGACGCGAAAAAGCGCATGCCGACACTGGCGAATATAACGGGCGGTTTGTCCGGACCGGCGATTAAACCGATCGCCCTGCGCATGGTCTATCAGACGGCGAGGGCGGTAAACATTCCGATCATCGGCATGGGCGGCATTATGACGGGCGAAGATGCGGCGGAGTTCTTCATGGCGGGGGCATCCGCCGTAGCCGTTGGAACGGCGGCGCTTATATGTCCGACTGCGCCCACTGATATACTGAGTGAGTTGGAAGAATTCATGCAGTCGAACGGATTTGCCGATATAGGAGCATTGCGGACTGCGCTTGGATAACCCGTTGCGCAGAAGTAACCCGCTGCGCTTGGATAAAACCTTGCGCAGAAGTAAACCACCGTGCCGACTTGTAGAGCGGGAGCGCGCCGCTGCCGGAGTGAAAGGGAAAAAATCATATGAATTATAAGGATAGTTTTATCGAATTTATGGCGAAATCAGGTGTGCTTACCTTCGGCGAATTCGTCACTAAGAGCGGCAGACATTCACCGTATTTCATCAATACAGGGAATTACCGGACGGGGGGGCAGATCGCCGCTCTGGGGGGATTTTATGCGGACTGCATAGAGGCAAACATGGAATCCGGCAATATAAGCAGGGATGTGACGGTTCTATTCGGGCCGGCGTATAAAGGGATTCCGCTGGCGGTGAGCGCGGCGGCGGCGCTGGCCGGACGCGGCGCGGACATCAACTATTGTTTCAACAGGAAAGAAGCGAAGGATCATGGAGAAGGCGGCGGCATGGTGGGATATAATCCGGCTTCGGGCGACAAGGTGCTTATAATCGAGGATGTCATAACTGCGGGAACGGCGGTCAGGGAATGCCTGCCTCTCTTCAACAGGATCGGCGGCGTGAAGATAGAAGCTTTGATAGTATCGGTAGACAGGATGGAAAAGGGCGCGGGCGATCGAACGGCTATCGACGAACTATTTGAGGATTATGGGATCAGAACATGCCCGATAGTGACGGTGTCAGATATAATGAGCCGCCTGCACAACAGACCGGTAGACGGTGTGGTATATATTGACGATCTTATGAAACAAAAGATGGAGACTTATATGCGTGAGTATTGCGCAGCGCCGTGATTTTATGATATAATAAAATTGGCGTATTTTTTTATATTTTTTATGTTTTGTAAAGATATAGTAGTGAGATAAGGATAAAATATGGCGTTCACACATTTACATGTGCATACGGAATACAGCCTGCTGGATGGTGCGGCGCGGGTTAAGGAACTCATAGCGCGGGCAAAAGAGCTTTCAATGGATTCGATCGCGATCACAGATCACGGCGTCATGTTCGGCGTCGTCGAATTCTATAAAGCGGCCTTGGCGGCGGGGATCAAGCCCGTAATAGGATGTGAGATATATACTGCCGCCCGCGGAATGAAGGATAAAGACCCTGAAAGGGACAAGCGCCAAGGTCATCTTGTGCTTCTGGCGAAGAATAACCAAGGCTACAAGAACCTGTTGAAGATCGTTTCAGCAGCGCATATAGAAGGATTTTACTACAAACCGCGTGCGGACAGGGAGCTTCTGAAGCGATATTCGGAAGGGCTTATCGCATTGTCGGCTTGTCTTGCCGGAGATGTTCAGAGGATGTTGCTTGCAGACAACTATGAAGGGGCAAAGCGTGAAGCGCTTGCCCTTTTGGATATTTTCGGGGAGGGGAATTTCTATCTTGAGATTCAGGATCAAGGGCTTGAAGAGGAAAGACGCATTCGCTCCGGCATCATCGCCCTGCACAATGAAACGGGAATCCCGCTTGCAGCCACAAACGACGTGCATTATATAAGGCAGGAGGACGCCCCTGCGCATGATGTGCTGCTTTGCATACAGACCGCGAAAAGTGTTGACGATGAGGATCGCATAAGATTCCAGACCGATCAGTTCTATCTCAAGTCAGAGGAAGAGATGGCGGCAATGTTCACGGACATACCGGAAGCCTTGTCGAATACTCAGGAAATCGCCGCTGCCTGCAATGTAGAGTTCGAATTCGGGAAGCTTCACCTTCCGGAGTTCCAGTCGCCGGAGGGCGCGGATAATTTTGAGTACCTAAAGAGACTCTGCACCGAGGGCTTGGCGCAGCGTTACGAACCTGTGACGCCGGAACATAGGGAGCGTTTGGAATACGAGCTGTCAACCGTTAAAAGGATGGGCTATGTTGAGTACTTCCTCATCGTATGGGACTTTATAAGATACGCCAGAGAACACAACATAATGGTAGGTCCCGGAAGGGGTTCCGCAGCGGGGAGTTTGGTAGCATACACCCTCAGAATAACGGATATCGACCCCATAGAATATAATCTCATATTCGAGCGTTTTCTGAATCCCGAGAGGATAAGCATGCCGGATATCGACATTGATTTTTGCTATGAGAGACGCGGTGAGGTTATAGACTATGTAATAGGCAAGTACGGCGCGGATAAGGTCGCGCAGATCATAACATTCGGGACGATGAAGGCGAAGGCGGCCGTGCGCGATGTGGGCAGGGCTTTGAACATGACATATCCGGAGGTCGATCAGATAGCCAAGATGATACCATTTGCTCTGGATATGACACTGGAAAAGGCGCTGGTGATGAGTCCGGAGCTTAAGAACGCATATGACTCCGAACCGCGTATCAGGAGACTCATAGACACGGCGAAGGCGCTTGAGGGCATGCCGCGGCACGCCTCAACCCATGCGGCCGGCGTGGTGATCTCCAAGGAGCGTATAGATGAGTATGTACCGCTGTACAACGCGGAAAAAGGCGTCAGTACGCAGTTCCCAATGGGCACAATAGAAGAACTCGGGCTTTTGAAGATGGATTTTCTGGGACTCAGGAACCTTACAGTTATACGCGATGCGCTGGAACTGATCAAGGAAAATCACGGCGTCAGCCCGGAGCTTTCGAAGATGAGGATGAATGATCCGAAGGTCTTCGCCCTCATAGCCGGAGGCAACACCCAAGGTGTATTTCAACTTGAAAGCACAGGCATGACCCAGTTCATGAGAGAATTGAAACCGGATTGCTTTGAAGACATCATCGCGGGCATATCCCTTTACCGGCCGGGACCGATGGCGTCTATACCGACCTACATCAGGAACAAGAACAATCCGGCAGGCGCTAAATATCTGCACCCGAGGCTTGAATCCATACTGTCCGTCACATACGGATGCATGGTGTATCAGGAACAGGTAATGCAAATAGTAAGGGAACTGGCGGGGTATACCTACGGACAGAGCGACATGGTAAGGCGCGCCATGAGCAAGAAAAAGATGGAGGTAATGCTCAAGGAGGAGAAAAAATTCATATTCGGTGAGCAGGACGAAAACGGCGATGTAAAGGTTGCGGGCTGCGTCAGAAACGGTGTGCCGGAGAGCGCCGCCAAGGAAATATTCAATCAAATGGTCAGCTTCGCCGAGTACGCATTCAACAAATCGCACGCTGCCGCTTACGCGGTGCTGGCATATCAGACAGGTTGGCTGAAGACGTATTATCCTGTGGAGTTCATGGCCGCCCTCATGACCAGCCTCATGGGAGACGCGGCGCAGATCGCCCGTTATGTGCGTAACTGCAGCGATATGGGCATAGCGGTACTCCCGCCCGATGTCAACGAGAGCGGGAAAAAATTCAGTGTAAAGGACGGTAAGATCCGCTTTGGCTTGCTGGGCGTGAAGAACGTGGGTGAAGGAGCGATAGACGCGATAATACGAGCGAGAGAACAGAATGGCCTGCCGTCGAACATATTCGAATTCATAGATAACATTGACATAAATGATATTAACAAGAAGGCTGTAGAGAGTCTTATACGCGCCGGCGCGCTTGACTGTCTTGATAAGAACAGGGCGCGGCACATGGCAGTCTATGGGAAGCTTATGGAATCGGCGCAGAACGCCGCGCGCAGGAGAAATACAGGTCAGATTTCAATGTTTCAGCTGAATGAGGGGACGATGAAGGAGGCGGTGAACCGGGACGCGCTGCCGCGGGTAGAGGACTTCACGAAGACCGCGCGCATGGCTATGGAGAAGGAAATGCTGGGCATGTACCTCACGGGGCATCCGCTGGCGGATAATAAACACATAATCGACAAGGTAAGCAATGTGACGTCCGAGGAGATAATTCATTTCCAGGATCATCCAAACATCAAGGACAATATGGGCATTCTCATGGTGGCAATAATCAACAGAAAGAAAACCCAAGTCACCAAAACGGGAAAACTGATGGCCTTTATAAATGTTGAGGATCTGGTGGGAGAAGTAGAGGCGCTGGTGTTCCCGAACGTGTATGAAAAGTGCGCCGCGGTGATAAATGAGGATTCTGTTGTGGTTCTCAGAGGACGTCTGAATTTCAAAGAGGAAGAAACGCCAAAGATAATCGCTGATAAGATAACGCCGATTTCTGTGGCGGAAGAGTATTATAAGAAGAAGGGAGAGGATTATGAAAAGAATAGGGATATTGACGAGCGGCGGGGATTCGCCGGGAATGAATGCGGCGATACGAGCCGTGGTGAGGGGCTGCGTCTACAATGAGATGCAGATATACGGGATTGAAAGGGGCTATGAGGGGCTAATCGCGGGTGATATACGAGAACTCACTGTTTCTTCTGTGTCGGACATAATACAGCGGGGAGGCACCATGCTTCACACCGCCAGGAGCACGCAGTTTATGCAGCCGGAGGGTTTCAAGCGCGCAATGGATATGCTGGAGAACTTCCAGATTCAGGGTCTTGTGGTGGTAGGCGGCGACGGATCGCTCACGGGAGGACTCAAGATCGGTAAGGCGGGCGTTCCGGTAGTAGGCTTGCCGGGCACTATCGACAATGATCTCGCGTACACGGATTTCACCATAGGCTTTGATACTTCCGTCAATACCGTACTTGCCGCTATCAGCAATATTAGGGACACGTCGTCGTCTCATGAGCGCAGCACGGTGATAGAGGTGATGGGCAGGAACTGCGGGGACTTGGCGCTTTACGCCGGTCTTTGCGGCGGGGCGGAAACGGTGCTGATACCGGAGATCGAACCGAGCATCAACGATATTTGCAGGAAGCTGATTCAGGGTAAGAATAGAGGGAAGATGCACAGCATCATCATCAAGGCGGAAGGCGTGAACATTCCGTCGCAGGAGTTGGCGGACATAATAACAGAGAGAACCGGTCTTGAAACCAAGGTGGTCGTGCTGGCGTATATTCAGCGCGGCGGTTCGCCGACGGGCAGGGACAGGATGCTCGCCAGCAGGATGGGGTATAAAGCGGTTGAACTGTTGAAAGACGATATAGGCAACAGAGCGGTCGGCATCAGGGGAATGGAGATAGTGCATTATGACCTGGAAGAAGCATTAGATATGAAAAAGGAATATGATGAAAGTGTCAACAATCTCGCTGAAATACTTTCCATTTAAGTCAAGAGGTGGAATTAATTATGGAACTCGATAGGACTAAACTGATCTGCACTATAGGACCCTCGTGCGACAATAAGGATATGCTGAAGAGCCTTATGCTCTCGGGCATGAACGCGGCGCGCCTGAACTTTTCCCACGGGACGCACTCGGAGCATAAGGATAAGATCGAATTGCTCAAAGAAGTGAGGGAGGAGTTGGGTCTGCCCATAGCCATCATACTGGATACAAAGGGACCTGAAATACGAACCGGGACTTTCGAAGGCGGCACGGCGACACTTGTGGAAGGTCAGAAGTTTACTATTACGACTGATGATGTCGTAGGGAATGCGCAAATGTGCAGCACCAGCTATAAGGCCTTGGTGAACGACGTCTCGGCGGGCGATCTGATCATGATCGACGACGGTCTGATAGAGTTGCGCGTGGAGACGGTGAAGAGCGGCGAGGTGGCGAAAAACGCTGAGGCGATGAAGAACAGTGGGGCGGCGAAAAACAGCGATGCAGTGAAGCGCGGGGAGGTGGCGAAAAACGGCAGTGCGGCGGCAAAAAGCGGCGAGGTGGTGTGCGTGGTTAAGAACGGCGGCGAGATCATGGATCACAAGAGTATCAACATACCCGGCGTCAAGGTGCACCTACCCGCAATGTCGCTGGTGGATAAGGACGACATTGAGTTCGGCATCAACGCCGGTGTGGATTTCATAGCCGCCTCATTTATACGCAAAGCGTCGGATGTGGACGAAATACGGAAATACATGCACGCTTTGGGCGCGAAAAAGATTAAAATCATCGCCAAGATCGAGAACAAAGAGGGCATCGATAATATAGACTACATCATCAGAGCCGCCGACGGGATCATGGTGGCGCGCGGCGATCTGGGCGTTGAAATACCGCCGGAAGAGGTTCCTCTTATACAGAAGGAAATCATAAGAAAGTGCAACAGCGAAGGCGTATTCGTCATAACCGCTACGCAGATGATGGATTCCATGATAAGGAATCCGCGTCCCACGCGGGCGGAGGTCGCGGATGTGGCGAACGCCATACTGGACGGCACAGATGCGATAATGCTGTCGGGTGAAACGGCGTCAGGGAAGTATCCTCTAGAAGCCGTAAAAATGATGCGGAGCGTAGCGCGTTCCGCGGAAGTGGCGATCCGCCGCGGACGAACAACAGATGAACGCAGAGGCACCTGGGAGACCAGCGTCACAAACGCTATAGGTTTCTGTACATGCAGCAGCGCCGACAGCCTGGGCGCGAGAGCCATAGTGACGCCCACATCATCCGGACAGACAGCACTGAGAATATCGAAATACAGACCGAGAGCGCCGATCATAGCCTTTTCTATGGACGAAACAGCGGTCAGACAGCTTGCCCTTGTGTGGGGAGTGACAGCATTCCATATAGATCGGATTGACGACCAGCAAGAATTTTTCCGAGCCGTAGTCCGGCACTGCATGGAGCGCAATCTGGTGGAAGACGGCGACTTGATAGTACTTACGGCGGGGATACCGCTGGGCACGCAGGGGAATACGAATATGATGAGGATACATGAGATAGGAAACGAGTTTTAATCGGTGGGAGAGGCGTCGAATTAGGAAGAGTGTTCGCCGGAGGCAAAGTCTAATGTGTTATGCTTGTCCTCCGGCTGACGCGAAGACGGTTTCATTTGCGCTCCAAAGGCACCACTGCAAGCGTCTTTCCCAGAGGGGCTAGAACCTTTAAGACGGTATCTAACTGCGGGCTTGTATATCCTCGCTCCATACGGGCTATAATTGGCTGTTTTACGCCGCTCATCTCTTCAAGCCGCTTTTGGGATATTCCTTTATCGGCTCTGGTGTGGGCTAATTCGTTCATAATCGCCACGCGCAAATCAGAAGCGGTTATCTCATCCGGCGTTAGAAGACTATCCATAAACTCAAGCGCGTTACCACCCATGGCGTCCGCGCCACGAGCTTTAATATCTTCCAAGTTGATTTTGGCTTGCTTGATGGCTTCGGTGTATTGTTTATTTGTTTTCATCGTTTTTAATCCTCTCCCGATAATCGGCTAAATTTCGTTTGGCTTGGTCTATTTCCCTTTGCGGCGTTTTCTGCGTCTTCTTGGTGAAATGGTGTAGGAGGATAAATTTGTTACCGTCCCACGCCGCGAATAAAACCCGCTCACTTATCTTCCCCTCCCACACTTTCATTATACTTTTAAGTTATTGCCTTGTCAATTGTTTTGAATAACTATTAATTGCCCATAGTCCGAACTCAGCTGCGTCTATCCCGGAACCGTAATATGAGATAGACGTGAGAACATACAAAACCTTGTCTGTTTTCGCGGCGCCTTTGGGCACCTCCTTATGCCATAGGCTATAGAATGCCATCATCCCGCCGTACTCTATGGCGTCGAGAAGCCGGCTGACATCTTGGCTGCTCATAGCCGAGCCACGGGGATTCTCATAATAGTCAAGCCTAATAGTCAAGCCAGCTGTCCGAATCGCTCAAGGCATTCCCTATATGAGTTCAGTTGCTAATCATCTTTCACAGAAAAGACTTCCGCATTGATCGCAAGGGAATGCTCCGCTTGTTTCTGGTGCGATTTTTCGGAATTTGGTATGCTAGTGCAATGATTGTTTTATTGATGAAACCCAATTTTTTATTTGATCTGCCTCTCATGAATGTATTCAGGCAATTGGGTCCCTTTGCCGCCGTCAGCATCGTGCCATTCGTGACGATTATCGAGTACATCGGCAGTGGGAATTGGGTTCAGATTTTCGGGAA
>JAISED010000057.1 GCA_031264295.1 Eubacteriales Family XIII. Incertae Sedis bacterium | reverse complement strand
TTCATCAAGACCGAAGTATTCAAGCGCAAGCGCCTTTGCAAACGCTTGCATAATCAACGCAAGCGTATCTTGGAACGTGACATCTCTCGCCTCGTCAGTAATCGAATAAAACATTTCGCCTAATGTCCTGTGATCGGTCTGTCGGCGCTGTCCTACAGCTAGTATCATGTAGCGAATAGTCACGATGGCAGTATGAGCTGTAATTGCTTCATATGAGGTTTGCCGAAATTCACCTGTGAACCGTCGCTTTTCAGATAGTCCTCCTTGCCGATGAGTGGGAAATAGGTGCGCTCTTTCCCTGCTTTTTCAGTTCGGATAAAGCCACGCTCCACCAACCGCAGCATAAGAGAAGTGACTGTCTGCGCTTTCCATTTCCTCTCATTTCCAAGCTGTCGCATAATAATACAAGAAAAATTTTCGGCAATTGCCGAAAATTCCAAAATTATAAATGAATTCATGAATTCTGATTTTTTTTGACTTATTATTCATGATATGCTATAATATATGCGAGTGATACACGGAGGTACTGCACATATGAAACGCAAGATTACAGAGGACCTGCTTCGTTGGAAAAGCAAGCCGTCAGGCCGAATGCCGCTTTTAGTCTATGGCGCGAGACAGGTTGGTAAGACTTATATTATCCGCGAGTTCGGAAGTATGTACTATACGAACACGGCCTATTTCAACCTTGAAACCAACCAAACGGTCAGTTCATATTTTTCCGACAACATTGAACCGGAGCGTATTCTCCGTTTTCTGGAGGCAGAATCGCGTGAGCGGATTGTTCCAGGGGACACGCTAGTGATTTTTGATGAAATACAGTCCTGTCCGCGTGCTCTTACTTCGTTGAAATATTTCAATGAACAAACGCCGGAATACCATATCATCGGCGCAGGCAGTCTGCTTGGAGTGGCAATAAATCGCGAAAAATATTCATTTCCCGTTGGTAATGTGGATTCTGTGACGATGTTCTCTTTGGATTTCGAGGAATATCTATGGGCGCTTGATGAGAAGACGCTCTGTGAAGAAATCAAACGCGCCTTTGCCGACAATGACGCCTTGCCCGGCGCTCTCCATGAAAAGTCACTTGATTTATACAAACAATATTTGATTATCGGCGGGATGCCGCGAGCGGTTTTGGAATTTATGGAAACCAAGAGTTTGCTCACTGTCCCCGATGTACAAAACAAAATTATCAACGACTATATTGCGGATATGGCGAAATATGCAAGCAACGCGCAGAGCGTGAAGATCCGCGCAGCCTACAACTCCATCCCTGTTCAACTTGCGAAGGAGAATAAAAAGTTTCAATACAAACTGGCTCAGAGAGGCGGCACAACCGCCATATTCGGTGAAGCAATCAACTGGCTGGATTTCGCGGGTATTGTGATGAAATGTGAGCGGCTAGAGCATGGTCTTATGCCGATTTCCGTTTACCGTGATCTCGCAAGCTTCAAATTGTATATGAGCGATGTTGGATTGCTCACCATGAGAAGCGGAATCTCTCAGCAGGCGGTACTATCGGCAGTCGAAATCGAAAACACATTTCTCGGATCCATCACTGAGAATTACGTAGCGCAAGCGCTATACAGCAAACGCTATGGCTTATATTATTGGACAAATGAAGGAACGGCGGAACTTGATTTTGTACTGCAAAAAGACAACGACATCATCGCCGTTGAAGTAAAAACCGGCACACGTACCAAGTCGAAAAGCCTGAATATGTTCGTAACAAAATACGAACCCGCTTACTCAATTCGTATTTCTGCAAAAAACTTCGGCTTTGAGAACAGGATCAAATCCGTGCCGCTCTATGCCGTGTTTTGTATCTGAATAAATTTCCCTGCCGCAGTCAGACACTCCCGCGCTTTTTCAATGCGAACTTCCGAAAGCGAGATTCTGTTCTCATAATGCGCCAAGTTCCACCCCATCCTTCATCACATTTACATAAAACGGCAAATCATTAATATACTTGTAAAACGTAGCGCAATCTATGACATTTATCGACACTAGCACATCATACTCCAAACTTAGATATCCCGTAAGCTCGCTTATCTGAAGATACGTCCGCCATCGTTCTTCAAGCGGAATATCCGCAAGCACCATAATATCAATATCCGATTCCTCGTCATAACCATTGCGGGCATATGAGCCATATAATATGACCTTATCAAGTTTGTCGCCCAGGCTGTCTTTTGCCGCTTGAACAATCTTTGTTGTTATTTCATCTAACACCGGTTGGCCGCACATATGCCTTACCCCATTTCTTAATGTCATTATACACTATTTCACTTTTTTAAAATAGTGTATTATCGTATTCTGAACACCTTATGGCCTGTGTACTTTTTCCCCATCACCTTCCACATATCGCCGCGAAGGGCGTCCGGATATACGTGTTCCAGCTTCGCGATCTCATTTCGTGCAAAGTAACGCATCTCTCTCAGCACCTGGTGCGTACCGTCGAACTCTGGGTCGCTGCCCAGCGCGGCCTCGCCGACGGCGGTCTGCGCCATAAAGATGTTCACAAATCGCTGCCCGCGCGTTTTCGAAACTTCTTCAACATGCCAGAGCATATCGCCGACTTCGATTTCGAGGGATGTTTCCTCTCTTACCTCTCTTGCCGCCGCCTCAGCCGCGTTTTCCCCGTCCTCTATGGCGCCGCCCGGCAACATCCATATATCCTTGTCTTCATGGTGCTGCCGTACCAGAAGGACTCTTCCCTCTTCATCCAGAATTATAACCCGAACTCCGCCAAACCACATATCGTCCCTCCGCCGCGATTTACCGCCGGGTTCCGCCCTTGCATTGACGAGGCGAAACGCGCTAGATTAAAGAGCGCAACTCACTTTCTATAAATGCGGCTGCAGCTGAGACAGCTTCTTCACCGCTTTTTTCCGTGAATTCGCTTTCACGTCTAAGCTTATATTCCACAAGTCCCGACGCCGCTTTTTTCCCCACTGTTATCCTGACCGGAATACCCAGTATATCCGCGTCCATGAACTTGACGCCGGCGCGTTCATCCCTGTCGTCCAACAATGCTTCAATGCCTTTGTCAAGCAGGCTCTGATAGATCTTTTCCGCAAGTTCTCTCTGCTCCGTCTCATCTGACTTCACGATGGTCACGATTACCTGATAAGGCGCAACCGAAACCGGCCATATTATGCCTCTTTCGTCATGATGCTGCTCTACCACAGCTGCAAGGGTTCGCGTCACGCCGACGCCGTAGCTGCCCATCAACAGCAGATGTTCTTGCATATTCTCATCCTTATAGCAGGCGCCCATAGACTTGCTGTACTTAGTCCCCAGTTTGAAGACCTGACCCACCTCTATACCCCTTGCCAGCTTGACCGGCGCTCCGCATTTACAGCAAGCGTCGCCCTCGCGCACCTTCTTGATGTCGGTTATGATATCCGCCTTATAATCACGTCCGTAGTTCATATTTATAATGTGATGATCCTGCTTGCACGCCCCTGCGCACATATTCCTTAGTCCCGGCAGCTCGCTGTCCACCACAATCCTGCAATTCTTAAGCCCGGCAGGGCCTGTGAACCCACCTACGCTGCCGGTCTTGCCGTGCATCTCATTCTCGTCTGCGAAATCAACCATGTGTTCGGGTACGCCTAAGACGTTAACAAGTTTGGTCATATTCAATTCCCTGTCGCCTCGCACGAAAGCCGCCACATATTCCCTTACCGTTCCGTCGTCCTCATAAACCGCCATCAGCAGCGCCTTTATCGTCTTTTCCTTGGGCAGCCCCAGATACGCCGACACATCTTCTATCGTCTTTACGTTTGGCGTATACACCGTTTCAAGCTCAAGTTCGGCTTCAGCACCGGCTTCGGCGTCAACCGTAAACGCTCTTTCGGTTGTTGCGGCCATATCACAGCACTCGCAATAGGCGATTTCGCTCTCGCCTACCTCAGACAAGGCGGTGAACTCATGGGAACCGCTGCCGCCCATTGCACCGCTGTCCGCCTCTACAGGCCGGAATGTCAGACCGCATCTTTTAAAAATATTCGTATAAGCGTCAAACATATCCATATAGCTCTTATCCAGACCTGCCTCATCCCTGTCGAAGGAATACGCGTCCTTCATGACGAATTCCCTGCTTCTCATAAGGCCAAAACGCGGTCTTGCTTCGTCTCTGTATTTTGTTTGTATCTGATACAGGTTCAGGGGCAGCTGTCTATATGAACTCACTTCATTGCGCACTATATCTGTGAATATTTCTTCATGGGTCGGTCCGAGGCAGAACTCGCGACCCCGCCTGTCTTTCACACGCCACATTTCAGGTCCCATCACATACCACCTCCCCGATTCCATCCATAGCTCAGCGGGCTGAATCGCAGACATATGTATCTCTAACGCGCCTTTGGCATCCATCTCATTACGGACTATCTCCTCAATTTTCCGCACAGAGCGATACCCCATCGGCATAAAGCCATAGACGCCTGACGCAAGCTTGCGGATCATTCCGCTTCTCAGAAGCCAGATGTGGCTGGGAATCTCCGCCTCCGCAGGCGCCTCCCTGAGTGTGTTAATATGCATTTTCGAAAGTCTCATTAAATTATAGCCTCCTTGATATAAAAATTATTATGGCTCAAAGCTTATGGTTCCCGGATGAACGAAGCCGATACGGCGTGTTGAGTAATAATCGCTCAACTGCTCACAGGCTCTCTGTTCGTTCTGCAAATGAGGGTCACAACCGCCTGAGCCGCCGCGCCTTCACCCTTGCCTGTAAATCCAAGCCCTTCCGTCGTCGTAGCCTTTATGCTGATCCTCCGCCTGTCCGCTTTCAAAGCGGCTGCGAGATTCTCAGCCATTCTATTCGTAAATGATGAAATCTTCGGTTTTTCCAATATCACGGTCATGTCCGCATTAATAAGTTCATAACCGGCTTCTCTTATGGCGTCGGCAGTCCTTGCAAGCAACTTTATACTTGAAATGCCTCTATAGGCATCATCCGTGTCAGGAAAGAGTTTGCCTATATCTCCCAGCGCCGCCGCGCCCAGCATAGCGTCCATAAGTGCGTGCGTCAACACATCGGCATCCGAGTGGCCGTCAAGCCCGCGATCAAATGGTATATCCACACCGCCCAGTATAAACTTCCGTCCTTCAACAAAGCGGTGCACGTCGAAGCCTATGCCCGTCCTGTATTCAGAATCCGGCGGAATCGCTGAAGTCTCTGTTAGCGGCAAGCCTGGCGGAGTCTCCGTTTCTCTTGAGACCGGCGCGATCGCCGAAACCGCCCCGCCCTCTATATCCGCCGCGATCGCCTCTCCCATGATGAGATCTTCCGGCGTCGTCAGCTTTATATTGTTGTATTCTCCTTCTATCAAGAACGCTTTTTCTCCCATGAGTTCGATCAGCACAGCGTCGTCCGTTCCCGTATAGTCCTCTGCTATCGCTCTTTCGTGCGCGGCGGCTATGAGTTCCCGCCGAAACGCCTGCGGAGTCTGCGCAGCATAAAGTCCCAGCCTGTCAAGCGTCCCTGTTACCATGCCCTCCCTTGTTGATTTAACTGTGTCCGTCAACGGAACCGCCGCGACGACAGCGCCGTGAAGAACAGCGCCCTTTACGGCCTTATCTACGACGGAGACGCTTACAAAGGGACGAGCCGCGTCATGAATCAACACGATCTCCGTATCGCCGGGAAGCGACTTCAGCCCCGCGTATACAGACTCCTGCCGCGTGTCCCCGCCCTCTATGATCTGCCTTATTTTCGTAAAACGCCGCCCGCTGCCGACTGAACCCGCGCTCGCAGCGCCGCCGCCATCCATGCTCACACCATATGATCCAACCGCACCGCCGCCTGTATCGCCGCCGCCACGACCCACGACCGCCGCGTCGGCTTCACAATCCACGACTGCCGCGTCGGCGTCAAAATCCAATATCTCACAGCAATGCGTAATCCACATCTTATCGGCAATAATATAAACATCGTCAATAGAAGCGGTCTTCTCGAACGCTTCTATTGCTCTTACCAAAACCGGTCTCCCTCCGACTGAAATATATTGTTTGGGCAGTCCGGTTTTCATACGTGTTCCCGCGCCGGCCGCCACGATTATCGCTGCGATCCGCTTATTGGCGTACATTTACTTTCCTTTCGGCTTAGCAAATATCATTCTTCCCGCTGATGTCTGCAACACACTGGTTACATTGACGTCCACCGTCTTACCGATAAACTTCCTTCCTTCTTCCACTACAATCATAGTGCCGTCGTCGAGATACGCCACCGCCTGATTGTACTCCTTCCCCTCTTTAATGAGGAAAAGATTCATTTCTTCGCCGGGCAGTACGACGGGTTTCAATGTGTTCGCCAATTCGTTTATATTCAGAACACTTACACCCTTGATCACCGCCACTTTATTCAAATTATAGTCGTTTGTGACGACCTTGCCGTGAAGTATCTGCGCCAGTTTTAACAGCTTTACGTCAACCTCAGGTATCTCGTTGAGACTCTTGTCCGTCTCGGTATTGTATATCTCCACCCCATGTTCTGTCTGTATGCGATTGAGTACATCCAAACCACGCCTGCCGCGGTTACGCTTAAGGCTGTCCGACGAATCCGCTATGTGGCGCAGTTCGACGAGGACAAACTCAGGAATGACGATATTCCCTTCTATGAAGCCTGTCTTCATTATGTCGGCTATCCTGCCGTCTATTATCACGCTGGTATCAAGGATCTTAGGAGCGGCGTCCGTTCGCGCGGCATCCGCGCCGCCTTTGCTCTTGTTCTTGCCCTGCGAACTCTTTATCATCGAAACCCAGGTCGGCATAATATCCCGGCCTTTCCGCGTCGCGACAACCACGCCGAGATATCCCAGTACAAGAAACACAACGATGTTGAGGCCGACTTCCAGGAATCCGCCCATGCCTCTGAATATCTGACTTAGCAAAAATGCGATAAGAAGACCTATCACAAGTCCGCCTGTTCCTACGATTATGTCGTTAGCAGGCACTGTCTGCAGTTCCGCCTCAATATACCTCGCCACCTTGGCGCTCTGCTTGCCGATAGCCGGAGTCAATAAGAAAAAAATTAAACCAAAAATAATTGCGCATGCTGCTATCAAAATAGACTGATATAGCAAATTCAGTTCGGCTGTATCAAAGGCTCTCGAAACGACGCCTATGAAACCGATCAATAAAAACACTCCGTATCCGGCGACCATGCCGATAATCGTCATAATTACTCTAAAAAGTTTTTTTATCACAAATCAGTAATTCTCCTTCCCCATAAACAATTCGACTCCACACGGGAGCCGAATATTCTTGCGTCTGTCAATGCTAATCCGAACGGAAACGCTTTAACCAGATGTGCCGCAAACTGCATCTTCGATCCTTGATTCCAAGGCGTCCGCTTCTTCATTGTTTGAAAGGATCAGTTCGCTTATGAGGATCTGTTTCGCGTTGGAGAGCATTTTCTTCTCTCCGGTGGATAACTTCTTAACTCTGTCGATCCGCATAAGGTTTCTGACCACCTCCGCTACATTGCCTATCTCGCCGGTCTTCAGCTTTGCCATATTCTCCCTTGAACGCCGGTTCCAATTGTTCGACATCTCGGTAGAATCATTTGCGAGTATCTCCATTACCTTCGTTGTTTCGTTGGCGGGTATGACCTCTCTCACCCCGATAACATCCGAAGAATCACACGGTATCATAATCTTAATGTCGCCGAAAGGCACTTTCAAAATATAATACTGCCTGATCTCCCCCAAGATTTTCTTTTCCTCAACTGCTTCTATAACCCCCGCCCCGTGCATTGGATAAACTACCCTATCTCCGATCACATACATAACATTTCCTCCATATCCAAAGGGGCTCCGCGTCCTGGCGCGTCTCCTGGCCAAAGGGTGATTACCTAACGACACCCTCTTAAATTAGTATACCGCATATCAGAGTGAAATGTCAAGAAAACAATTTATTAGTGTACCATAACGAGGTATAACTGTCAATACTGTTTTTTGTATTTTCGATTAATAAAATATTTTTTTGCGTCCTTGGATTAACAATTACACTATTCGCTGAATCTTGCCTGTAAAGTTCCTGAATGCAGTGTAGGCATAAATCAACGAACACTATTGTGTGTCACACCGTTTTTTCCAAACCCTATTTAGAAGCCCCCCTTTAGCTAATTTATTTCATTGTGCCCCCTAATAAAAATTTAGCAGGTTTCACCGATACCTATGTGTATTCAGCGGAACCTGCTAACGACATCTGACTGAAAAAGCCCGATTGGAAACATTGCTAGGGCTTTATGAATTCCTGAAAATGAGCGTATGCTTCGGAGCCTTTAAGCCCTCTCACTCTCTGGAATCAAATAGCTGAACGGCGTCTCTGTATTCGGAACTATCCGCCATTTAAAACTCATTGCGTTAAATGCCTCTATGAATTTGCGTATTGATTTATATTCGCTCCCGATTGCTTCATTTATATCAGCGCAATCGCTTCTAAGTTCTGCAAGGAAGAGTAACTCCCCCTCTGACAATGCACCATCTCGCGAAAATGATCCATAGTATCTACGCTCTTCAATCCCATCATATAGTTGGATATAGGGATAACCCTGCACTTCGACCCTGAAACCAAGAGGACTTCTTGCCATATATGAACCTCCTGATATTACATTAATAGCCAGCGCCAAGTCGTGCATATCAAATATGAACTCTCTTCTCAACATGCCAAGATAGGTAACATGCGTTAAAAAGCTGTCCAAATATGAGCAAAGACCCTCTAGTTCCGAGGCCAACTCATCTTGAGAAAGCTTTTCATAACTCTCTTGTATAACCTGAAAACGAACGTCTATTAGCTTTAAATCCCACTGAATCTGAGAAATAATCCCATTTTCATTTGACCATGTACGCCATACTTGTACAGCGCTGCCAGCGGTTGTGCAAACTGCAACCGCGATTGCCAGTGCAATCCAGCCTTTTAATCTATTTGTCATTGATATATCATGCATTTACATAATACACATAGGTACGCTTATAAGTGCACCCCGCATTGACATTATATTTTATTTCTCCTTTTAATCTCATGCGATCACCCACGTTACTCATATACGCAGAATGGCTATTCAAGCATATCCCTCTCACGACCTTACCCCACCTTCTTGACCGAGTGCCAGCCTTACATTACCGCTTGTTGACGGAATAGCAATGATCTTGCTTGTTGCTCCCACAGACGCAAGCATTTCACTTTTCATAGCGCTCTGAAGTCCATCAGGTCCGGCTAGTTTGCTCTCAGTCGGCGCACCAACGAATCCATCTACGCTGAAAACCAAGTCTTGAGTCGTGTCAAGCCGGACAGAGGCGCCGGCATAGGACGAAACTGTCGTTGCGACTAAAACAGCAACTAATGTAACAGACAATAACTTACGAATGAATGAATGAATGAAGTTTAGTTCTCATAATAGAGTTCTTTCTATTGACTTCACTAAGTCAATCGTAATGCACCAACATCGCCGGAATGCTCAATACAGCATGGCAATGCACAGGCGCCAGAGATAAGATAGAAATAAAGAACTTACTAGTATTATATAATGTGTCCCCATTGTAGGTCAAGAATTTCGCGGGATTTATTTTACTCTTTTATTTTTTTATATCACTTTTGTGTTTTGACGTTCTTTATAATTGATGCGGTCATCCTGCTAACAAATATTAATCAAGACAAATTACAAAAAAAGTGGTATTATAATTATATTAGATTACAAACAAGCGATCGATTTATTAGGTGGATAATATGAGTAAAATTCTTGTAGTAGACGATGAAGCTAAGATCCGCGCCGTCATCCGTGAATACGCGGAGTTCAACGGCCACGAAGTCTTTGAGGCCTCCGACGGTATGAACGCCGTCAGCATGTGCCGCGAGCAGCGCTTTGATATAATCATCATGGATATAATGATGCCTCGTTATGACGGGTTTTCCGCGTGCAAAGAGATCAAGAAGACGCAGAGCGCGCCTGTTATCATGCTCTCCGCCAGAGGGGAGGAATACGACAAGCTGTTCGGATTTGAGCTTGGCATTGACGATTATATCGTTAAACCATTCAGCCCCAAGGAGCTTATGGCGCGTGTGAACGCCGTGCTTCAAAGAAGCGTCGCGAGGGGCGATCAGCAGCCTGAGACATTATCATTCAGCGGGCTTGAAATCAATATGACCGCGCGAACAGTGACTGTGGACGGTGAAAAGGTGGAATTGACGCCAAAGGAATACGACATGCTGTTTTATCTGGTTCAGAACAGGAACATTGCTCTATCCAGGGACAAGCTGCTTTCAGATATCTGGGGTTACGATTTTTACGGCGACGACAGAACCATTGACACTCATATAAAGAATCTGCGTAACAATCTCGGTCCTTACAGGGATCGCATCGTCACGCTGAGGGGGGTCGGTTATAAATTTGAGGCTTAGTGTCGATTTTAAAAGCTTGACATTCAGATTATGGCTGTATTTCGTACTTTTCGCCGCGGCGCTGATACTGTTGCTTTTGTTTTTACAGGTCATATTTCTGAATACTTATTATGAAGATATGAAAATTCGCGAGACCCAACGTATAGCCGCTTCCATAGTTGACGGTTATGGCCAGGACGGTCTTTTCGACGAGCTTGCCAGAACGACGCGCCGCAACGACATGTACATACAGATCGAGGCGAGTTTTGAGGACACTTACCGCGTGCTTTATTCTTCCTATAACTATACCGAACCTGTGAACAACGCAGCCGGCGAGGCGACCGACGAGACGCGCCCGGCGCCTTTCCCGATTTACCGTAAGGAAATACAGGCGATGCGCCAGCAGCTCCTTAACGGCATCGGCTCATACACGACCGCCACCATCACAAACCCCTTGCGCGACACGAATATGATGGCGTATTGCGCCTATCTTACCAGAAACGAGGGTCAGCTTGTCCTTTTGTATATCTTCTCGCCCCTCTACCCTGTAGAGTCAACTATAGAAATACTCATGGATCAGCTTAAATATATAACAGTTATATCCCTTTTATTGGCATTTCTTCTATCTTTTGGTATTTCGCGAATGGTTACTAAGCCGCTCACGAACATCACAAATTCTGCGGCGGAACTTGCGGAGGGTAAATACGGCGTCACATTTGAGGGCGGTCATTATTCTGAGATCTCAAAGCTTGCCGATACGCTTACCTACACATCCGCGGAACTGGCCAAGATCGACAATATGCAGAAGGATCTGATCGCGAATGTTTCGCATGACCTGCGCACCCCCCTTACGATGGTCAAATCGTACGCGGAAATGATCCGCGATCTTTCGGGCGGCGATCCTGTCAAACGCGGCGATCATCTGCAGGTCATCATAGACGAGGCCGACCGTTTAAGCCTTCTGGTCAACGACTTGCTTGAACTGTCGAAGTTGCAGGCGGGCAGGCAGGAACTGTCGATAAGCTCCTTCTCTCTGCGTCAAACAATTGAAAATCTTCTTAATTCCTATAGTCTGCTCGCCGAACAGGAGTCCTTCAGTTTTCGCTTCGAAGCTGACGGCGACGGGCAGATCATCGGCGATGAAGGGAAGATCAAGCAGGTTCTGTCAAATCTCATAAACAATGCGGTAAAGTTCCGCGGGGATTCCAATCTCATTGAAATAACGCTTACACAAAGGGGTAACGTCGTCCGCTGCGCGGTAAGGGATCACGGCGTCGGCATTCCCAAGAAGGATCTCAAGCATATATGGCAGCGATATTTTAAGGCGGGCGGGCGCCGTTCATCCGCTGAAGGAACCGGACTCGGGCTTTCCATCGTAAAGGAAATCCTCACATTGCACAATGCGCATTTCGGCGTGGACAGCGAGATCGGACACGGGAGCACGTTCTGGTTTGAGATAGGCGCTTATAAGTCGGGAGAGTAGTCAAGCGGGCGCAGGGCACGTTCCGGTTTGAGATAGGCGCTTATAAGTCGGGAGAGTAGTCAAGGAGCAGTCAGGAGAATGATTAAATGGTCAAGAAGGCACAGTCGGTATTCGTATGCCAAGAATGCGGTTTTGAAAGTCCCAAATGGATGGGACAATGCATATGCGGCGCCTGGAACAGTTTTATAGAAGAAAAGTCTTTGCCGCCGAATCTGGAAAATGATGCGAGACGCCGTATTGCCCCCTCTGTCGCCTCTGCAGGCGCGGGTGCTTTTGCGAGCGCCTCACCCGTGAAGCTCTCTGAGGTCGGGCACGGCGCCTATGAACGGCTTGACACGGGGCTTTCCGAACTGGATCGCGTTCTGGGCGGAGGTCTTGTCAAGGGTTCCCTGACGCTGATAAGCGGTGAACCCGGAATCGGTAAATCTACCATCATTATAGAAGCCGCCGCTAACATAGCCCGTACCTCCGGTAACGTCCTTTATGTGTCCGGAGAAGAGTCGGAGGAACAGATCAAGCTGCGCGCCGACAGGGTATGCGGTGAGATTCCGGACAGCCTCTACCTCCTGGCCGAAACCAATATTGAGCTTGTCACGTCTGCGGTCGCTAAGACGAACCCGATATTTCTCGTGATCGACTCCATCCAAACTATGTACTCCGAAAAGCTTGAATCCGCACCGGGAAATATCTCTCAAGTGCGCGCCTGCGCCGACGAACTCATGCGATTAGGCAAAGCAAACGGGATCCCCGTCTTCATCGTCGCCCATGTGACGAAATCCGGGGACTTGGCGGGGCCTAAGATAATAGAACACCTTGTGGATTGTGTTTTGCAGTTTCACGGTGAAAGAAGTCAGGATCTGCGCATACTGCGCGCTCATAAGAACCGTTTCGGCGCAACCAGTGAGATCGGCGTTTTCGAGATGGGAGAATCAGGGCTGCATCCCGTTGAAAACCTTTCGGACAGCTTCCTTGAAGGCGTCAACGGAGCGGGCGAAGGCGCCGTCGCAAGCGCGATCTACGAAGGCACACGCCCCCTTCTGCTGGAAATACAGGCGCTCACCGCGCCCGCCAACATCGGCTTTGCCCGTAGATCAGCCATAGGCGTGGAGGCCGCGCGTTTAAATATGATACTGGCGGTACTGGAACGCCGCGCCGGAATTTCCCTCATCAACCAGGACGTCTATGTCAATGTAGTCGGCGGGTTAAAACCCGAAGGCACGTCTCTCGATCTAGCCGTTGCGTTAGCAATATATTCCAGTTACAAGGGCGTGCCCATCGGGGTAAAAACAATAGTTATAGGCGAGATCAGCCTCACCGGCGATCTCAGAAGTGTGCGCAATGCCGAGAGGATCGTCAGGGAAGCCGCCCGGCTCGGAAATTTCGACCGCGTCATACTGCCGAAGAAGAACGCCGAAGCGCTGAGCGGCCTTATAGAAGGTCTGCCGCTCATAGGCGCTTCCTGCCTCAACGACGCTATACAGTCCATAATAACCTTACTCTAACAAAAAACTACTCAAATGCCGCGTCAGGTTCGTTCAGACCGGGTTCTGGGGGCGATTTTCGGCCTCGGAGCGTACTAAAAGGTACGTGAGAAGTCGGAAATCGTCACCAGGTTCCGGTATGGGCGAAGATGGCGTGGCGTTTGAGTAGTCACTACTCCGAAGACGTCTCCGCCTTATGCTCCGCTATAATCTTCTCCGCAAGATGCGCCGGAACTTCATCATAGCGTTCAAACCGCATCGTAAAGCTGCCTCTCGCCTGCGTCATCGAACGCAGCATGATGGCGTATTTAAACATCTCAGACTGCGGCGCCTCTGCAAGCACCGTCTGTCCTCCGCCGGACAGCGGTTCCATGCCGAGTATCTTGCCTCTGCGTTTGTTCATGTCGCCCATGATATCGCCCATGTACTCGTCGGGGATCTTGATATCCACGTGCATTATCGGTTCAAGTAAAATGGGTTTCGCTTCTGCGACGCCCTTTTTAAACGCCAACGCCGCCGCAAGCTTAAAAGCCATTTCATTCGAGTCGACGTCGTGATACGAACCATCATAAAGAACCGCCTTGACATTCACCACCTTGCACCCTGCCAAGGGTCCCTTTTCCATACACTCACGCAAACCCTTCTCAACAGCCGGCACATAGTTTTTCGGCACAGAACCGCCGAACAATTCCTCCGAAAACTCGAACTCCTCCTGGGAGGGCGAGAAACGTATATGTACGTCGCCGTACTGCCCCGCGCCGCCGGTCTGTTTCTTGTGCTTACCCTGTACGTCCGAGCTGCCCTTGATCGTCTCTCTGTAAGGCGTCTTGGGATCCTTCTGTTCAACCTCGACACTGAATTTCTCTTTCAGTTTCGCGGCAATAACACCGATCTGTATCTCGCCCTGGCCGCCCAGCAACGTCTGATGCGTCTCTTTATTCCGTTCAATAACGAAGGACGGATCCTCTTCCATGAGTTTGTGCAGACCCGAACTTAGCTTTTCATCTTCACCCTGTGCCTTAGGCTCAACCGCGATAAACAGTGACGGCTGAGGAAATAGCACGGTCGGATAAATTATTATGTGGGCTTTATCGCAGAGGCTGTCGCCCGTCCGCGTGTACTGGAGCTTCGACGCCGCCACAATGTCGCCCGCAGGCGCCGTCGGCGCTTCGCTCTGCGTCTTTCCGCGCAGATAGAACATAGACCCCAGCTTCTCAGACTTCTCCGCCCTGGAATTGTATATTTCAGAACCTGCGGTGAGTTTCCCTGAAATGACCTTTATCAGGGATATCTTACCCACGAAGGGGTCTGCGATAGTCTTAAATACAAAGCCCGAGGCGGGTTCCGACACATCGCAGCGCCGGCTCGCCGGCTCGTCGTTTGCGTCAATTCCCTCATATGGAGCGTGATCTCCGGGATTAGGTACGTACTTCAATAATGTATCCAATAATTCCTTGATCCCTGCACCGGTCATCGCGCTTCCTATGACTATAGGAGCTATGTCCCCCGACGCGATCCCATCTGACAGGCCTTTATTGAACTCCGCGTCTGTGAATTCCTCGCCTCCGAAGAATTTCTCAAGCAAGGCCTCGTCCGTTTCGGCTATGGCCTCGGTCAGCGCGTCTTTATCGTCAAGGGTAACGACGGATGTGCCGAATTTCGCCTTGAGATCCGCCACAACCTTATCAATATCCACATTTTCCTTGTCAATCTTATTTATGAAGAAGAGTTTGGGTATCTGGAACTCCTTACATGAGTTCCAAGCCTTTTCCGTGCCGACCTGTACACCGGCTGAAGCGTCCACAATTATGAGTCCCGCCTCTACCGCTCTCAGCGCCGAATTGACTTCACCCACGAAGTCGAAGAAACCCGGCGAATCGACGAAATTTATCTTATGTTTGTTATACTCTACCGGTATCAGGGACGCGCTGATGGAATAGCCTTTTTCTATTTCCATCTTGTCATAATCTGAAACTGTATTTCCGTCTTCCACCCGCCCGAGTCTGCTGATAACCCCTGTCGCCAGCAGGGCCGCTTCCAGTGTCGTCGTCTTACCGCATCCGCCGTGTCCTAACATTGCTACATTCTTGATCGTATCGCCAGTATATCCTTTCATCGAATGACTCCTCCTTTCAGGCTTGCTTTTCCCTCTGCGGTTCAAGAGCCTCTGTCAAAACCATTTACCCGCCGGGCGAAACATTCCGCGCCTGAATCACCTGCTATAACGTACCATTTATCGGCGCCGCCTTATCCGGCTTCTAAAAATCAGCCTTCAAAGTGACTTATAAAAATCAGTCCTCAAGCGGTTTCATCGTCGGGAAGAGGATTATATCCCTTATCGACGGGGCGTTTACGATCAGCATGATCACCCTGTCGATCCCGATGCCGAGACCGCCTGTAGGCGGAAGTCCAACCTCCAGTGCGTTTACAAAGTCCTCATCCATTGGATGCGCCTCTTCATCTCCGCTTTCAAGCTGTTCCTGCTGATCCTTGAAACGTTGATACTGATCTATCGGATCGTTCAGCTCTGAAAACGCGTTCGCAATCTCCCAACAATTCACGTAGGCTTCGAATCGTCTCGTTATGCGCGGATCGTCCGGATCCCTCTTCGCAAGCGGCGAAATCTCAACCGGATGCCCTGTTATGAACACCGGCCCCTCCAGATGATCCTCACAATATTTTTCAAAAAGCTCGCTGATCACGAGTCCCCTTGTCAGTTTGGCGGCGTCTTCCAGCCCATGCTTTTCGGCGACAGTCCGCGCCTCTTCATCCGTATTTATCTTATTGAAATCTTCGCCCGCCCACTTCTTGACGGCATCCTGCATGCTCAATCTCTCCCATGGCGGCGCAAGTTCAAATGTTTTTCCCTGATACTCGATCACTGTCGTCCCACGAGCGACCTTAGCGGCGTTGGCGACTACATTTTCCGTAATCTCCATCATTGTCTCAAGGTTAGCGTACGCTTGGTAGAGTTCCATGGACGTAAACTCCGGATTATGGTTTTTATCCATCCCCTCGTTCCTGAACATCTTGCCCATCTCATAAACCCTGTCAAGTCCGCCCACCGTGAGGCGCTTCAGGTAAAGCTCATTGGAAATACGCAGCTTCATGTCCAGATCAAGCGTGTTGTGGTGGGTTGCAAATGGCCTTGCGTTGGCGCCGCCGGCTATCGTGGTGAGGATCGGGGTATCCACTTCGAGAAAGCCTCTCTCATCTTCGAGATAACGTTTTATCTCCTTGACGATCTTTGCCCTCAGCATGAAGGTTTCCCTGACGTCGGGATTCACTATAAGATCCACATAGCGCTGGCGATAGCGCATTTCCATATCCTTCAATCCTTGGTATTTATTGGGGAGTATCTGCAGGGATTTGGACAGCAAAACAACCTTCTCAGCCTTCACCGAGACTTCACCGTGGCGCGTTTTGAACACAGTCCCTTCAAGCCCGATGATATCGCCTATATCGTAGGTAAGGAATATGCTGTACTCTTCTGGACTTATCACATCCTGGCGCACGTAGATCTGTATCCGACCCTGCTTATCCTGAATATCAATGAAAGACGCTTTGCCCATATGCCGATTAGCCATGATCCTCCCGGCGCATGACACCCAATGGCCATCCAAAGCGTCGAATTCATCCTTGATTTCCATACTGTAAGCGGTAATATCCCATGTCTCGATCAGAAAAGGATTGCGCCCCATATCCTGCAGCTTCTTGAGTTTATCCCTGCGGATCCTGCGCAACTCGTTTAACTTTTCTTCCGATATCTCCTCAGTTTGTTCCGGCTCATCCGTCATAGATACGCCGATTCCTTCATCCTTACTCATAAGTATCTCCTACTTCCTGTATATGTCGAGTATCTCGTATTTGACAATGCCGTCCGGGATCTGTATCTCCGTCTTGTCGCCCTTCTTCTGGCCGATAAGCGCGGCGCCTACAAGGGATTCATTGGATATCTTACCGGCGAACGGATCCGATTCAGTGGCGCCTACTATCGTGAACTCCATGATTTCATTCGTGCCTTCGTCCTTAACCTTCACCGTCATGCCTAAACCCACTTTATCCTTCGGCATCTCATTTTCATAGATGATCTTGGCTTTACGTACCATGTTTTCCAGCTTATCAATGCGCTGCTCCAACTCAGCCTGCTCATTTTTAGCCGCGTCAAACTCGGCGTTTTCGGAAATATCGCCGTAGGATATCGCTTCCTTAATACGCTCTGCGACCTCCGGCCTTTTGACGGAGATCAGTTCCTCCAATTCCGCCGAGATCTTGTCATAACCTTCTTTGGTCAATAGAAATTCTTCGCTCATTATGCAGCAATCCCTTCTCCATTCAGAAAAATTTATTTCGATATGTCTGATTTTACTCGCTTCACATTGAAAAGTCAACTGAAACGTTGAATCTCGTCCCGGATTCTCTTTGCTTCTGCAAGCTTGTTTATCCTCACTCTCAGATCCGATGCGCCTCTGAAGCCCTTCATATACCAAGCAATGTGCTTCCGCATCTCGCATACTGCCGCAGACTCGCTTTTTTCCGCGATCAGCATGTCGAGATGTCTGATTATCATTCGTTTTCTTTCTGCCATGCCGACAGGCTCATCCGTCTCGCCTGACATATATAAGCTGCGCGCTTCATGAAAAATCCAAGGATTTCCCAATGCCCCGCGTGCTATCATCACCATGTCGCATCCGGTCTCTGTGAGCATTCTGACGGCGTCAGCCCCGCTGCGCACATCCCCGTTCCCGACGACCGGAATATCGACCGCTTCCTTGACTAGGCGTATCACATCCCAATCAGCGTCTCCCCGATAATTCTGCGCCCTAGTCCGTCCGTGCACCGTCAATGCCGCCGCCCCCGCATCTTCCAATATTCTGGCCATTTCCACGGCGTTGACGCTGTTCTCATCCCAACCCGCGCGGATTTTCACCGTAACCGGCCGATTCGTCGACCGTTTCACGGCCGCTACAATCTCCGCGGCCAGTTCCGGCGTCCTAAGTAAGGCCGCGCCCTCACCGTTCTTAACCACCTTGGGCACAGGGCATCCCATATTAATGTCTAGAACCGCGTGTTCATGATCGTCAAGCTTCGCTGCCGCGGCGGCCATAATCTCCGGTTCCCTGCCGAACAACTGATATCCCACGGGCTTTTCATCGTCATATATTCTGAGAAGTTCTTCGGTTCTGCGCGAATTATAACAGAGTCCCTTCCCGCTCGCCATTTCCGCGAAAACCAAGGCCGCCCCCTGTTCCTTGCATATCCTTCGAAACGGAGCGTCCGTTATCCCCGCCAACGGCGCCAAAATAAACGGGCTTTCAAGCTCTAAACTACCGATACGCCATCTCCCCACCCGCATTACAAGCCCTCTACATCAAGCTTGGCCGTGCTCCTGCCGTTTTCCTTCGACAGCTTATTCTTTTCGTATATGAACTGCAATCCCTCAAGCGTCAGCTGTTTATCGACGATATCAATGCAATCAATGCCGTTATCTATCATGCTGGCTATGCCCCCCGTCGCGATGACCCTTACGGGTTTTTCAGAAGGGGCATACTCTGCAAGCTCACGCTTCATTTTTTTGATTATGTATTCCACCATGCCCATGTGTCCATAAACCAAGCCGGACTGCATACTCTCGATCGTATTCCTGCATATCACATGTCCCGGTTCTTCAAGATCGACGCGGGGCAGTTTCGCGGTTTTTTCAAAGAGTGCGTTTGATGAAATTTTAAGACCCGGGGCAATGCTGCCTCCTAAATATTCCCATTTTTCAGAGACCGCGCAAAACGTAGTCGCCGTGCCCAGATCCACGATGATGAGCGGCCCACCGTATTTCGACAGAGCCGCCACCGCGTTCACTATTCTGTCGGAACCGACCTGCTTGGGATTATCATATTTTACTACCAGGCCGGT
Organism: Eubacteriales Family XIII. Incertae Sedis bacterium; assembly: GCA_031264295.1. GTDB lineage: Bacteria > Bacillota > Clostridia > Peptostreptococcales > Anaerovoracaceae > JAISED01. The sequence continues at coordinate 81,855 of JAISED010000057.1, read as the reverse complement.
TTTTATGCCCGGTCCTATTACCAGAGGACGTTTGTTAAAATATTTCATCGAAAGATGCTGTAGTGTGTAAAGTGTAGACGGCACAACTGTAGAAATAATCACGTCACTTATCGCATTGGCGTCCAGCCCTTCATAATCGAAGAGTTGATTGATCACCATGCCATATTCGTCCGCGCTTTTATCGTTGTGGGTTTCCAATCTCCAGTTTTGAATCAGATTGCCGTCCTTGAAAACACCCGTCACTATATTGGTGTTTCCCACGTCAAATGCGAGTAACATATCTGTTCATCCCTCCCGGATAATTTCGCTGTAAATAGCCATAACGGTAGTATAACCGATAGAGGAATGGATTACAAGAAAAAATTATCATGCTTCCATCACATTTCGGGTATCGCGCCGCCCGCTATCGCCCAAAGATCTGCTGTCCGACAATATTATGAACGACGGACGAAAACAAGTCGCCGTCTACCACGCGCTTAATGTGGCCGATGGAATCAATCGCTGCGCCAAGACGCTTGTCCTTGCGCTTCAGGTACTCGGTTTCGCGGTCGCCATAGTCAAAATACATTGTTGACCTCCGTCATATGGTAAATGGCATGGTTAAATCTCCTTATATTGTGCAGTATTTTCACGTTGTCGATGCCAATTTTATTGTCACTTGACGCATACCCATTCTTGATCTGCCTAAACTCTGGACGATTATGATTAAAATCATATTAAATTTGAACTGCCCTCATCGAAACTGCCTGCTTTAATGTTATAATTGACCCAGCATATTGGATTGTATACATAGTACAGCATCCAATATGCTATGGATACGCGTTTATCGTATGGTTCGGCTGTAAAGCTGGACTTATTAGGCTGTCTAGCTGTGAAGCGGGTTTAATAGGCGGCGGATTCGGAGGTGCAAAATGGATATCAGCAGAAAAAACAGGCGGGTTAACATCATGGGGACTTTTAAAAAACCCCTCACATATTTTATATCGGCTTTGGCGATCATTATATTTGTGAGTCTTTCTTATGCTCCGCCCAGCTACGCGGCTGCAGGCGTCGGCGGTGAATCCCTTGTTTATTTGAAGATTGACGGCGTCCAGATCGGAACCGACGTACCTCCTGTAATCATAAACGACAGAACACTGGTTCCCGCTCGCGCGGTCTTTGAAACGCTGGGCGGAACTGTCCTTTGGAATGACAGTGTGAAGCCCGCTCAAGTCTCGATCACATATGCGGACACATCCGTATTGCTCACCATAGACTCCGCCACTGCTTTTGTGAACGGCAGAGCGACTTACCTCGACGTCCCCGCTCAGATCCTTGACGGCAGGACTCTCATACCGGTGAGATTCGTCTCAGAGTCCCTGAATTTCTCGGTCAACTGGGATGCCGCCGCCAGAACCGTGAATATCTACAGCTCCAGAGATAAGGTCGCCGCTGAAGATTACCTGATAAACGGTATTCGCATTGACGCTTCGGAGAACGGCTCCAAAGTAACAATAACCGGCGCCGGCATTATGAATAACTACACGAGCCTTGCCGACTGGGATCGCTTTACGGTCGATCTGATCGGCGGCGTTATGAACACGACTACTGCCTCACTTGAATGGCATCGCGAAATATCCGTTGTACGTAATATCAGCGCGTCGCAGATCAGCGTCAGGCGAGCGGCGAACGGCGCACAGCCTACGGACAGCGCAGTGAACGGGAATGGCGCACAGCCCGCAGGCTCGGCGTCAAATGTAAACAACAGCACGCAGTCTGCAGTCAGCGCAAACGGCTCGGCGTCAAACGGATCTGAAACGCCAAGCGTAACCCGCCTTGTGTTTAATACAAGTGAAAGCGTAAATCCTGTGATAAGCTTTTCCGCCGATCAAACCGTGATGTATATCGACTTTCCAAAGCCTACCCTCGTGTTTAACCCTCTCATTGACGGTAAGCTTTCTGTAGTCCTCGACCCCGGACACGGGGCAGAGACCGCAGGAAAGAAAAGCCCCGACAATTCCCTTATGGAATATGAGTTCAACCGAGATATGGCCAAACGGATAAAAAGTCATCTTGAGAGGCATGGCGTCGAGGTGCTTATAACAACCCCCGACGACAAGGATCTTCCCCTCGCAGACCGCTGTAAGTTCGCTAATGAATCCGACGCCGATATATTTGTCAGCATACACGCCAACGCCTTCGGCAACGGCGACGACTGGACAAGCACCAAGGGCTGGGAAATATACATCTATAAGAAGGGAAGTTATTCAGAACAACTGGCGAAGGCCATACACAGCGCGGCTATACCGGCCAGCGGTCTTGCGGATCGCGGAATAAAAACCGGGATGTATTATGTCATAGCGAATGCCAACATGCCCGCCGTCCTTGTCGAACACGGTTTCTACACCAACCAAGACGAGATACAGCTGTTAAAATCAAACGATTTTCGCGAGCGGCTCGCTGTGATGGACGCCAAAGGCATATTGAACTTTTTCGGGGTAAGCTGGATCGACTGATCGTCGAATTGTTCTCCCCTGAGGACAGCGGACAACTCAAAAGTGCAGACAATGTCTGCACTTTTCTTCGTCGGTCACAAGCACGTCAAGCGCTTCTGTTTCATCGGTCACAAGCACGTCAAGCGCTTCTGTTTCATTCGTACTCCAGTTAATCTTTTGTTCTGATGTTCAATCCGGCGGTCTGGCAATCATCTTGCGACCTTGAAATCTTATGATTTTATAGTGATCAAAATATCACCTGAATTGACTGAATCGCCTTTGCTTACCCGGACGGACTCGATCACGCCGTCCGTCGGCGAGTATATTTCATTCTCCATCTTCATGGCTTCAAGTATCAGAAGCGGTTCTCCGTCTTCAATCGTTTGACCCGGAGTCACACTCACGCTGATAATCTTACCCGGCATAGGGCTATCCACTGTGACGACGTCTCCGGAAGGCGCCGCTTTCGCAGCAGGCGCGGACTTCGCGGCGGGTGCGGCTGGCGCTGCAACCGGCGCGGTAGGCTGAACGACCGCCTGCGGCGGCGGCTGATGCGGTGTAAACTGCGCCGGCGCGCTCGTCGGATGCTGAACCGGGAGCGCCTGCAGGGCGGCGTGACCCCCGCCCGCTTCTTCTACCTCTACCTGATACGCCGTTCCGTTCACTGTTACATTGTATTTCTTCATATTATTATTGTTCCTTTAAATCTTATACCGAACTCAGTCTGGATCATAGCTGCCTGGACGTTCTGTTCTCCTATTTGGGCTATATTTCAAACTGAACTCAGTATTAGTAACGTCTGCTGGTGATCGCTTCCTGCAATCCCGCTGAACTCCACGCGAGCCGCGGTCCCGCGATCCTGTTGATCTTCCTGACTACAACTTCACACCTGTCATTATCTGCTTCAAACGCCGCAACCGCAGCGGTTACCGCCGCTAACACCCTCGTCTCTCTCACCTCGTGCCCTTCCGCGTCCAATACTCTTACAAACAGCGGGGTGTTTTGACTATAAATTCCACTTTCAGTTTCATCTTCGACGAATACAGGAACTCCGACTATTCTTATCCTGTTTTCAGACATGCCTATACTGTAATCGTCATAGGCGGCGGCCGCCGCACCGTATCCATCCGGCGCCAAGGTGATTTCGTTGATATTCTTTGTACTCATTTTTGACTCCATTCCGCCGCCGAAGCGGTCTTAGCGAACAATCGGGGATTATAAAACCCCCTTTTTGGTGAAATTGCGTATCTGGCGCCCGTATCTAAAGCGGTATATTCCCATGCTTCTTTGCGGGCAGCGAATGCCTCTTTGATTCTAACATGTCGAAGGCGCTTATCAACCTCCGGCGCGACGACGCCGGCTCGATCACATCTTCTACATACCCCATTTCCGCTGCTCTGTACGGATTATTGAATTTCTCTTCATACTCCGCTACCTTCTCGCGACGCTTCGCGATCGGATCATCCGCATCCTTTATATCCCCTTTAAATACAATATTGGCGGCGCCTTCCGCCCCCATCACCGCTATCTGCGCGGTCGGCCAAGCGAGCACAAGATCTGCCCCAAGCTCTTTATTGCACATGCCGATATAAGCCCCGCCATATGCCTTGCGTAGTATTAACGTAACTTTCGGAACAGTCGCCTCACAGAAGGCGTAAAGCAACTTCGCTCCGTGTCTTATTATCCCGCCGTTCTCCTGAGCGACACCCGGTAAGAATCCCGGTACGTCCACAATAGTGAGCAAGGGAATATTAAACGCGTCGCAGCGCCTTACGAATCTCGCCGCCTTGTCAGAAGCATTTATATCCAAGCTGCCCGCCGCTACCTTGGGCTGGTTTGCAGTCACCCCTATAGTCGTTCCGTTGAGTCTGATGAAACAAGTCACAATATTTTTAGCGTAATGCGGCATCACATCGTATATTATGCCGTTGTCCGCGATCATACGGATTATATCATAGATATCATATGCTTTGTTGGGACTTTCGGGTATGATATCATTGAATTCAGGTATCATGCGGTTCGGTTCGTCTCCCGTATCGCAGCATGGAGGCGTTTCAAGGTTGTTGGACGGCAAATAGCTGAGCAGATCCCTTACAGCCATCAGTGTATCCGTATCCCCGCTGCCCATGAAGTGCGCCACGCCGCTGATTGAATTGTGCGTCATCGCGCCGCCCAGCGCCTCCGCTGATATTTCCTCTCCCGTCACCGTCTTTATAACCTGCGGTCCGGTTATAAACATCTGGCTGGTCTTATCCACCATGAACACGAAATCTGTAATCGCAGGAGAGTATACAGCGCCGCCTGCGCAAGGTCCCATAATGACCGATATCTGCGGGATTACACCCGATGAAATTGTATTATTGTAGAATATCTTGCCAAAACCGGAAAGGGAGTTCACGCCCTCCTGTATTCTGGCGCCGCCTGAGTCGTTAAGCCCGACTATAGGAGCGCCCATTTTCAGCGCCATATTCTGAACCTTTACTATCTTCTCGGCGTGATACTCGCCCAGTGAGCCGCCCAGTACGGTAAAATCCTGAGCAAAGGCGTAGACCAGTCTGCCGTCCACCATCCCGTATCCCGTAACAACTCCGTCGCCCGGATGCACCGTATCGCCCATCCTGAAGTTATTACATCTGTGCGAAACAAATACATCAAGTTCGACAAAGCTGCCTTCGTCGAAAAGTACATCAAGCCTCTCTCTAGCGGTCAGCTTATCCTGAGCGTGCTGCGCCTCGATTCTCGCCTTACCGCCGCCCATAGCAATTTTTTCTTTCATTCCTCGCAGTTCCGTCAATTTGTCCATACTCTATGCTCCATTTCGTTTACTCTACCTCATTGCACGCCTTTCTTCATTTCCGTAAGTCTCCGGTTTACGGGTCGTTCCCCCCTCGCGTGCGTTTGTGTCTCCATCTCCATCCTCATTCTCAATCTCATCTTCATCTTCCGGCAGCGAAAGCAGCATCTCAGTTTCAGCCGCCTCCTTTGCATTCATCTCCGATATCTGCTTCTCTTCGTGTTCGATCTTCTCCATCAACTGTTCGGGAGTCATCCTGCCGGTGAAGAGTTCTTCAAACTGCTCCCCATCCAAGGTCTCCGCTTCCAGCAATGATTTGGCGATTATCTCCAATTCTTTAGAGTATTCGATAAGTATGCTCTCCGCGCTCGCATAAGCTTCCTCTATTATATCGCGTATCTCCTCGTCGATCTCCGAGGCGATTTCCTCAGAATAATTCTTTCTGGTAGAGAAGTCCTTGCCGAGAAACACCTCGTCGGCAGAGCTGTAATTCACAGGGCCGAGTTTGTCACTAAACCCATATTTTGTCACCATCTCACGGGCGATCTCCGTCGCACGCGAGATATCATTGCTTGCTCCTGTGCTTATATCGTTCAATGTGAGCTTTTCCGCTACACGCCCGCCCAGCAGATGAACTATATTCTCTACCATCTTCGTTCTGGTCGTGTAATACTTATCCTCTTTCGGCAATATCATCGTAAATCCGCCGGCGCGCCCGCGCGGTATAATCGTTATCTGATGCACGGGATCCGTATTGGGGAGGGCTCTTGCGACGATGGCGTGACCGGCTTCATGATAGGCCGTCAACTTGCGTTCGTCCTCGCTTATCACCCGGCTGCGCTTCTCGGGACCCGCGATCACCTTTGTTATCGCTTCCTCGATCTCATCCATGCGAATCTTACGGCCATTCCTCCTAGCGGCTAACAGAGCCGCTTCGTTGAGCATGTTCTCTATATCCGCAGGGGTAAAGCCCGGAGTCCTCCGCGCAAGTACCTTGGGGTTAACCTCGGCGTCAAGCGGCTTATTCTTTGAGTGAACCTTGAATATCGCCTCTCTTCCCTTTATATCCGGTATGCCTATGACCACTTGCCTGTCAAACCTGCCCGGACGCAAAAGCGCCGGATCCAATATGTCGGGTCTGTTTGTCGCCGCTAGAATGATTATGCCGGAGTTCTCTCCAAATCCATCCATTTCGACCAATAATTGGTTCAGCGTCTGTTCTCTCTCGTCGTGACCGCCGCCCAGTCCAGCGCCGCGCTTTCTGCCTACCGCATCGATCTCATCGATGAAGATTATGCACGGGCTGTTCTTCTTCGCCTGTTCGAACAGATCCCTGACTCTTGATGCGCCAACGCCCACAAACATTTCTACAAAATCGGAACCGCTTATGCTGAAGAACGGCACGCCGGCTTCTCCAGCCGCCGCCTTCGAGATATACGTCTTACCTGTGCCCGGAGGACCGACCAACAATATGCCTTGGGGAATCCTCGCGCCCAGCTCATTATATTTCTTGGGATTCTTGAGAAAGTCAACAATTTCCTCAAGCTCCTCTTTTTCCTCTTCCAGCCCCGCTACATCCGTGAAGGTTACCTTCTTGAGATCGCCCTCCTTATGGAGCTTCGCCCGGCTCTTGCCGAAGGCCATTACTTTATTGCCGCCGTTGCCGCTCTGATTCATAAATATAAACAGTACAAATATGATGAGTCCCATCATGAGGATGGTCGGCAAAGCGCTCAGCAACCACGGCGTCTCACGCGGTCTGCTGCCGGAAAAATCTATAGATCCGTTTTCGATCTGCGGAAATATGTATTTTTCTTCCAAAATGCTGATTTCAACAAGGCTTGGCGCATAACAGATGAAATCCTCCTTGCCGGGCTGCATAACCCCGGTTATATACTGACCATCTACTGTCATTTCGGTGACCTGCTCATGAGAGAGCTTGCCAACCAGCTCAGAGATAGTGATCGTAGTAGGTCCTTTTTGCTGTGTCCCCATCATTAAAATCCAAGCAAGCGCCACAGCAATGGCAAGTAACACCAAATAAATGCTTATACTTCTAATAGTTTTATTCAAAGGCTTTAATACTCCCTTCTGTTTGCCCCCAAAGCCGACAAAAATTAAACCAGCACTGTATGTCCGTTAAATAGTAATTATATCACGCATGTATCTCATATTCAAGCGTGAAGACACGCTTTGTTTTTTCGTTTATGAGGTAATTTTGCGTTCTTCTGTAAAATTTACCTTTCGCGAGAATACAGATGATTTCATTTCCGACAGCTGCAAGCGCCGTTTTGTCCCTGTGCTCAACCGGCAATTTAGCGTCCACGAACATGTCTTGCAGCTTCTTTCTGCCCTGCATGCCTTCAGGCCGCATCCAGTCGCCCGGCAAGCGGCTTCTTATCTCTACGCAGTCCGCTGTATCCGCCAGCATGTCATAATCAAAGACCGCCGCGCGTCTGTGCGCGAAAACCGCCTTTTCGTTTTTATCCCATTCATCGCGGAAAAGACATGAGATATATACCGCTTGACCGCTTTGCTCAAACTTTATAATTTTTGTTTCTCCCATAAGCATGGAGGATAGTTCCAGCACATAGCCCGATGTAAGGCCGGACGCACCTACCCCGCCGCCGGTCTTACCGCCATACGATTCTGCCCTGCTGCCTGACGCACCCGCCCCGCCGCCGGTATTAATGCCGCTGCGGTCTGCCTTACCGCCGTACGGCGCCAACCCGCTGCGGTTCTTTGCGCCGCCGTCTCTGCGAAACACGAGCTTATCATAGCGCCGTCCGAGCCTGTAGCCTCCGGGGAATTCTACGGTTTTTCCGGTCTCCGCTGCGTCTATAATATGATCCGCCGCCCGCAGATGCGCGGCTTCAATATCTTGCACAAGCCCAATATGTTCAAAACACTTGACGATCAATCTGTGGCGCAGCGCGGGGTGCAAGCCCGCAGCGATCTCACGCGGAAATTCCAGCCGTTTCTCACCGCCATGCTCCGCCAACGCGCCGGCCTCCGTCAAAACACCAGTCTCCGTCAACGTTCCGCCGGCTCTCACCGATCGTTTCTCACCGTCATGCTCCGCCAACGCGCCGGCCTTCGCCGAAACACAATCATCTGTCAAAACACCATGCTTTTTCAACAATTCATCCGTAATAGCGTTGAAATATTCACGATCCTCCGCAGCGTTTGATGCAAGGCGCGTGAGGGTTTCCACTATATTGCTGTTATAGTCCTTTTCCAGGGCGGGTATCAACTCTAGCCTTATCCTGTTCCGCCTGTAGATAGCCTCATCATTTGTATGATCCCTTCGCGGCGTCAGTTTTTCCATGGCGCAATACGCTTCAATCCACCGTCTGTCTGTGTCCAGCAGCGGCCTGATAATGTCAAAACCTCCGGCGCCGTGTCTGATGTACGGCATGGCCGCCAGCCCGTCGGTTCCTGAGCCTCTCAGCAAACGCATAAGTACCGTTTCCGCCTGGTCGTTCCTGTTCTGCGCCACCGCCACCCTCACCTTATCGTCAGGCAAAGCCTCAGCCTTCGCGATCTGCCTAGCGGCGCTGTCGAAGGCGTCGTAACGCACGATTCTCCCGGCCTCTTCCTCGCTCATCCCCCACTCTGAGGCCAGCGACGACACATCCTTTTCGAAGCCGTAGAATCCCGCGCCGAGTCCCCGGCACAACTCTTCTGCGTACTCCGCGTCCTTTTCCGCTTCGCCCGGTCTCAAATGATGATTCATGTGCACCGCCGACAACGCAAAGCCCATCTCACAGCGTAAGCCCGCCAGTATATGAAAAAGACAGACTGAATCAGGTCCGCCGGAGAGACCTGCTACAACATGCGAACCCTTTTCTATCAAGCCATTTCTCACTATAGTCTTTTTTACGCTCTCAGCCGCATTATAAATCATTTGCCTAATATTAAAAAACCCTTGAGCTTCCCCATCACAAAAATGGCGCTCATTATAGAGGCTTTTTAAAAGCTCCTACTGAATATTAAAAAATCTCATGGCGTTCTCACATGTAATGCGAGCCGTCTCTTCAAGAGATATTCCCTTTATCTCCGCTACCTTGCCCGCCGTGTATTTCACCAAAGGCGATGAATTTGGCTTCCCACGGAACGGCTCGGGCGTCAGATATGGCGCGTCGGTCTCTATGAGCATGCGTTCGATGGGAACGACCCTCACGACATCTTCCAGTCGGCGGGCATTTTTATATGTAACCGGTCCCGCTATGGAAATAGTAGCCCCCAGCTTCAAGTATTGGCGCGCCAGCTCGCTGCTGCCCGAAAAACAGTGCAGCAGCAGCCTGGCGTCGGGTTCCCCCGATTCAGCGCCCGGAAAGAGAGATGTGCGCTGTTTGCTGAACACGCCCTCTTCCTTTAATATACAAAGCACATCATCGTTGGCGTCCCTATCATGTATTATTATAGGCATTTCCAATTCCAGTGCAATACCAATCTGCCGCCGGAAGCAGTCTTTCTGGCTCTGCCGATCCGATAGATTCCTGTAATAATCCAGGCCTATCTCGCCTATAGCCACCACTTTTTCCTTTTTCGCTATGCCCTTTATCATGATAAGGGATTCTTCGTCCATATCCTTGGCGTTGTGCGGATGAAAGCCTGCCGCGGCATAGCACCATGGGTATTTCGCCGCGTGCCGCGCCGCTATCATCGAACTCTCCAGATCGAAGCCCACATCCACAACATAAGACACATCCGAAGCCTCTATCGCCGCCGCTAAGGCTCCTCGCTCAGCTTCACTGTAACTCTCATTATTCAGATGCGTATGTGAATCAAAAAACATATCGCTTACTCCACCGTCTTCATCGACTCAAGCGACTCAAGTTCCTTCTCTATGTCGATCCTCGGGAAGAGAGCATCGCCCTTTCTCACGTTCGCCTGTCCTATGAGGCCGAATACAGACGCGTCTTCCCATTTCGCCTCTTCATCCCCTATGCCAAGCTGCGTTCTGATCTTTTCCGCTGTATGGTGCATAAACGGCATTATCAATATTGAAATTATTCGCAGCGCTTCGGCAAGGTTATACAGCACGGTGTCAAGTCTGACCTTATCCGCCTCTTCCTTTGCCAGCACCCAAGGTCTGTTCTCATCAATGTATTTATTGGTTCTTGATACCACCGCCCATATCTCTTCCATCGCGTGATTGAAAGCGAAGCGGTTCATATGCTCTTCCACCTTCGACGCGGCGCCTGACGCGATCTCCGCCAGCTCCGCATCCGTTTCATGCATTTCGCCCGCCGCCGGCTCTCCGCCGGTTCTGCCCCCGTTATCGGGTGCGGGTATGCTGCCGTCCCTGTATTTTTCTATCATCGCTACCGTCCGCGAGAGCAGATTGCCGAGGTCATTCGCCAGATCGGAATTTATACGATTCAGCATTATTTCATTGGTGTAAATCCCATCCATGCCGAAGCTATACTCCCTTAGAAGGAAATATTTCAGGGCGTCCACACCATAACGTTCAATAAGCGTCACCGGATCGACTACATTGCCCTTGGATTTCGACATCTTGCCGCCTTCCAAGAGCAGCCACCCGTGGCCGAGCACCTTCTCAGGCAGGGGCAACTCCATGGACATGAGCATTGCCGGCCAGATTACCGTGTGAAACCTGACGATCTCCTTGCCTACAAGGTGTACATTCGCCGGCCAGTATTTTTCGTACTTTTCAAGCTCTTCCGGCCATCCCAGCGCGGTAATATAGTTCGAAAGCGCGTCAAGCCATACGTAAATCACCTGACTTTCTTCGATGGGAACCGGAATGCCCCAGTCGAACGACGACCGTGAAATGCACAGATCCTCCAGTCCCTGCTTCACGAACTGAAGCATTTCGTTCCTTCTCGAATCCGGCTGAAGGAACTCGTGATTATTCTCGAACAGGGCGATCAAGCTGTCCTGATATTTTGAGAGGCGGAAGAAATAGGCAGGTTCCCTCGTGAGCTTAACCTCTCTGCCGCAATCCGGGCATTTCCCGTCCACAAGCTGCTTCTCCGTCCAAAACGACTCGCATGGCGTACAATACCAGCCTTCATATTCGCCCTTGTAGATATCTCCCTTATCGTTGATCTTGCGGAATATCTCCTGAACCCTGCGTTTATGCCGTTCCTCCGTGGTTCTTATGAAATCGTCATACGATATTTCCATTGTCGCCCAGAGTTTTATTATATTTTCAACGATCTCATCCACATGCTGCTGCGGGCTGATTCCCTTTGTATTGGCAATTTCTTGAATTTTCTGTCCATGTTCGTCAGTTCCGGTCAAGAACATGACATCGTAGCCCGTCATTCTTTTGAATCTGGCCATAGCGTCCGCCATTACCGTGCAATATGTGTGTCCGATGTGCAGATTTGAGCTTGGATAATATATGGGCGTCGTGATGTAATAAGCGCCCTTCGACTCTGGTTTCAACATTTTCCTGTTCCTTTCTAGAAGTCCCTCTATATAACTGTATCAAATACCACCGCAGAACGTCTGTCTATGCGCAGCAGCCGATTCCCGCCGTTTCCTGACAGGGAAATCTCATCGCTTACTCTGTATCCCCCGAACGCTTGACTGTTTGTATGGAGCACCTCCACCCATCGCTCCGCGTCCGCCGCCGCGAACCCTATCTCATCGCCATTGGCGGGCTGAAGCGCGGCCAGTCCTATCTCATAGTCATTTACGGGGTGAAAATTGAAGAAGAACATGAAACGCCCCTTATGGTAGGCCAATACCTTGGCGCCTTCATCGCAGAATTTCATGTTTGACCTCGACTCCAGCAAATTATCCTTCTTTACGAGATTTAGCATTGCCATATCGAAATCTTCCAAATAATGGTATTTTAATGTCTTGTCGTCAGCTAGACTCCACTGCCGCCTGGCATAATGGTAACTATTCCCGTTGCCTTCCCTTGGAAAGTCGATCCACTCCGGATGTCCGAACTCATTGCCCATAAAATTCAGATAGGCCTCCCCCGCACAGGTGCACGTTATGAGCCGTATCATCTTGTGCAAGGCGATGGCGCGGTCTATCGCCAGATTCGTCTCGCTCTTGCTCATGTGCCAGTACATCTCCTTGTCGGCCAGCCAGAACATGATCGTTTTATCGCCCACAAGCGCCTGATCGTGGGATTCGCAGTATCCTATAACCTTTTCCATCGGGCGGCGCTGTGTCAGCTCATACCATAGGGCGCCTATATTCCAATCCTCGTCCTTCCTCTCCTTGAGATATTTCACCCAAAAGTCCGGCGCTCCCATCCCCAGACGATAGTCAAAGCCCACTCCGCCGTCCGCTATGGGCAGGCACATGCCCGGCATACCGCTCATATCCTCCGCCGCCAGCACGCATTCAGGCCGTATCTCCTTGCACAGTTCCGCGGCCAGCTGAAGGTAGGTCAACGCTTCGACGTCCGTATTCATTGAGAAATATTTTCTATAATCATTGAAGACCCCGCCCAATCCATGGTCGTGATACAGCATGGACGTCACGCCGTCGAAGCGGAAACCGTCCAGATGGTACTCTTCCAACCAGAATTTCAGATTCGAAAGCAGAAAGTGTACTACTGCGGGGTTCCCATAGTTGAAAAGCTTGCTCCCCCACTGTGGATGATCGCCCTTCGCCCCCTCATGGAAGAACTGATATACCGTACCGTCAAATCGCGCAAGCCCTTCGGTCTCGTTAGTCGCCGCGTGTGAATGGACAAGATCCAGCAGCACAGCTATGTCCAGTTCGTGCGCCGCGTCTACCAATGCCTTGAACTCATCAGGGGTTCCGAAGCGCGACGACACCGCGAAGAAATTCGATATCTGATAGCCAAATGATCCATAATACGGGTGTTCCATCACCGCCATTATCTGAACCGCGTTATACCCCAGGCGCTTTACACGAGGGAGCATATTCTCGGCAAACTCGCTGTAAGATGTGATTCCCGCCTTCTCTCCCGACATGCCGACATGCGTCTCGTAGATCAGCAGCGGTTCCTCTTGATTCCTTCTGAAGCCATCGTTTTTCCATGTAAACGCCTCAAGCGGCGCCCATATCTGTCCATCAAAGCTCATGTTGGCAGGGTTCTGCACAACACGCTTGCAATACAGAGGTATCCGTTCCAGTTGCTCATTCGCCGTATCGATCAATATTCTCACCTTCGAACCGTGAGGTATATCGCCTTCAACGCGTATTTCCCACACGCCGTTTCCGATACTGCGCAGCGGATGGCTCAGCCTGTTCCAGCCGTTGAAGTCGCCGAAAAGGCATACCGAACGCGCATTGGGCGCCCATTCCCTGTATACCCAAGCATTCTCAGCTCTGTGAAAGCCAAAGAACATATGCCCGTTGGCGTAGGATGAAAGGCTTTCATACTCGCCGCCCAGCAGACGTTTTTTCATACTCTCATAACTCCGCATTCGCAGCCCTATGTCCGCGCGAAAACTCTTCAATAGCGGATCGATATCGAATATGGCATAGTCCCCCGCTTTTCTCCCTGTTTCGGATTTATTTTCCATCGTTTCCTCATTTCCGGCGCGCTGTCTTACATCCACTCTGACGCACAGCAGCAACAGCAGCAACAGCTATTTTCAAAAAATTTTAATCAAACTACTCGAATGCCGCGTCGCCTAAGCATGATAAAATACCTTCCTGCCCAACCTTACAATCAACCGCAAATACCTCTTCTCCATCGCGGCGGCTGTCTCCTCGAGATGCCTGATTATAGGAAGGTTTTGAGGACATTTCGCTTCGCACGCGCCGCATTTATCACAAATAGACGCCTTAGACGGCGGATTCTCGAAGCCGTCCGTGTACATTATATACGATACATAAGGTTCTATGCCCCCAAACATGGCTTTATTGTTGTACTGCGCGAAGCATTGGGGGATGTTCACGCCGCTGGGACACGGCATACAATACGCGCAGCCTGTGCAGTTTACCTTAGTCGCTTCCCTGAACGCCTCCCGCAAATCCGCTATCAGCTCCAACTCATCGGCACTCAGTGAGTCCGTCTCTGCTTCCGACGCTATCTTCACATTCTCAAGCACCTGTTCCGTTTCGTTCATACCCGATAACAGGAGACTTACCTCTTCATGATTCCACACCCACTTGAGCGCCCATTCAGCCGGCGTCCGCTTGACGCCAAAACCGTCAATCAAGCGCCGCGCCGTATCCGGCATCCTTCCCGTGAGCATGCCGCCGCGCAGCGGTTCCATGACGACCACGCCCAGGCCTCGCTTAGCCGCGTACTTGAGTCCGGTGCGTCCCGCTTGAAAATTCTCGTCAATATAATTATACTGCAACTGGCAAAATTCCCAGGGATAATCGTCGATAATTCTCTTGAAGTCCATGAGATTGCCGTGGGAAGAAAAGCCTATATGTCTTATCCTTCCACTCTTTAAACTCTCTTTGATAAAATCGAAGATACCACAGGTCTTCAAGTTCTCCCACTCATCGAATGATGTAATATTGTGTATAAGGTAATAGTCGATGTGATCCGTCTTGAGCCGTTCGAGCTGCGTGCTTAAAATCGCATCCATGTCCTCTCGGCGTTTAACGGACGGTATAGGCAGCTTGGATGCTATATTCACCCTGTCTCGGTATCCTCCTGCGAGTATGGCGCCGAGCGCTTTCTCGCTTCCGGGGTATATGTATGCGGTATCGAAGTAATTTATACCGTTCTCAATACCGCATATTATCTGTTCTTCTGTCTTTTCCATGTCTATACTGCCGCGTTTGCGCGGGAAGCGCATGCAGCCGTAGCCCAGAATGGAAACCTCTTCTCCGCCCGATCCCATACTCCGTTTTTTGATCTCAGGCTTACTATTCATGATTAATCCTTTATGCGGTTTCACTCCGCATTAATCCTTTGCGCAGCTTAACTCCTAACCCTTGAGCCGGCTTAACTCCGCTTCAATATCTGAGTCTGAAGCGTTTGCGTATTTCTTGGCCAATGATTCCGCGCCGTTCTCCGCGGGGGCGTTCAACTCTGACTTCGCTTGAGCTTCATCAAGCATCCTGTTCGCCTTGGCTTCCATATCCGTAAATTTATCGCCTATCGCTGAAGCCTTGCCCGTCGGGTCGCCGATCTTGTTCAGCTTCTCTGTCGTCCTGGCTATGGCGACAGTGGACTTGATCTGCGCCTTCCTGCCTTCCAGTGTTTGAATATCCTCGACAAGCTTGTCATGCATACTTCTCATACGAGCCGCATTTTCGGCAGCGCTGTTCATGTTGACTTCCAGCCCTGTGCGTTTGCCCTCAAGATCCTTGTATTTTTTTATAAATATCCTGGCGTCGTCGTCATTGCCCGAATCCACCGCTTTTTTCGCCAGATCCTGATACTTACGTATTTCCTCTTCATTTTCGTCATATTGACGAGTGCACTGCTTCTCAATGGCGATCACGCCGGCGGTCTCCTTTTTCACGTCTGCCAGACTGCTTTTTAAATCTATCAGATACTGGTCTATCATCTTTGCCGGATCCTCACACTTGTCAAGCAATGCATTGATATTGGACTTCATTATGGTGCTGAATCTTTCTAAAATACTCATCTTAACCTCCGTTTCGTGATTGTACTGCTATTTGTTGGTATTTAAGCAAGCTCCGAAAACCGGCGTTATGCCGTCCGGGGGCGCGGCGCCGTTCTCCAGAGCCTGCCTTTAATCGTCGTCGTATTTATCCGCCAGGCGCGACGCTTCGTCTCCGCCTATTTTACCCACATCGGCGTTGAGGATCTCAATGTCCTGCTGCCGCTTCAAACGTCTGTTTTTAAGTACCGCAGCGATTATCGCATATACAATGATAAGCGCCGCCAATGCCCCGACAATAATCAACACTATGGTCAATGGGCTGGTCTCTACAGTCATCATCCTGTCTGCGGATTTCTCAAACACCTTGGCGAAGTATTCATTCTCGCTCATGTCACTGTAATAATATTCATCTAAATAATCGAGTATTATCTGTGATGCTTCATCGTCTATGACGGCTTTCGCCGCCGAACCCGCCAGATACGCTGTCTTATACTCCTCCGGATAAGCTTCATAAAACAGTATGATGAGATGTCCTTCATCGGTGAACTCTTCCGCGTAGACCTCATCCATCGCCGCTTCTATTTCTTCCCATGAGGCGTCTTTCGACCCGTTAAGTTCCTCTGTAATCCAAAGGTAAGGCTGTACGCCCGTCTTTTTGAAGAAATACCTCATGCCGGATATAGCGACGTTCCCGTTATCCAGCCAATGCGCGTCGTCCCTCAGATATTCGGTCTCGTTAACCGCGGATTGCGGCAAAGCTTCCCTTTGGTATGTCGACGCCGTTATCGCACCGCCTCCGTTCATCCTGGGGTACGCTAAGAAAACAACAATAACAATCAAGATGATCAAAACGATCGCAGCGCTGAGACAACCGGCGAGGCTGCCTCTTGTACCGCCGTAGCTCCGTCTTCCCCCGCCGGAACCGCCGTAGTGGCCGGCGCCGCCATAGTTCCCGCCGTAACGCCCCCCATGTCTGACACCTCCGCCAAAGCCGCCGCTCCTGACACCACCGAAGCCACCTCCGGAACTCCCGCCGCCTCTGACACCTCCGAAGCCGCCTCCGGAACTCCCGCTGCTTCTGGCTCCGCCGAAACCGCCTCCGGAACTCCCGCCCCTGCCTGCAGAACTCGATCTGCCGCCGAAACTGTGACTTCCTGAACTGCGCCCTCCCGAGCTGCGCCCGCCGGAACCGCCGCCCCTGGCGCCGCCGCCGGAACTTCCGCCGCTTCTGCCGCCTCTGCCCATATTAACCCCCATTCCGCCGCTGACACACGCAGCATAAATAGTGATGAAAAATAATGTTATTTCAATTATGATTTGTTCACGAGCATACACAAAGTATACCAGAAAATGTCCTCATTGAATAGTACAAAAATCACATGAAAAATTGCATGAAAAGATTTGAAAGGATTTTAGCGGACTTCTAAAAAACGGTCTGCGGTCGTATTATTCTGCAGTCGGATTATTCTGCGGTCGGATTATTCTGCGCCCGACAGCGCCATGGATACGCTGATCCGCTTCCGCGCCAAGGCCGGCGCGATTATACCGCAGATGTAACAGAGGACGGCTGCGACTGCAGCGAGCAGAACGCTGAGGGGATCCGCTTTTCCGATGAACAGCGCTGCGACAGTGCCTACAAGCCCTCCGCATAACGCAAGGACAGCGGATTCAAAAAAGGCTTCCGCCGTACACATCCCCGCCGATGTTCCTACCGCTCGCATTATCGCGAACTCACGCTGCCTCCCCTGTAAGATCACGTAGGAAACTATATAGGCGATCAACAGCTCCTTCACCTTAAATACGGCAGAGTCGGCATAGAAATCTACGCCGACTGCTTCATGTATGTATTCTGCCCACGCGTAAGGGCATATTATGGCAGGCGTCGCTATACTGTCAGACATATCCGCCTCAGTATAGCTGCCTGCGATTTTCAGTTCCGAGGCGCCCAACTGCAAAAACCGCAGCAGGTATGATCCCCGCGAATAGTCGTAATAATACAATACCAGTCTAACTGTATCGCCTTGAGCCAGTCCGGTTTTCAAAAGAAATTCTTTGCTTGCGATGCACATAGCCGCATTCGTATCGAGGAAATCCAAACCCACGCCGTCTTCCATCGAAATAGCCCCGGCGGACAAAGCCGGAAACGCGTCTATGCCATTTACCCCAAGCATATTTATATCATGCGCGTCTGCTCTGCCTGCGGCGTCTGCTGTGTATTCGCCCATCAGGTTTACAGTGCAGCGAAACTCGCTGATATTCTCAAGACGCTTTATCTCCTGCATCCGTTCATGTTTTATCTGCAAGCCTGTGACCTGCGTACCGATCAGGTTGCTTACACGAGCCACCACCGGTATCGACTCTGTCAGATTGGTAAGCTGCCTCTGCCCCGCGCTTATATTCCCGAAATAGACGGCAAGGAGCACTACCGTTGCGGCGCATACGGCGATGGCAAGGGCGCTGGTCGCGATGCGCCTTCTAATGTTCAGTAAAGCTAAAGATATTGTGAATTTCATGTTATTAGCCATTCTCCACACTTAAAACCCGTCGCATCAAGACACAACGCGGCCGTCCTTAATAGCGTAAACCCGATCGGACTGTTCCGCCATCTCTGTATTGTGGGTGATCATAATGCACAGATAATCATTTTCGTGGGTCAGCCGCTTCAGAATGCTCATTATCACTTTGCCGTTTTCCTCGTCGAGATTTCCCGTAGGCTCATCTGCCAGCAAGATATCGCCGCCTATCGCCAATGCCCTTGCGATAGCCACGCGCTGCTGTTCCCCTCCGCTAAGCAATAGCGGCCTTTTAGACAGGAGCACTTCTCTCAAGCCCACATCTTCGGCGTATTCTGTCGCTATACGCCCCGCTTCAGCTTTGTTCATCCCCTTTAACAACATGGGGAACATGATGTTTTCTTTCGCCGTAAGCAAGGGGAATAAATTGAAGGATTGATATATGACCGCCGCCTGTTCACGCCTGTACTTGTCACGATCCATAGACGACATGCTAACGTTATCTATGAAAATCTCTCCGCTTGTCGGCAGGTCAAGCCCCGCCAATAGTGAAAGAAGTGTGGTCTTGCCGCTGCCTGAAGGTCCTATGATCGAATACAGCATACCGTTTTCGAACTTGCAAGAGACATTTTTCAAGGCCTCTACAGTATGGTACTTGCTGACATAATTATAGCTTACATCGTTTACATTTATCATATCCACCTGCCTCTCTATATTAACTACACTCGCTTATACGCCTGCCTCTCTCCGTTAACTTCACTCGCTTATACGCCTACTTCTCTATAATCTCTTCCAACCTGTATGTCCTACCATCGTCGCTATGCACGTAATCATATGCGTTTGGTTCTATGTCTATGGCGTTTCCTGTACTTTCTACTAATATATATCTCTTTTCTGCCGACGCATGACTGACGTAAGGTGTTTCTTGTGTATATGCCTCGCCTTCATGTTCCGCAGATCCATCATTCGACCTGTTCATAGCAATACCCACAGTCAGCGCCAGTACAAGGATAAAGGCCGCCGCACTGATCCATCGTGAGGGTTGACGGAAATTAAGCACGTTTTTAATGCGTTCTTTTGTACTGACCTCGCCGAAAGCAACAGGTGACAATGCCGCCGGACGCCCACCCGCAGCAAAAGAAAGCAGCGCCTTGGAATAACCCGTTCCGTCCGTTTCTTTCAGCACAGACTCATCGCATGACATTTCCATATCTTTACTAATGAGATAATACGCCAGCCATACGAGCGGGTTGAACCAGTGGATGGCAAGGGTGATGAAAGCCACAGGTTTCACAAGGTAATCCAGCCGCCTGATATGTGTTCCCTCATGCCGCAGGATAAAACCGACCTCGCTTTCGGGCATGGCGACGGGCAGATATATCTTCGGATGTATAAACCCAAGCACAAATGGCGAATGGATCTGATCGGTTTCGTAGACATTGTCATGAATGCCGGGGATTCGTTCGAATTCGCACACTTCATTTCCGCCGCGCCACTTCGTCGCGAAACACAGATCCCTTTTCAGTTTAGTGTAATTTATTGTTGCGCGCCATACGAGAAGACAGACGCCCAGCAACCATATCGCAGCGCCATAGCGGTCAAGCCATTCATATATATGTGCTATAGCGCTGTAGGGCGCAGCGTTCGGAGGCGCGATAGAATAATCTATTTCTGCGTTTTCAGGCAGATCATACACCATCTCACCCGCTTGCTTCATCTCAGTATCCTTGTACTCCGCCACAGAGTGCAATGTCCCAATCGCCGCTTCTAAAATAGCCCCTGAATCGGGCATAAGCCCGAATGGACTCTGGGGTCTGAACGGACATAGCAGGCTGAATATAACTACCGCCCAAAGCGCGTAAGAGTATATCTTCGGCGCGCGTCTGAGCAAGCGCCTCGCCAGAACAACAGCCACTACCGCGATTCCGCCGACTATGCTCATTTCGATAATATGCGGAAATATATCCCTGACAGCGTTTATTGTATTCATCGCTCCGTCGCCTCCTCTATCATCCTCTGAATCTCTTGCAGCTCAGCCTCGCTAATCGTCCTGCCCCGTAGGAATGAGGCGACAAATGACGGCACAGATCCGTCGAACATCTTATCCATCAATGATTCAATTTCATACTGCTGTACTTGTTCGCGCTTGATCAAGCTGGTGACTACGGATTTCTCATTCCGTACAAGCCCGCGTTCCGCAAGCCTGCGAAGCATCGTGAAAGTCGTAGATTTCTTCCACCCGAGTTTTTCATCGCACAACTGTACAAGCTTCATCGAACCGATCGGCTCGGCGTCCCAGATTACGCAGATAAACTTGTATTCTCCGTCATAAAGTTTATAGTTTTCCATATCATATCCTCCCTCGGTTTAATCTATTAAACCCGACAACATGAGTTTAACGCATTAGACCCACTTTGTCAATAGAAATTTTGAGATTTTTAAAAAAAATAATCTATTGACAATCAGATATTAATTTGATATCATAATGATATCAGCCGCGCTCAGGTATTAAGAGTAAGAGAAGGGAAATAAAAAAATGGTTAAAGACGAAGTGCAAAATGAAGTTGTTAACGAGGAAAAGCAGGCGCCGGCTTTAAACGGTATGGCGATCCTGTTGTTGAACTGTCTGCTTACACTTGCGGCGTGCATAGGCATTATCTATTATGTGCTGATGGCCGTCACATACAGACCGGCGTCTATATTGATGCTGACGGCGTCGATAGTATACCTTCTGATTGTCATGCCTTTGCTTTTCGCGGGGCTTAAAATCCTGAAGCCGAACGAGGCGTATGTGCTTACCATATTCGGCAAGTATTACGGAACGCTCAGAGGGCCGGGCTACTTTTTCGTAAATCCGTTCGCAACTGCGACAAAGCCGGGCGACGACGGGCACGCCGAAGGCGGACTGAATCTGGAACTGGTACTTAAGAACGCTAATCAAGGGGAAACCGCCAAAACTGTGAGGCATGTAAACAAGAAGATATCCCTTAAAGCGATGACATTAAACAACGACAAGCAGAAGATAAATGATCTTATGGGTAATCCTATAGAGATAGGGATTGTCGTGATATGGCGCGTAGTAAACACCGCCAAAGCTGTATTCAGCGTGGATAATTACAGTGAATTCTTGTCGATACAGTGTGATTCGGCGCTGCGGAATATTGTAAGGCTCTATCCTTACGACCTGCCGGGCGACGACGATGAGGGTTCGCTGAGGGGCAGCAGTCAGGAGGTCGCCGATAAATTGAAGGTGGCGATACAGGACAAAGTGCATGTGGCGGGGCTTGAAGTTATCGAAGCGCGGATTACGCATTTGGCTTATGCACCTGAAATAGCTGCGGCGATGCTTCAGAGACAGCAGGCGGCGGCTATAATCGACGCGAGAGCTGCGATTGTGAAGGGCGCTGTGGATATGGTGGAGATGGCGCTTGCCCAACTCCGCAACAACGGCATTGTAGAGCTTGATGAGGAACGCAAGGCTGCCATGGTGAGCAATCTGCTGGTCGTGCTCTGCGGCAACAAGGACGCCCAACCCATAGTCAACAGCGGTTCGATATACTAAGTAAGCACTCATGGATACGAATGACAATGAAAAGAAAGGTAGCGAGAAGAAACAGATCCCACTGCGTTTGTCTGCGGGTTTGTATAAAGACCTTGCTGCCTGGGCGGAAGATGATTTCAGATCTGTCAACGGGCAGATCGAATATTTATTGACGGAGTGCGTCAGAAGGCGCAAGAAGGGCGCTCGGGATTTAGCAGAGCAGGCGCCGGAAGAGCCGTTTAAGGCTGATAATACTGAATTCAGTACTATCAGTTGTTAAAGCAAAGGAGTTTGAGACCGAGATGTGTATTGCGTTGCCTGGAAGGGTCGTCTCAGTAAGCGGAAATGAGGCAAAGGTCGATTTTAACGGAAATATTTTGGATATAAATATCGGGATCGTTTCAGCGTCGCCGGGTGATTATGTGTTAACTCACGCCGGCTGCGCTATTGAGGTTATGATTCAGGAAAAGGCGGAGGAAATACTCTCTATCTTTGCCGATATGGAATAGCGCAGGGATTAGAACCTGCGAGTGAAATAACATGGGCGCAGGGATTAGAACCTGCGAGTGAAATAACACGGGCGCAGGCATTGTCCTGCGGGAATGGATATATGAAAATCGAAGAAATAGTCGGATATCTTAAAAATTATAACGGTAATAATATCAAGATAATGGAAGTCTGCGGCACTCATACTGCCGCTATTTTTAAAAATGGCATACGAAGTCTGCTTTCACCGAATATTGAGTTGATTTCGGGGCCCGGCTGCCCCGTATGCGTCACGCCTGCCGCCTTCATAGATAGGTGCATTGAATATGCCATGAGACCCGAGAACGTGGTTTTGAGCTTCGGCGACATGCTTAAGGCGCCCGGCGCCGAAAAAAGCCTGGCCGGGATAAAGGGCGAGGGCGGAAACGTTGAGATGATATATTCGCCGCTGGAAGCGGTATCCCGCGCGGCCGCCAATCCGGATCTAAGTTTCGTGCTGGCGGCTGTCGGTTTTGAGACGACGCTGCCGGTTCACGCCCTTGTAATCGAGAACGCGCTCGAACGCAGGCTTGAAAATCTTAAGATCGTTACCGCGCTTAGAGCGGTGGAACCCGTTCTGGATTGGGTAGCGCGTAACGAAGACGGCATCGACGGCTATATCTGCCCCGGTCATGTGGCGGTAATAACGGGGGCGGCGCCGTTTGTCCGTTTGTCGGCTGAGCATGCTAAGCCCTTTGTGATAGCCGGATTTGACGGCGAGCAGCTTTTGGCGGCGATTTACGCCATAGTGAGGATGACGGAGAACTTGCGGGCAGGCCATGATTCACACTCGATCTTCACAACTATGGCGGGCAACGTCTGTCCCGAGTCCGCTGCGGCAGGCGAAGGCTGTCCCGAATCCGCTGCGGCAGGCAACGTCTGTCCCGAGTCCGCGCCTATGTTCCGCAATATATACACTTCTGCGGTGAGGGAATCCGGAAACCTTAAAGCACAGGGTTTGATCGAAAAATATTTTGAATTAGGCGCGGCTTACTGGCGTGGCCTGGGGGAATTGCCGGATTCGGGATACTACATTAAGGCAGAATACCTCGGATTAGACGGTGGCGGGCGCGAGCTTGACGGGGATATCACTTTGCCGCACGGCTGCCGCTGCAGTGACGTCATTATGGGGAGGATCAGCCCCGGAGAATGCCGTATGTTCGGAAATGAATGCCGCCCGGACAGCCCCTTCGGACCCTGCATGGTCTCATCGGAAGGCGCCTGCGGCGTCTGGTATCAGAACAGGTAAGAGCCGCACTCTCTTAAGGCAAGCTCCAAAAACCCTGCCGCACATCCTGGTTTTTAGAAGTCTCCCCCCTTAAATCTGATAATTGATATATTTTTAACCTTTTCATGGAAAATTTTCAATAGAACTTTATTCACCGGTATATTATAATGATAATAACTATAGATATGGGGGATAAGCACATGGGAAATCATTGCAATACTATTTTCTGTTATCCGTTCAGTTATTCGGGCGGAATCTAAATAGTACTGGCAAGCTCCGGAAACCCGCGTTATGTCATCCTGCGAGGATTTTTCCCGAAGATTGCCTATAATTAAGACAAGGAGAATTTACCATGAAAAGGCATTTTACCGCATTTCTATCTGTTGTTTTATGCGCGTGTATGTTACAGGGACTTGTCATCGCTCCGGGTTTACTAACGGTTAACGCGGCTGACGAAACCTTGCCGGCGTATCTGGACACGAGTCTCAGCTATAAGGAACGCGCCGCCGATCTAGTCAGCCGGATGAGCCTGGCCGAAAAGCAGTCGCAGCTCAAGCCGCCTGCTCCGGCCATACCGAGGCTAGGCCTGAAATCATACACTTATCAGAACGAGGCGCTTCACGGCATAGCAAAGAACGAGGGGGGCGTTTCATTCCCTTCCCCTATCGCTACCGCATCGTCGTGGAACCGCGACCTCATGCTGAAAGTCGGCCAGATTGTGGGCGACGAGATTCGGGCGTATTATAACGCCACCCCGGGGCGTGGACTCTCATACTATTCCCCGACTATGAATCTGCTGCGCGACCCGCGCTGGGGGCGCAACGAGGAAGCTTACAGCGAGGATCCGTTTTTAACCGCCGTCATGGGCGAAATGTTCGTCCAGGGCATGCAGGGCATCGGCGACGGCGTCACCAACCCTAACGCAGGCGCGGAATTCGGAACGGACTATATAAAGATCGCCCCGACGCTGAAGCACTACGCCGCCAATAACAGCGAAAGAAACCGTAATTCGGGTACATATGACATCGACGATAAGACGCTGCGCGATTATTACACATGGGCGTTTCAGAGAATTGTGGAAAAGACTGACGTTGCGTCGGTCATGTCGTCATATAACAGGGTAAACGAAGTCCCGGCTTCCGCAAATGATTACCTGTTAACCAAGCTGCTAAGGCAAACTTTTGGATTTACAGGCTTTGTCGTTAATGACTGCGGCGCCATTCTCGATCAGGTTAACAATCACAGATGGGTTCCGAAGGGCGCCGATCACTCCGTAACATATCCCGAGGCCGTGGCTTACAGTATAAAAGCCGGTAATAACATGGATTGCGGCGGCGGCGGTTCGATAGACTGGGCTTACGATAAGTTCACTGTCGCGGCTGTCGATGAGGGACTCATCAGCGAGGATGAAATCGACCACAACCTGATGGAAATACTCCTTACGCGTTTTAAAACCGGCGAATTCGACGGCCCGGCCGACGCGAGCGGGATTCCCACAATGTTGCCCTACCAAGTGAGCGACGGCTATGAATGGGTCAATTCCGCCTCCGGCAATGATCCGGAAAAATTGCCGGAATCCAGGTATAACCGCGACGCCACACTTGAGGCTGCGGTGCAAGGCGCGGTGCTTTTGAAAAACAACAATAGCGCGCTGCCTATCAATATCAATAACACAAATATAAAGGTTTTCGGGCCTTTGATGGACGCCTTTGATCTTGGGGACTACAGCGGTTCGCCGAAAACCGACAGGATAACGTTCAGAGACGGCATGACAATGTTAGCCGCCGAAAAGGGTCAGGCAGATAACGTAAGCTTCTATCAAGGCATGACGCCGGCCGCCAACTCGTCAACCGACCTTCTGCGCGTGCGCGCTATCGGTTTTTATCCCGGCAGCGGAATAGTGAACGCTGCATCCGGCGGCGAAACCTATGACCTGAGCAAATCCGGCGATTACCTGGCGAATGTACGCGACGGTTCGTACATTAAGTTCTCAGGCATTGACATCGGCAACATGACATCCGAAGAAGTGAGGATATTCTCAGCCAGCAACAACAGCTTCAAGGTAAACGCCGAATTCCGGCTTGATTCTCCGAACGGCTCGGTATTGGCCACTGTCAGCTGCCTGCCGACCGGCGGCAATACCTACTCGGGCGCGGTTCCGACTAATTTCGCGGATATTACAGAGTCGAACTGGAGAACCGTTGGATTCTCAAGCAAAGCCGACCAAGACGGCGAATTCGATCTAAGCAAGTTCAATCGCGGCGTATGGGATTATGCCCGAAGCCAAAACGAAGGCATACATGATATATACGTCAGCTTCTCTTATGACCGGACTCCCGCTATGAACCAGCAGCATATCGATCAAGCGTCGCATAGCGGCGTATCTGTAGTATATGTGGGCACCGCAACCGCCAATGCAACTGCGGCATACGCGCCGTTCCGGGTGTGCAACGAGGGCAGCGATCGCCCCAACATCAAATTCCCCGCAGGGCAGGATTATCTTGTAAATGCGGTGGCTGAGAAAACGCACGCCGCCGGCGGCAAGGTCGTCGTTGTGATTCAATCCGTAGGCGTTATGGATATCAGCGCCTTCGTCGACAATGTTGACGCGATTATCTGGACGGCATATAACGGCCAGCGCCAGGGCGAAGCCCACTCCAGGCTCATTTTGGGCGATTACAACCCCAGCGGCAATCTGACCCAGACCTGGTACACAGACGACTCTCAGCTTTATCCCTACCCCGCCTCCTTCCTTACCGATTATTCGATAGATAACCGGGATGACAAGGTGGGGCGCACATATATGTATTTCAAAGGGACGCCGCGCTATCCCTTCGGTTTCGGACTCAGTTACACCAACTTCACCATCGGCAACGTTCAGATAGCTGATCCCGCCGACGGTATTATTACGGTAAGCGCTGATGTCACGAATAACACCGCTGTTCCCGGCGCGGAAGTGGTTCAGGTTTATGTCGAAGCTCCCGGTCACGGGGACGGCGTCAATCCTTCGCAGCAGTTAAAAGGCTTCGCACGCGTGGAACTGGGCGCCAACGAGACAAAACAAGCGGAGATTCAGCTTGAGGTAAAAGACCTCATGGTCATCGATCCTTCGACTGTAAGTAATACCGACGTAAATCTATCCGGCGTACGTAAACTTATGCCCGGCGGCTACAATGTGAAGGTCTGCTATGACAGCGCCACGCCTGTGGCAAATGGCGCCAGAACGATCAATCTAACCGAAGCCGATACACCGCTTAAGTTAAAGGTCGTCACGCTGAGAACCGATAAGCCGGTCGCCACAAGCGGAGAAATGTTCAATTCTAATGTAACGATCTGCCTGACCGACGAAACCTTCCTCGATCCGAATGCGCCCGGTCTTAGCATTTCATATGAAAGCAGCAATCCGGCAAACGCCTCCGTCGACCCGGACACAGGCGTGATATCCGCTATAAAAGGCGGAACGTCGCTGATAACCGCTACGTTCACCTACAACGATCAGGTTTTGGAAGCCAGCTACCCTGTCGTCGTCGTTAACGTCGTGAGTCTGTCAGAGCTTAATATCAACGGCCAGCTCATCGACGGATACAGGTATAACAGATTCCTCTATGATGTTAAACTGCCGGTCGATACGACTGAAATACCCGTGATCACAGCATCCGCGCCGGATGATTGCCTTGTGGAATATGCTGCGGCCGCAAAGGTTCCCGGTTCGACTTTCGTTACGGTCACCAGAGGCTCTGAAACCGCTTCCTATGAGATTAGTTTCTCCTATTCAGATTATGAAGTGGAACTACCCGAAGAAAAACTGATCGCTGCCGGTGACGGTTTTGCCAACAGGGGGCCGTGGAGCACTACCAGTTCAAGCAACGGAATGTACGCGGACTGGGCTAATCTCGACGGTCAGCTGCCGATCGATCTGCTGCATTACAGCAACAGAGACGGTTTGTATCTGACCTTGACCATGGAGTTCCACAGTCCCAATGAAGAACGACCGTTCTCGGATGTTTTAAGGAATGCTACCGGCGGTTCAAACTCTCTCAGATTGCGTTCCAGCGACCTTGGCAATAAACCCGGGGATCCATATCTTTCCCAGGACCCCAACAATTCCGAGCACAACTTCGGATGGCGCATAAGCTCGCAATGGAACCTCCAGTGGGGCAAAAATTATATAAGGATTCCGCTGAGTAGTGTTGTAGGCAAGACCCTTACCAGCAATTCGGACAGGGATGTCCCCATGACTGAATATATGATTAATGTCAACGGCGTTGATGTCCTTGCGAGAGAAACAAGCAGAGGACTCTTAGACTGGTCGGATATCAGACGCATGATACTTATGATTTTCGCAGATGATAATTCGCATCAGACAGCGCCGATAAGCATGAGCCTCGGCGACATCAAGATCGTTGACACCGGCGTCTTCATCGGGCATTTGGACGAGACTGTGGCCACATTCAACACCTTTGCCGCAAGGACGCCCTTGTACAATAATATGTATGCGGATTGGACGAGTCCGGATCCCGGAAGCGGCATCGCGGTGGTCGACGGGGGCAACGTCAAACTCGACTTGGGGAACCATAACCATAAAGACAAGCTTTACCTGACGTTCACCCTCACCATGAGCAGCACCCACGAGTCTGAAAGGACGCTTTCCAGCCTCATGACCAGCGGCTCGAATTCCATCAGGCTGCGTTCTCCGGATCAGGGCAACAAACCCGGCGCGCCTTCAACCGGCAGCGAGCATAATTTCGGTTGGCGCCCGACCGCAGCATGGGGTCTGACGTGGGGTACAAACTACGTCAGTATACCGCTGGGTAAGCCTATAGATTCCGCCGTCACCACCAACTCGGATACATACCCTGAGAACTATACGATCAATGTCAACGGGGTTGAAGTGCCGGTCAGGGAGTGCCACCTAGGCTTGATAGACTGGAAGTATATTAACCGCATCATCATGATGATTTTCGTGGATAACAAGCTGCCCGACGAGATAATAACCATGACTTTAGAGGATGTTATGATCATAGACGGCACGATCAAGGAGTTGACTTCAGAGCGGAGGGCGGCGCTTGAGTCGCTGATGACGCCTAAGATTCCGCAGGACGGATACGCCGACACCTCGTATAATGCGTATCTGGATGCTTATGACAAGGTTGATAAGATCAAGTCTATAGCGGATTGGCCGACGCCGCTTATGTACTCCATTGGCTACTTGCAGCAGGCCATTGACGGCTTGGAATTCGGAACCGATCCTGATCCCGACCCCAATACCGTATTCAGTGCAGATTTTACCGATTCAACGGCGCAGATCAGAAACCGTTCCGGCGGTATTTTAGCCGGTTCCGCCATTGCCGCCGTATACGACAAGAGCGGCGTCCTGAGATATTCGGAGGCCAAGCCGTTTAACATCACATCCGGTGATAATGCGAACATAGATTTTGACCTTGACTTTGCGGCCTACCCTCAGGAAGACTTTAACTATAAAGTATTCTTCTGGGATAACTATTATCGACCGCTCACAGAAGCTATCACTAACTGAGTGTAAATATGTGCCAAGCCCCCGACAAAATCTTCTCAAAAAATTTTGTCGGGGGCTTGACCTTTCGCGGTGCACTACAGATTGCTGAATAACTACAGATTGCTGAATAAATCTTCCACAAGGGTAAGGCAGCCTCTGAAGCCCGCGTAGCTCCGATTAAGCACCATCACATCGGAGATGGGATATGCCACGCGCTGCAGTTGAACATCCAATTCACGCGCCACTTCATCTTCCAGGGAACTCCCCAGTAACAAGCTGAAATCGTGCTTTTTCAGTTCTTCCCGTATCTCATAATGATCGCTCGCAAAGGAGATTTTTGGCGGACGCGCGTATTCCAGCTTCGTCAGGCGCCCGGTAATGCGTTCCTTGTCGCTCTCGTCCCAAATCTGGTCTGTGACGACCACCGCCGACGGCGTGAGGCTGAAATCATCCGCTAAAAAGCGTGTGACGCCGATGGCGGTTCCCGCATCCGCCGCCACGGCAAAGCGCTTCCAGCTGAACGCGCCTATGATAGTCTCAAAATAATTGTACACGTAAGCGCTTTCTTCCCACAATACCCGATTTACCAAATCGTCATCCAGTTTCAACGCCTCCGCCACCCCGCGAACGAACTCGCCGGTCTGGGTGGGACCTATGGGTACGCCGTCGAAGCGAAGGCTTGGCACGCCGAATTTTTCTTCATAGTTCTTCGCCGTCTTTCTCAATAAATATGGACTGACGATGATGTTGAGCGCTGCCGCGCCGGAAGCCCGCACCACATCAATATCCTGATTTTCGGTGAAGAATGTGTTCACCCTGAGACCCAGCTTCCCGAGTATACGCGTCATTTCCTCCAAGGCGCCCGCCCAGTAGGGATCATGATATGGGATTACGCCCCAAAGGTTTACGAGGTTTCCCTCCCGCTTATTCGGAATTTCGACGATGAAATCGGTAAAGGCTTGGAAGGCAATCTCATAACCCAACAGACTGTCCCCCTTAAAGCCGGGTGTTGTAATCGGATAAACCGGCAGGCCGCAGTTGCGATAATCCGCAGTCACCGCCTCAATATCGTCCCCGATAATGCCGGCCGTACAGCCGGTAAGCACAAAGTATGCGTCCGCGTCGATGATTTCCAGAGCGCCGTCGATCTCGTCCCGCAGTTTCTGCTCGCCTCCGAAGACCACCTCCCTCTCCAGCATATTGGAGGAGGGCATGGACACATTGGATAGGTAATACGGAGCGCGCAGACCCGCCTGTCCGCTCTCCCCCGCCGCCGTCTGCATACAGCAACCCGGACCCGAGTGATAAATAGGGCATACCTTTGTAACCGCGCTCAGTACATTATTCACACCGCCGAGTACGCAAGTCCCGCGCGGATTTTCAATTATATACGACATAATTCACCCCATTCCGCCGCCGAGCGGCGTCAAAATTACTTGCTCAGGAATATGCTCACAGTTCCCATCTATTTTTTACAGATCGCGGATATATTTGAAAGCGTCTTGCTCATACCAGCTCTTCTTGTACGGCAGACGCGCATAGGGCGCAAGTTTGCGGTTGAATCCAGCGTTTTCAACCTGTTCGGCGATCTTTTCACCCAGATATACGATGCCGTCATATCCCATAGTCGGACGTTTCGGATCTAAAACATGGGTGGTCGGCAGTCCCAGACGCGCAGACCAAGCAGGCACGCCGATGAACACGTCGGGTTTTAGGTGGTTCACTAGATTTACCTGCTCGAATGGTTGCATATTCGCCACATCCACTACGTAATTCTTGTGTATGCCGTTGAGATATTCAATATCAATTTGCGCGTCGAAATCGTAGGTCGGTGTTTCCAAGCCCACAAGCTGCATGCCGAAATCGTCAATGAGCGCCGCCGCTGCGAAAGAACGTCCCGTACCGCCGCATATAAACACCCTTTTGCCTTCCAGCCGCCCCTTGATTTCATCAAGTTTCGGTTGCACACGCTTATGCTCCTTCTCAATGTACTCCCGCGCAGGCGCCTCTTTCCCGAGCAAGGCGGCTATGCCCAACAACCATTTATCCGTATTGCGGATGCCTATGGGCATCACCGTGTGGGCAAAGGGGATCCCGTAGCTCTCTTCAAGCTCCTTCATGAACTCATCGGCAAATACCTTACAAATGGATGTAGAAGCCTCGGCGGCGGTGATCATTTGAATCTTTTCATATGATGAGTAAAACGGTATATAGTTCACCGTTGCGCCGAAAAGCGCCAGAAGCCGTTCG
Source organism: Eubacteriales Family XIII. Incertae Sedis bacterium (assembly GCA_031264295.1). Classification (GTDB taxonomy): domain Bacteria; phylum Bacillota; class Clostridia; order Peptostreptococcales; family Anaerovoracaceae; genus JAISED01. Next base: position 50,510 of record JAISED010000057.1, on the reverse strand, counting down.
ATTTCGAGCTGATCCTTGTAGCTGATGGATGTCGGCGCGAATAGGTTCACAAGCCCCGAGCTTTTCTTCCGAGGTTCTTTCGGCAGCAGATATTTCTTAATGGCTATAAAAGCCGCGTCAAAGCCCGACGCACAGATTTTCGAACGAAAACCGTCGCAATGAATCGGGATTAGGATCGGTCCGTCAGGCGTCTGCGCGTCCGCAGCTATCGCGTCCACATCATCTCCGATAATGCCGGACGCACATGATGTAAATATAAAGATCATCTTTGGGTCATAACGCTCGCCCGCAATCCGTATAGCTTCGCGGAGTTTCGCCTCACCGCCGCGTATAATGTCGTTCTCATCCAGATTCGTCACGATTACCCGCGGTGATTTGATGAGCTTCACACCACGGTGAGCCTGCCCCACGCGGTATCCGTCCGCGCCCCCGGACACGCAGCCTGAGCAGCCCTGGGGCGAGTGAATAATAAACGCGGAGTCCGACATAGAAAGCACACATGAAATGCTGTTAATCTGCTGGCATTGCAGCCCTTGGGAAAATGTGCGGTCGGCGCTCTTTAAGCACTTTTTTTCGAAGTTGCCCGCCAGCCGCATACTGTCGCCGCCCAAGTCGTTGTATGTGTACGGTCTTAATTCCCGTACGCCGGAATAAGTAGTTGCCATCGTATCACTCCCAACCTTATCAATTCAGAAATCTAGCCTTAGGAGCTGTGAAAAAATAACCTATACATCTTGCTTGTCTTTTTTCACAGCTCCTTATCGAACAAAAGCATATAATTCATATATGTTTTATGTAGTATTGTTCTGCTTCAAATTATACATCACCTACAGCTTATAAGTCAAGAAGAAAACAAAGTGATTTTTGCCGGTGATTTTTGCCCGTGAAGATTGTCCGTGAATTTTGCGGTTCAGACGAATTTTGCGAGGTGATTTTTACCCCTTGACAAAGATATTGTTTACGTGTATAATATATAACATAGTATACATATCTGTTATATATGTTATGCGAAAGGAGTTTGAATCTATGTCTATAAATTTGGATTTAAAGGATGCGGTCATACGGGAAGCGCGTCTTGGTTCTACAGTCTGTTGGGATGGGGACTTACATGGCATTTCACAGTGCGGCTCTTGCGGCGCTCGTGGAAAGGAACGCAAATTTTCTCAGGGCGGGATGTGTCCCAACGGTTGCGCGGCAGGAAATCTGACAAATATCCGTGACGCGGCGGTGATCATGCACGGCCCGTCAGGCTGCTCCCATGTGGGTAACGCCACAGTAGGCCGGCAGGCCGCTGCGAGAATCAGCGCTCGTTACGAGGCTGTTTCCTATGGGGACGATATGAACGAGGACGACACGATCTTCGGTTCCATCGAAAATTTGCGGGAGCTTGCGGTTCACGTACTAGAGACGCGAGAGCCCAAAGCCCTCTTCATAGTGAATTCCTGCGCCAGCGCGGTGATCGGCGAGGACATAGACAGCCTAGTGCTGGAGCTTCGTCAGAGCTATGACATCCCCATAGACAATGTGAACTGTGAGGGCTTCAAATCCCAGGTGTGGTTTTCCGGCGTGGATGCGGTCTTCCATTCATTAGTGAACACGCTGGTCAAAGAGCCTAAAGAAAAACGGGACGTGGTCAACTTTATCAATTTCTTCGAAAGTGAGCGAAAATACCTCTCTGAAATCTTCGGTCGTCTTGGCGTGAAATTGCAATTCCTCATGACTAACAGCACCGTGGATGAGATCGGACATCTCGCCGAGGCTCGCGCTACCGTCACCATATGCAGTACCCTAGGCACATATCTGGGTCACGCCTTGGAGCAAAAATACGGCGTCCCCTTCCTGAAAACCATCAACCCTATGGGCATGACAGGGTTTGACACGTGGTTCATGGGTATCGCAAAGCTCTTGAACAAGGAGGATGAGGCTCGTGAAGTCATCGAGGAAGAGCGGGCAAAGTATCTGCCTGGGATTATGGCGGCTAAGAAGAAAACGGAAGGGCTGAGGGCAGTTGTGGCTATGGGCGCCGGTTATTCATGGGAGATGGCGCGTGTGTTGCAGGAACTGGGCATTGAGATCCTGTCTCTGTCATCCGGTCATTATGATCCGAGGCAGGACGGCGACAATATCCCGCCTGCGATCGAGTTCATGTGCCGGAATTCCCCCAACAACTTTGCAGCCAACGTCAGCGACAATCAGAACTTTGAGGTGTTCAACATCATACACCGGCATAAACCGGATATCTTTTTCTCTCGTCATCCCGGGTTCACCGTATGGGCTACAAAGCAGCACATTCCGGCGGTCTACGTGGGCGATGAATACCTTGCGATGGGATATAAGGGTACTTTAGCTCTGGCAAACATGATCATAGACTCCGTCACCAACCGGAGTTTTGAGGAAAACCTCGCCGCTCACGCGAAACTGCCGTACACGTCATGGTGGCTTGAGCAAGACCATACGGCGATCTACAAGGAGGCTTGACGATGGCTCAGGCATTAGGGCAGCAACGATATAAATGCGCACTGGCGGCAATGCAAACCGTACACGCGATCAGCAGGGCAGTTCCCATTCTGCATTCGGGCATGGGCTGCGCGGGTAAGCTGGACGACACCTTCGGGAATTCCGGTTACATCTCCGCGCAACTCTATCCTTGCACAGACATCACAGAAAAGGAGATCGTGTTCGGCGGGAATGAAAAGTTGAACACCCTCATTGAAAACTCCTTGAAAATCATGGACGGCGATCTATACGTAGTACTCAGCGGTTGTGCGGCTGAGATCATCGGCGACGATGTGGAAGAAGTAATCTCCCGTTATGAAGACGGCGAAAAACCGGTCGTAGCCGTCAAGACCCCGGGCTTTAAGGCCAACAACTATGTGAGTCACGACTGGGTGCTTAAAAGTATTTTCGAGAAGCTTGTGCGCCCCTGCACTGTAAAGACAAAGGGACTTGTGAACATTCTGTCAGGTCCGCCGTATCAAGATCATTTCTGGGAAGGGAATCTGCGCGCCTTGGAAAAGCTTGTCTCTCTGCTGGGGCTTACACCCAATACTATCTTCGGCCACGGACGCGGGGTGGAAAATATCCGGCGCATGGGCGAGGCGGAGTTCACAATCCTGGTTTCCCCTTGGGCAGGGTATGAGAGCGCAAAATTCTTGGAGGATCGCTTCGGCGTCCCATTGCTTCACTACAATAATCTCCCGCTGGGAGCGTATGAATCAAGCAAATTTCTAAAAACGGCGGCGGACTTCGCTTCACTGGATCCCGCCTTTGTTGAAAAGATCACAAAGACGCAGGAAGACGAGTATTATTACTATATCGACCGCTTCGCCCCTGTATTCTTGGAGCTGCGCATCATGTCCAAACGCTTTGCCATTGTATCGGACGCCCAGTATTCCGTAGCAGTCACACGATTTTTGGTAAATGACATGGGCATGTTCCCTACCAAGGTCTACATCAGCGACGATACGCCGAAAAAGTATAGGGAGGGCGTTGCGGCCGCCGCCAATGAACTGAACTATGGTGTAACGGCGGATGTAAGATTCAGCACAGACGGCTACACTATACATGACGACATTGAAGGCGAGGACTTCGGCGGCTCGCCCCTGATCTTCGGCAGCAGTTGGGAGAGCATCCTGGCTGAAAAGGTTGGCGGTCATTTCCTCCCCATATCATTTCCCATCGACGATAAACTGATCATCAACAGCAGCTATGTGGGCTATGACGGAGGGCTTCAATTCGTCGGAGATTTTTACAGCGTGGGACTGCAGAAAAACGCTGTGCAGTGATATTGCATTGATATTAGCGCGAAAAAGCTTATGCATTAATATCAATTATAGTAGTAAAGGAAGGAGAACATAATGAAAAGTATTATTTTACGCAAACCGACCGTCATTATTTTTGTGACCATATTTATGGCCGTACTGCTGAGTTCCTGCGGAGGTAACGCAAACTCATCTTCGAGCGAAAGCTCCGGCGACCCAAGCGGCTCGGATCCCGCAGTGATCCCCGTGGGCGTCTGCAGCACCGCCAAGCCGGACGCATATATTGATGAAGACGGGAAGCTAACCGGCTATGATGTGGAAGTTTTAAAAGCCATTGACGAGCTTTTGCCCCAATATGAACTGGATCTCCAGACTATGGAGTTCTCGGAAATACTGAATAGTCTCGCTACAAGCAGGGTTCTGGCCGGTTCTCAAGAGTTTGAATGGAACGCGGAACGGGCGAACACTTACTTATTCGGTGAAGTGCCGCTCATCGGTTATAACACCTTTATCATCACGCTTGACGATCCCCAGTATGAAAACATCACCGGGCTTGCGGATCTGGCGGGAAAATCCACTCTGGCATCTCAGGGCGGCTCCGTCGAGGCGATTATCAACTCCTGGAACGAAGAAAACCCCGACAAGGAGATAAAGAAAGTCATCAGCGGCGGCACTTCCGAAGACTATGTCAACTTCCTGAACAACAGGGTTGTAGATTTCATTATCGCCAATGAGCAGAACTTCGTGCGATGGACTGAAGATTTCAATGTCGACAATTGGGTGTTTCATGAGCAGGCGAAGATCTATGACTCCAATTCCTACATACTGTTTGAGAAGAACCAAGTACAACTGCAACAGGATTTTGACGACGCCCTTCAAGAACTCAGCGACAACGGCAAGCTCGCGGAATTATCCATAGAATTCTACGGAAAAGACTATACTGTTCATTGACAAAGGAGATTAAGCCATGGGAGAATTCTTTTCCTTGGAGCGGACAATAGACGCTTTCCCAAAACTTCTGCAGTCCTTAAACGTGACATTTGAAATCGTCATTGTCGCTACTTGTTTAGGTCTTATCTTCGGCTTCGGACTCGCGATGATCCGCCTCTTTCGTCTGCCTGTGCTATACCAGATCGCCTCTGTGTATATTTCGTTTATGCGCGGAACGCCGATCATCATTCAGCTGTATGTGGTCTATTACGGCCTGCCCATGCTCAGTATGAACCTCTTTGGTTTGAACATAAACAGTTGGGACAAGTTGTTTTTTATCATTACGGCCTTTGTATTGAACGAAATCGCTTTTATAGGCGAGATCATTCGCGGCGCGATTCTTGCTGTGCCGGTATCTCAGACAGAGGCGGGATATTCCGTCGGACTGACCGGTCTCCAGACCTTTGTACACATCATACTGCCGCAAGCGGTCAGGGCGGGTCTGCCGAATTTCACTGTTGATTTGGTGTCGCTGTTTCAGGGCACGTCGCTCGCTTTTCTCTTGGGCGCTGTGGACATCATCGGCAGAGCCAGAATGATCGGAACCAATACCGCCCACATCTTTGATCCCTATGTAGCTGCGGCAGTGATCTTCATTATTATCAGTGTACTCCTGGAGTTCGCCTTCGGGAAAATCCAAAAGAAAGGTGATGTCGTCTATGGCAGAATACACTCTTGATACCGCTTTGTTGCGTGAATGCCTAGCGTCCGGGTTATACTACCTTCCCCAGACTATACAGCTGACCCTATACTCTCTGATCATCACCTTGTTTCTGGGGCTTTTCTGCGCCTTGGCTATCTACTATAAGATTCCGGCGCTCAGCCAATTCTGCAAGATATTCCTTACCGTATTTCGGGGCACGCCCATGGTGCTGACCCTCCTGATCGTCAGCCTCATCTACTCCAGTAATATTGTGAAGATCATCGAGTATTTCCGCTGGAACATCACCCCTGCGGATATAAACATCCTGTTTTTAGGCGTGCTTGTGTTATCGCTCTCATTTTTACCGGCGAGTTCGGCCGCATTTTTAGGGGCATTGCTCTCCATAGAGAAGATCCAGTTTGAAGCCGGTCTTTCCATAGGCCTGACCACGCCGCAGCTGCTGCGCACGGTGATCATACCCCAGGTGATCCCCACAGCCATGCCTCTTCTGATGAATCTTCTGCTCAGCGGCTGTAAGGCCACAGCTCTGGTCTACACCATAGGGATCGTAGATGTGATGTACGGCGCGCTGCTCCCCTGCGCGAAATACTATCGCTACTTAGAGGGATATATCGCGGCGGCAATCATATTCTGGGGAATATCCATCGTGCTAAACTTCATCATCAATAGGGTATCTCACGCCGTCCGCATGGAAAAAATCGATGATAATACATCTTTCAACGCAAAAGATACAAGAAATATTAGACCGGGAGGAAGAGGATATGCTGGAACTCGAACATGTGAAAAAGTCATTCGGTAAGCTGGAAGTGCTCAAAGACGTCTCTTTGAGCGTCAATAAGGGCGATGTAGTGGTTATCCTGGGTCCTTCCGGTTCCGGTAAAACCACCTTGCTGCGCTGCATCAATTTTCTGGAACGGGCGGACGAGGGAAAGATGACCCTGGCGGATCAAAGCGTGAATCTGCACAGCGCCACACGGTCTGAGGTACACGCTGCCCGTATAAAAACCGCCTTTGTGTTTCAAAACTACGGACTTTTCCGTAACAAAACAGCCTTGGGCAATGTGCTTCTGGGTCTTGTATCCGCACGGAAAATACCCAAGGCAAAAGCGATTAAGCAGGCAAAGGATACCCTGGACTGGGTTCAGCTTCAGGATAAATATGACTGCTATCCCTCTCAACTCTCCGGCGGACAGCAGCAACGGGTGAGCATAGCCCGCGCGGTCGCTTTAAACCCGGATGTGATCCTCTTTGACGAACCCACTTCCGCCCTGGATCCGGAACTCGTCTGCGAAACGCTGGAAGTTATCAAGCAAGTAGCGGACACAGGCATCACTATGGTTGTCGTAACACATGAGTTGCAATTTGCCAAGGACGTGGCGGATCATGTGGTATTCATGGAAGACGGATATGTGGTTGAAGAAGGTACAGCGAATGAGATCTTCTCAAACCCCAAGGAGGAGCGGACAAAGAAATTTTTAAGCCGCATCCTCCCGCCCGAGTACAGCATATAGGCGCCCGGACATGGATGAAAGAAAAGAGCTTTTATATAAAATCATAATATTGACTATACCGGCCAGTATAGAATTTATGCTGCAAGCGGGACTTTCTTATGTGGATTTCATCATGGTCGGTCAACTAGGCAAAGACGCGTCGGCGGCCATCGGGCTCACCCAGGAGGTGAATTTCTTACTTAAAGGCGTTCTCATGGCGGTGGGCATAGGCATAGTATCCTATATATCTATAGCTATGGGAATGCGAAAATACGATATGGTTAAGCGCGGGTCTGTTCAAGCGTTTTTTCTGGCCGTAATCACCGGCGGAGTTCTCATGATCGTCGCCTTGATCCTGGCGCCGGCGCTGCCCGGTCTGCTGGGCGCGGAGGAGAGTATTCACGCGCCTGCCGTCGCTTATTTCCGCATCGTCTACCTGTCGGCTGTATTTACAGCGTTTAATATGCTGCTTGCCGCCGTACTCAAGGGTGTCGGGGATATGCGTACTCCGATGTATGTGAATGGTATAATCAGCATCGCGAATGTGATACTGAACTATTTTCTCATCTATGACAGCCGGATCGTCCTCGTCGCCGGATTCCGTTTCCCTGTATGGGGCGCGGGACTTGGTGTGCAGGGTTCCGCCTGGGGAACCGCCGCCGCCTCAGTTCTGGGAGGGGTGTTGATGATCGTGGGAGTGCTTAAAAATCCCTTAGTCAGCCCCCGCCGCGAAAAGTTTATGCCGGATCCGCTCATTATCAGAAGGATCGTATTCACTGCGATTCCCGTGCTGTTAAGCAGGAGCGTCACCAGCATAGGCCGCTTATTCTTTACCGCATTCGTCGTAGGCTTAGGCACATTGTCACTGGCGGCTCACACTGTCGCTTTTGCAGCTGAGGGTTTATGTTATATGGCCGTCGTGGGAATGCAAGCGGCTGCGACTACGCTGGCCGGTAACTGCAAAGGAGAGGGGAGTCAAAAAAAGCTCGATCAACTGACAAGGCTTTCCTGTATCCTGATCGGCGCCTTCATGTCCCTTGTGGCCATTCTGATGTTCGTTATGGCACGTCTGATCATCTCCACCTTGTCTACAGATCCGGATGTGATTCAAATCGGCACGACTCTGTTTCGTATTGTCGCGTTCAACGAACCGATTTTTGCCATATCCGTGATCATGGAGGGGATCTTCAACGGAACGGGCGACACCAAATCGCCTTTTATTATAGCCGTCATCACGCTATGGTTTGTCCGGGTTTTAGGCGCGTGGTTCGCTATCTACATCCTCGGAGCAGGTGTTTACGGCGCATGGGTTTGTATGATCGCTGAGAATACGGTGCGCGGCGCAGCGCTTCTCGTCAGATATCGCCTCGTCCATGAAAAGCTCATAGGCGGCAGGCTTATCACGAACCGCTAGAATATTTCATTAACTTCGTGAGACGCCTCTGAGACGCCTCACGGAAAAAATAAATTATAATATCAAAGGAGAACACAACAATGGCCAAACGATTAAGGCAAATCGCAATTTACGGAAAGGGCGGCATCGGAAAGTCCACTACAACACAAAATCTGACCGCCGGTCTTGCCGAGATGGGAAAGAATATCATGGTTGTCGGATGCGACCCCAAGGCGGATTCCACCCGGCTCTTACTGGGGGGCTTACACCAAAAGACGGTGCTTGACACTATTCGAGAGAGTCGTCAAGGCGTGAATCTGGATGATCTGATCCTTGAGGGTTTCGGCGGCATCCGTTGTGTGGAATCCGGCGGCCCCGAACCCGGCGTAGGCTGCGCGGGGCGCGGCATCATAACATCCATCGACACCTTGGAGAATCTCGGGGCGTATACGGAGGATCTGGATTACGTGTTCTACGATGTGCTTGGAGATGTAGTCTGCGGCGGTTTTGCTATGCCCATCCGCGAGGGAAAGGCAAAAGAGATATATATTGTTGCTTCAGGTGAGATGATGGCGCTGTACGCCGCGAATAACATCGCCAAGGGGATTTGCAAATACGCGCAGAAGGGCGGCGCGCGTCTGGCGGGAATCATCTGCAACAGCCGCAATGTGGATCATGAACTGGATCTGCTGCGCGCCTTCACCAAAGAACTGGGCACGCAACTTATCTACTTTATTCCCCGTAACAATGTGGTTCAGCGGGCGGAGATCAACCGGAAAACTGTAATAGAATATCTCCCCGAAAACAGTCAGGCGCAGGTATACCGCGACCTTGCGTCCGCGATTGAACACAACGAGTTCTTCGTGATCCCTACTCCCATTAGCCACGAACGACTGGAAGAACTGCTTTTAGAGTACGGCATGATGGAACTTGCCGATGATTATCATGTATAGGCCATCCGGCCGTCCCGAAGCGTAAGCCGACACTGCTCATCCCACTTTTCCCTATCGACGGCTTCAAATATCAGAAGCTCCGATGATTCCTTGATCACGCGGCGCGCCTCTTTGATATCTCCGATCTCTCCTGCAGCTATCAGCTGCACCGCTATATTGCCGAGGGCAGTGGCTTCAGTCGGTCCGGCGTACACTGTCCTTCCCATGGCGCTTGCCGTCATACTGCATAGCAACGAGCTTTGAACGCCGCCGCCTAGTATATGAACCGCGCCGCTTGTCGTGCCGGACGCGTTTCCATTCGTAAATTCCGCTTCGGATGAGCGGGAATCGCCTCCTAGGCGCCCGATGGGCGAGCCGGTGGATCCGCCTGCCTGCGGCGCGCTCTCTTCTATCATCTCCATAGCGCGTCTGTATTTCATAGCCAGACTTTCATAAACGCATCTGACGATCTCCCCCTCGCCGGCCGGCTCATGCTGTCCTGTCTCTCTGCAATAGGCGCGTATACGCTCAGGCATGTCGCCCGGCTTTAAAAATTCGGGCGCGTCCACATCTATCAAGCTTTGAAAAGGTCTGCACGCGCCGGCCATTTCATCAAGCTCTCCGAAGCTGAATACCTTCCCTTCTCTCTCCCACTGTCTTTTGCACTCCTGAATCAACCATGTCCCCATTATATTCTTGAGATATCTTATCGTTTTGTTTGCCCCGCCCTCGTTTGTGAAATTGAACAATGAAGCCTTTTCATTGATGCGCGGTGTTTTGAGTTCGGCGCCGAATAATGACCACGTGCCGCTTATTACGTATATAAAATCCTCTTCCGAAGCGGGAACCGCCGCCACCGCCGAAGCGGTATCGTGCGAGGCCGCGCACATAACGCGGGCGGGCGGAGCGCCCAGTTCGCTGCAGATCTCGGCGGAAAGACGTCCGCACACTTCACCCGGATGAATGATGTCACACAGAATATCCGGATCGATTCCGGCCGTCTTGATCAGATCAAGATCCCAAGTCCGCTCGCTCGCGTTCAGCATAGCGGAGGTCGAAGCGATAGTATATTCTGCCTTCATCTCGCCTGTAAGAAAATAATTCAGCAGATCCGGAATGAAGAGCATCTTTTTAGTACGCGCCATTAAATCGGGGCGTTCTCTATACAGGTAGGCGAGCTGGAACAATGTATTGAAAGGCATCTCCTGAATGCCGGTTGAAGCGTAGATCTTTTCTTTCGGAAGCGTCTCATAAAGCCTTGAAAAGTCGTCCGTTCTGCTGTCACGGTAGTGGACGGGATTTTCCAGAAGCTGACCGTCATACCCCACAAGCCCGAAGTCTACCCCCCAAGTGTCTATGGCCAGCGTATCGAAACCGCCCGCATTAACAGCTTTAGAGATCCCCTTCTTTATCTCAAAAAACAGACGGAGTATATCCCAATACAATACGCCGTTCACGTAAACGGGATCATTTGGAAAACGGTGTATTTCGTTCGTCTTTATCCGTTTTCCGTCATACTCTGCCAGAACCGCCTTCCCACTCGAAGCGCCCAAGTCAAACGCAAGAACCTTCGCCATATCTTCGCCCTCCTCAACCGTCAGCCACCTTCAAACGCCATCCGCTATCAACCACCGGCCACCTTCAAACGCCATCCGCTATCAACCGCCGACCTGCCATGCAAATCACGTTTCAGATCGCCGACATTCAACCGTCAGCCACTTTTCGTCTATAAGCTTCAGCTTCCCAGCCGGATATAAACTTCACAAGCTCCGGCGTCATGTGCAGCGCTCCCCCGAAATTCCGTGAATATACCGCTATGTCAACCGCATCGGCGAACAGCGCCGCCGTATCCGCGGCGTCAGTCTCATTTATTCCCGTCAAGAACGCTCCCAGTCCCTTTACGCATATAACTTTAGGCGCATAACCGAACTCGCGAGTGAATTCGGCGCATTTACGCTGTATAAGTTCTTCCTGCTTAATCAATTCGCCCGATTCAGTCGATTCACCCGGCTCCGCCAACTCCCCCGGCTTAGTCGGTTCATCCGCGTCTATTCTCAAAAAGCGCGCTTTACAGTAGACAATGTGATCCGGCGTAAACGGCGCTGAGAGCGGGAAAAATGAGCCTTCATCCTCTATCATCTCCATCATATCCGGATTCGTAAGGTGCACTACTGCTCCGCAGCCTGTCGTTTCCTTTATTATCCGTTTAAACTCCTGTATCCGCTGCAGGCTTTCCGCAAAGACAGCTTCATGCCTCGGTTTAAGGGGCATGGCGGTATGAAGTTTACGCATAAGGTCTTCCATAATCCGATCTATTATTTCCGGTTCATCGCCCGCGGCGAAGATCCCGTGGTTCTGTAAGATGATCTTATTCGGGTTTTTCCCATGCACGCTTCTATAATCGCTTATCTTTTTCTCACAAAGCTTGGCCAAGGCATAGCCGGGTTTGTAGGATTCCACCCAGACAAACTCATCCGCAAAAATTTCGCGCGCCGCCATTTCTCCGCCGCGCCCGCAGCTAAGACCGTTCACCGCTGCCGGATGAAGATGCAGCACATAAGCTTCAGTAAACAGATTATGCAATAATGTTTCCACGCTGGGTCGTTTCGTCTCACTGCCGGGCAATCGCGCCTCCATCAGATCCGCCAGCACCTCCGCCTCTCTCTGCTTCTCGTCCGCGGAGTATTCTTTCTGCATGATATATGCGAGTTTATGTCTGTCTACACCTACAAAACCCTCGCTCTCTATCGTGGCCAGCCTCGTCCCCGAGGCTTTCACATACATTTCCCCGTTATTTTTATATGATGAGTTCCCTCCGCCTGCCAGCGTGTATTCAGGTCTCGCTCCATATCTGTTGGATAATTCAACCAATTTTTCAAGCATATGTATTCTCCATTTCTCGCCGCCTAGTCCTACATCGCCATCACGGCCGCCTATTTTCTGACGCCCGTCCGCGTCATCACGGCCGCCTCTTTTCCGACGCCCGTCCGCGCCATCACGGCCGCCTATTTTCTGACGCCCGTCCGCGTCATCACGGCCGCCTCTTTTCCGTTGTCGATCTGCGCCGCCCTCACTTCCTTCCGCTCAGCACTTCCTTCTCATATCTCCTGACTTCGCTGAGCCAGTCCATCCCCGCAGGGACGTTTTCAGTATCACAGTAGTGATTCCATACCGCGCCAAAGGGGAGTGATTTCAGCTCATCCGTCAATGCCAATCTCAGTGTGGCATCGCCCGCCACCTCCGCAGCAAGCATTTTATCCGTAGGTTCAAGCAAGGCAAAAAGCAATGATTTCTGCGTCGCCCGCGTGCCTATGACCCATGCTGCTATGCGGTTTATGCTCGCATCAAAGAAATCCAAGGCTATATACACCCTGTCGAGTGCCTTTGCCCTCACCACCTCCTGCATAAGCAGATCGACGTCGTCGCTTCTTACGACCACGTGATCGCTGTCCCAGCGAACGCCGCGGCTGGTGTGCAGGAGCAGCTTGTCGATGAATAAGAGTGAAGACGACACCTTATCGGCTATACTCTCCGTCGGATGAAAATGCCCCATATCATAGGTCAGCATAGCGCCCCGCGACATGGCGTAACCGAAGCAGAATTCCGCCGAACCCGCTGTGAAGCTCTCCATCCCTATGCCGAAGAGTTTGCTCTCTATGCTGTCTCTCAACTGTTCCGGCGGCAGTTTCTCCGCAATAATGCCGTCCATACCCTCAGCGAACAGCTCCCGTCTGCGCATCCTGTCAACAGGCGGTTCTTTACAGCCGTCTATCATCCAGTGGTTTATTATGCAAGGCGACTTCTGCCTGGCGCCCATCTCTGCGCCTATACGCCTGCATCGTCTGCCGTGTTCAATCCAGAACTCACGTATCCCCTTATCATAACTCGCCAAGGTATATCCGTCCGCCAACGGATGCGAAAACATGGACGTATTGAAATCCAGCTTTACATTCTGCTCTCCCGCCCATTGGATCCACCCTTCGAAGTGTTTAGCTTCAATCGCGTCGCGCCCCACCATGACGTCGCCCGGTTCTAAATAAATGGCGTGAAGGTTTGCACGCTGTTTCCCCGGAAGCAGTGAGAAAGCCTTTGTCATATCCGCCCTCAACTCTTCGGCGTTTCTGGCCTTTCCGGGATAATTACCGGTAGCCATTATTCCCCCGCTCAGCGTCGCGTCCGGCGACTCAAAGCCGAGTACATCGTCTCCCTGCCAGCAATGCAGCGAAATTTCGATATCCCTGAGCCGATTGATTGCCGCATCGGTATCCACCCCGTATTCGGCATACCTCTCCTTTGCCAGTTCATATGTTTTAAGATTGTCTGTCATTTTTTCGTCCGACCTCCGTTTAAGATAATTTATAGACGGCCTCTGAAAACCCGCCTTATACTGTCCGACAAGGGTTTCCGTAAGCGCCCATACTGCTCCAGACTACAGGCGCGGACAGTTTCCGCCCGCGCCTGTGAATTAGGTAATACAAGTTTATATTTTCCGGCGTCATGCCGGCGATCCGGCAGCGCCCGCCGAAAGAACCGATATGGTCTATACCCGGCGTTTTTACGGCGTGACCGTTATCATAGCTGTGGATATCAGTCCGCTTCCGTCCGTAGCGCGCAGGGTCAATGTGGCCGTACCGGCTTTCTTGGCCGTTACGATTCCCTCCGCGTCCACAGTTGCAACAGCGGGATTGCTTGAGACGAATTCATACGCTGCGCCGTCTATGTCGTAGTTGAGCTGCAGGGTCTGCCTGAGTCTTACAGAAACCCTCGCCGATGTGTGCACTTTGGCCTTAGTCGCATAGATAGCAGCTGAATCCGTGACTCCGTTTATTGAGATATAGTAGCTGTGTCCTCCCAGCCAAGGCGCCTGTTCCGTCACCGCCGCCGGCAGGGTAAAGTCAATGTTGCCGTCGGCGTCCGCTGTCAGCGTTGTGCTGAAATCGCTGTTCTCGCTGTCCGGCGCGAAGTTATACGCCGCAAGCAGGCTGACGTTTTTGCCTGGGGTGAAGCCTGTGCCCGTAACGCGAACTGCTTTCTCAGCCTTATTCAAGGCGATATCAAAGTCGAACTCTTCGTCGTAGTCGTTCTCATAATATGCTCCGAATTCGGCTAACTGCATACGGTAATTCCGTCCGCCTCCGTCGTCGCCTGCGGCGGCGCCTATTCTGGTGCAGACGATCCTGATATACCTCCATGTCTGGGTATCGAAGGTGATCACATACGGCGCCAGGTAGCGAGCGACGACATCCGTCTCAGTCTGTATAATCGTCCAGTTCTCGCCGTCGTCAGAACCCTCTATAGTGAAGTCCCTCGGGAAACCGGCTGTTCCTCCGTCCACCGTGAAGGCGTTGGTTCTCGGATACAGCTGGATGCGGTTAAAGCTCTTCTTTTCTCCCATGTCAAAGGTCAGAATCGGAATATTAGCGCCTGTTGGCCGTTCGCCTACTATCGCGCTGGTCCAACCGCTGCGTCCGTCTCTGGATGTCAACCATCCGTCTACCAGATTGTTGCGCCCCCATTCGCCGGTCGCGGAAGATGTGTGACTGGCCTGCGCCGTAACCGCCGCACCCAATAGGATGCTCTTTAGTCCTATATTTTTGAAGCTTACTGTCAGTTCCTTGCTCTCGCTTATCCCCTCAAATCTTATGGGATTATCTGTGTATTCTGTTTCTGAATCGCTCCATTTATCGAAGACAAAGTCCACATCGTTATATGGCCTTACTTCCAGCGTAAATGTGTCGCCCGCGTTGGCGGCAAATGAAGCCGGAATCTTCTGTGCACGGTTCGATCCCGTCTCGAATCCGGGGATTATCTCGCCGAAAACATCCACTGTATCGGTAACCACGGATACGTCCAGCACGTCGCTCTCGGTGCGCACTGCCGAGCTGAATGAGTATGCGCCTGAAGCGACTTCATACTCAGCTCTCTGCAACTCACTGTCATAGCTTACGAATACCACTCCCTCGGCTTCGCCCGCCGCTTCGGAGCCTTCTGTAACATTGGCAGGATCAAGCGTCGGAATATATACCGTTGCTGTTGTATTGGCGGGGATCGTGAAGTCATAATTGAATGCGCCTGTATCATGGTTCCATGTCCATCCGCTGTCGATACGCCCTGACACGGAATCGTAGCCGCCGTTGGCGTATGTGAGTGTTCCGCCGTATTGGGGATCCAGTATGAAATGGCGGAATCCAGGCGCTGCTTCGTCGCGTCTTATTCCCAAAACGCCTGAGAACATCCACTCGCCTATAGACCCGAAGGCGTAATGGTTAAAGGAATTCATGCCTGTAGGTCCGAATCCGTCCGCTATTGTGTAGGAATTCCAGCGTTCCCATGTGGTGGTCGCGCCCTGATTGATGCTGTAGATCCAGGACGGGTATTCTTCCTGCTCCAAGAGCTTGAAGGCGGCTTCGCTCTGCCCGTTCTGAGACAGAGCCGGCGCCAGATAGCTGACCCCTATGAAACCGGAAGTGAGTTTCCATCCGTGATTACGGATATTCTCCGCAAGCAGCTCCGCATACAGTGACTGATCCACCTCGTCGGCCAGACCGAAGTAAAGAAGCATGCCGTAAGGCGTCTGCGTCGAAGCCTTCAGGGAACCGTCCGCATTTCTGAATGCGTTCATGAAGGCATTGACGATGTTTCTGGTAATGCCGTCATATGTGTCAGCCGTATCCGTTTCGCCTATGGCTCTGGCCATCTTAGCGAACAGCTTATTGGAATATGCGGTAAACAGCGTGTCCGTCATGCTATGAGGCGAATCCTCGACCGAAACCCAGTCGCCGTAGTTGTTGTCCCTGGGCACGCCTCCGCTTATACGTATATAGTCCGTACTCCGCACAGGATCATTCAGGAAGTCGCACCAAGCCTTCATTGAATCGAAGCTGTCCCTGATGATCTGGGTGTCGCCGTACTGTTGATACACCTGCCACGGCACGATCACTGCGCCGTCGCCCCAAGCGTTAGACCAGTTTGTGAACGCCGACACGCGCACGGCGGGAATCAGAACCGGTACAAGACCCTTGTCGCGGCCTGAAGCTTCCTCATTCATCTGATATGAGCGCAGATCGCGGAGCCATTTGGCGTAGAACTGATCCGTGTTCGCCAGATACACGCCCGTACCGGCGAAGATCTGCGTGTCGCCCGTGTAGCCCAGTCGTTCGTCGCGATTGGGGCAGTCGGTGGGTATGGAAACGAAGTTGCCTCTCATTCCCCATATTATGTTGGAATAGAGCTGATTGACCTTCGGGTTCGAGCTTTCAAAGCTGCTTGTAAGGATATTGTCCGAGGATATCGCTATGGCGGTGACGTCCTCCGGCGGTATAGCCTCGTCAATACCGCTGATCTCAATGTAGCGGAAACCGTGGAAGGTAAAGCGCGGCGTGTATTCCTCACCGTTAGGATCGCCCTTCAATATATAGTAGTCATAGGCGACCGGAACCTGCTGGTCGCGCAGATTGGCTCTGTAGACCGTGCCTATAGGCCCGTCTCCGCCCTTCACCGACGCCTCGCCGGGGTTCATGTAGGCTGTCTCCGTATTGAGCATTTCACCGTGTTTTATGGTGATCTTCGTTCCGGCTGTGCCCTTCACCTTTATGCTGACAATTCCCGCTATGTTCTGTCCGAAGTCATATGTGTACTTGCCGGGAACCGGTTCTGTCATCACCGGATTTTCAAAACGCTCCACCTCACGTACCGGCGGACCCGTCTGCGGTACTAAATCCGCTCCGGCGGGCAAAGGCGAATGTATGCCGGCGTCCTGCCAGGCGCTGTCGTCGTAACCCGCAGTATTCCATCCGGCGCAGTCATAACGCGCGTCATAGGTTTCTCCCGCGTAGTTGTCCGCGTAGAGGATCGGACCCGGACGATACTTCCAACTGCCGTCGGTGACGAGTGTCTCGGAACTGCCGTCGGTGTACTCGATCACAAGCTTGCCTAGAAGCGACTGCGTGCTGCCGTACATGTTGTAGCCGTATATCTGATTAGGCCCTGAGAACCATCCCATGCCCAGCATAGCGCCTATGGCGTTCGCTCCCGGCTTCAACATGTTTGTTACATCATATATCTGATACATCACCGTGTAATTGTAATCCGTCCAGCCCGGCGCCAGATACTGATCGCCGACCTTTTCGCCGTTCAGCGAGAATTCGTAATATCCCCTGGCTGTCGCATACAGCCTGGCGCTCTTGACTGTCTTGTCTATGCCAAACTCTTTCCTGAACAGCGGCTCGCCGCCGTCCAGAGGAACAGGGTCAACGACCTTTCTGGAACTTGTAAATGTAACGCCGCGTACCCTATAGGCACCGTCCTCTACCGTCCCGTTCACGCCGAACATGCTGGTGGGTTCGGTTTCGAAGGTCTCGGAATAAATGACCGCGTCGCCTCCGTCTGTATTGTCGCGTATCACTATATTATCGTAGACAATCTCTTCCTGATTGTTTACATCTACGATCTGGCGGAATCCGATCTTGCCCAGAGTCCAGCTGCCCGCTATATTCCGCGCGTTGTCTATAACGGTCATATCTCCGCCGAGGGGTCCCAGCGATGTGGTAACCACTGCGGCGTCTCCGTTCTTCTTCACCTCGATCCGGCAATGATACCAGGCGTGCTTGCCTTCTTCATTATCCGGAATTACGTTGTCTATCTTAATCTCCGCCAGCGATGATCCGCCGGGATTCCAGCGGTGGGGGCGGAAATACGGCGTGCCGCCGTAGGGTCTTTCCACGGGGTTGATATTGAACTGCCACATGAGGAAGTTGCTGCCGTTAGAGGCGAATATCAAACCTCCGCCGTCCTTGATCATCTTGAAATCATACTCAATGGTGTAATCCGAGACGTCATTATTAGACGCGGACGCAGGTTCCGTGAGCCACTGTGCGCCGTCCCACGCGCCTATCTTGTTGTTCATCAGCCCTGTTTCGAACCAGGCGTTCTCGCCGACGGCGGCGCCTACATTGGTTCGCGCTGTGACCTTCCAGTAATAGCGCGTGGATGGTTCCAGACGTGTTCCGGCGTATTTAACGCCGAGTGTGTTATCCGAATCTTCATCGACTGTCCACACTATGGGGCCGTCGGGGGCGCCCTTGGTCACCACGATCCGGTAGCCCTCCTGCTTGACGCCTCTGAGGTCTGATGTTATATTCCAGCTTAAACGCGGAGCAGCGACGTCTATGCCCATGGGATTGACCGCGTATTCTGTCTGCATATTTATGAGTTCCGCCGATGTAGCAGCCGCCTCTATGCGATATATCTCGATCTCCGCCAGCTGCATATGATAGTCATTGCCCACCTTATTCAGAGACGTTCCCGTTACTCGCACAAAGCGCGCCTCCTGTGCGGGAATGGTAAAGCGCTGAACCGCTGTTCCCACGAACGCTTGATCCGTCCGGGAGATCACCGTCTGCCATGTCTCCCCGTCCGCAGATGTTTCTATCGTAAAGCTATTGGGGAAGCCCCATCCGCTGTGCGCGGCCGCCGAGCTGTCGTCGCGCGGGAAGAGCAGTATCCTGTTAAACCGCGTCGTCTCGCCCAGATCTATCATAGCCCATTCCGTATGGTTGACGCTTCTGTTGTCATTCGAAGACCACGTGGTGTCGCCGCCTCCGCTGCGCGTGCCGTCAGTCAGTTTCTGCTTGCTGAATATGCCGTCGGACGTCACCTGACTGGAAACCGTGGCTGTCTTGCCTCTGGCCAGATTCACATTTCCGCTGCTTTCAAGACCTGCCGCAGCTGTGTTCAGAGCGGCTTCCGCTTCATCTATCTCAGTCTGAGTTGCGTCAGCCTTATCCAGCAAAAGCAGCGCCGCGCCTATAGCGCTTTTAACATTCAGTACACTGTCCTCTGTGAAATCCTCTTCCACTGCCACAGCCGCCCTGACAGCGGTAAGCGCCGCCTGAAGCCCCGTCTTTATAACGGTAGCGTCCCAGTCGAATGTGAAACTATAGCTGCCCGAACCGACAGAAATACGCGCCTTTGCAGCTGCATCCTCCGCTCCTGAAACACCCTGAGGCTGAATCCGCCCGTCGCCGTCTACGATGGCAAGTCCGCCCTCTTCAACTGCGGCAAGCGGCGCAGGAAGCACAACAGTCGCCGTAGCGTTAGCAGGGACTACCACATCAAGCTTGTAGGAATTCTCGCCCTGACGCGTCCAGCCGGACACGATCTCGCCGCGTATAGAATCATACGAGGCCTTTGCGTAGCTCAGCCTTCCGTCCAGAGCCGGTTCTATGATTATATTCTTGAATCCCGGGTTTTGCGGATCCGTGTTTATGCCCGCCACACCGTTATAGAACCATTCGCTCACGCTGCCGAACGCGTAGTGATTGAATGAATTCATGCTCACAGGGCCGAAGCCTCCGGAGAGTGTGTAGGAATTCCACCGTTCCCATCCGGTGGTGGCGCCCTGCTCTATGCTGTATCCCCATGAGGGATAAGCGGTGTTAAGCGCCAGCTGATACGCTATGTCGCTGTGCCCGTACTTCGTCAGCACCGGCATCAGTTTATTCACCGACACAAAGCCTACCGTCATCAGATTGCCGTCAGCCTCTATCTTGTCGACAAGCTTCTGCACGAACAACTGCTCGGTCTCCGGCTTCGTAAGACCCGTGCCCAGAGCCAGCACATATCCGCTCTGTATGCCGTTTGATATGGTTCCATCCGGGGATACGTAAGCGGAGTGGAACGCATTATTTACCTGGCTGAAGCGCGCTCTGTACGCGGCCGCGTCTTCGCTTTTGCCCAAAGCGTCCGCCATCTCAGCCATCAAAGAGAGCTGATACGCGAAATACGCCGTACCTATCACATTCTTATCCGATGTGCCGTCCACAGGCTCCAGCCAGTCGCCGTAACCGCAGGACTGGATATTGCCCATACTCATGCGCCCCGCCATGTATCTGCTCATGGATGTGTAACTGTCCTCCAGCACACGTGTATCGCCGGTTCTCTGCCATATGGTATACGGCACTATGACGCCGCCCGCGTTCCACACTATATCGCCCGCGAAATTGTGCGGATTCGGCGCTGTGTCCCCATATCTGCCGTCGGCGTATTGTCCGTCGCGCATGTCCAAAAGCCACTTCTGATAGAACATAGACGCGTCCATATTGAACATGCCTGTGCCCGCGAATACATGCGTATCCGCGCCCCATCCCATGCGTTCGTCACGCTGGGGGCAATCCGTCGGCACGCTTAAAAAGTTGGAGCGCTGTCCCCAGAACGAATTGTTATATATCTTGTTCAGAAGTTCGTTCGAACTGTCGAAGCTGCCCGTTTCCTCCATGGCGTTCGCAAGGGCTATGCCGCGCACGTCCGCCAATGCAGGAGCTTCACTGACCCCTGATATTTCCACATAGCGGAAACCGTGGAATGTGAAATTCGGTTCCCACGTTTCTTTCTCATTTGACTTGAATGTATATCTGTCGGTGGCTTTCGCCGAACGCAGATTCGCCGTATACAGGGAACCCGCCCCGTCGGGGTTGTCATTCCCTCTCTGTCCCTGCGGACCGTCGTTGAGCATTTCTCCGTAGCGGATCACCGCCGTGCTCCCTGCTTCACCCTTGAGGGAAATATTCAGGATTCCGGCGAAGTTCTGACCCATATCTACGATATACTTTCCGCCTACTACATTGATAGAGATCGGATTCACGTCTTTTATCTTCTTGACCGTCGGTCCTACCTGCGCCGTAAGCTCTATCGGCTGATCTCCGGACACCTCCGTCTTTACGCTGAACGCGCTGTCAAACATCACGCCCGCCGTATTCCATCCGGAATTATCGAAGTCCGGCGCCGCCCATGCGTACTTGCTGCCGCCCAGCTCACGATTTGCGTCATAGGTCTCACCGTCAAACATATCCGTATCTATTATAGGTCCGTCCAGCGTGTATTTCCACGTACCGTCCGTCACCACGCTCTGCTTGGAACCATCGGCGTATTCTATCACAAGATTCACTATCACCGCGCGTTTACTGCCGTAAATTTTATCGCCGAGAATCGAAATGTTCCCGGAATACCATCCCGGCGCCAACATCGCGCCCAGCGCGTTCTCGCCACCCTTTATGACTTGTTTCGTAACATCATATGCCTGATACTGCACACGGGTGTCGTACTCCGTCCATCCCGGCGCCATATAGTCCTCGCCCACCTTCGCTCCGTTCATCTGAAGCTCATAATGCCCCAACGCGCTGGCATATACTGTGGCTCTGACAATATCTTTGTCGTCTGTCTGAAAATCCTTACGGAACATCGGAACCTGAGACGCTCCTTGCTGCGCCGCGCTGCTGTCGCGCAGAATTATCTCTCGGCTTCCGTCTCTCTTTACTACCAGTCTGCCATCCTCTATGCTCGTACCTTCATACATGTTTATCCCGTCTTCGAAATCGTCAAACAGGACTACGCGCCCTCCGGCATCCCGCAGCATAATATTGTCAAATATTCCTCTTTCTTCTACGTCGGCATCTCTGTCCTTCGAGTGGCGGAAACCAACGCTTCCTATATCATAACTGCGTCCGCTGCTTCTCTCGTCGACCTTGATCCCGTTGACATATGAGACTAACGCGCCGTTATTTACATCTACCCGCAGCGCCGTCTGACCGCTATCCGCCTCGGCTTTGCTCACAATGGCGTTGATATTGACGTCGTTGCCATACTCTGTAGGACCGCCGTTCCACACGTGAGGACGCAGGTATGTCAGCTTGTCAGCCTCCGGCGTGGAAGTAGATGGGTAATTGAAGGTATTCAGCTGCCACATATAGAAATGGCTGCTGTCCTGAACCCCGAAAGCAAAACCCGCCGCGCAGTCGCCCACCTGAACATCTGTCTGCACCGAAAACACCTTGCTGTCAGCCGGTTTCTGCCACACGCGCCATTCGATATTGCCGCTTCCTTCGGGGTGAATTACAAGCTGTCCATCTTCAACAACACCTCGATCGAATGAATTCGTACCTGTGAAATCATCGTAATAAACTAGGTCGCCCAAGCTATTCCTCATTTCCAGCTTGTTGATTTTTATGTTGTCCTTATCGCTGTTATTCGGGTTATAGTAGGCGCGCACGCCTATGCCCGACAATTCTCCTATGTACTGGCTGGAAAAGACCTCCTCACCTTCGTATGTCAGCAGTTCTCCGTCCATATAAGCCTTAACCGTTCCGCTGTCTATCTCCAGCCTCAGTTTATGTTCAGCGCCTAGGAAAGCCGGCGCGGATATCCCCGTGTTATAATGACCTATCGCCGCGCCGCCGCCATTCACCCAGCGATGGGGGCGAACATAGACGTTGGCGCCGTCCGTAGCCGCGTTCACCTGATACATGAAGAAATTGTTCACATTCTCTCCTAGCATCAGTCCGAAGCTACCCGCTTCCAGCGTGAAGTCGGCTTCAACTGTATATTTGGCAGGATCCGCGCTCCCCACGCTTCCTGTGCCGCCTATATTGCTTATCCACTGCGCGTCGTTCCAGTCATCCTCTTCATAGAGACCTGTTCCGAACTCGCTTATGCTCGAAGCCGCGCCTCCCTGGTTATCGGTGACATCCACCGTCCAGATGTATTTCGTCGCCGCACTAAGCGCTTCGCCGCCGTACTCGATCCCGCTTGCGAGATCCGACTCGACGCTTCCGCTGTCCCATACGGTTTCATCCCCGTCCCGCACAGATATTCTGTAAGACGTCTGCACGATTCCCCTTATATCCCCCTTGTCAATCTTCCATGAAAACACCGGTTTTTGGCGATCTACGCCTATGGGTGTTTTCATGTATTCCACTGTCAGGTCGCTGACCTGCAGTTCCGCCTGTCCTGCTCTGGTCGCAGGTGCTCCTGATGAAGGTGACTGCTGCGCGCCCAAAAGCGTGTTCGCCGCCGATGCCGGCATATAGACGAACAACGAGCATATCATTGCCGCTGTAACAATGATGGACACTGCTTTACCGGGTTTCTTCCTGATTTCCGAATACATTTTGATATTCGCCTCCTTGGGTGGATTCATCTGTCCGGCGCCTGATTGAGACTTAGGGACTGGGCTGCCGACTTGATACTGAGAAACAACAAATAACAGTTTATAAGCTTATACTATTAAACACTCAATCCCCAGAAGCTTGGCTGTAGTCAGAAACAGCTCGGCGTTTCTCCCTACGCTCATAGCCATATGGTGCGTCGGTTCGCATGGGAACCACTTATCCATATATGTGTCTGGATCTGTATCGAATATGACGTGGGTTTGAGTGTTGCCTATCTTGAGTATCTCTTCTTTAACCGCCTTTCCTTCGCTCACGATGAAACGCAGCTTGCCTTCGGACGTCTGCGCCGCTCCCAGCAGCGTCACATCTCCTGCGGCGACGTTCGCCTCCACCGACACCCCGCTGCCGCGCTTGCCGTGATATACGCCCATGCCCCTAAGAACGGGTTTACCGTCGGATATCATGATATGGAAGGGCCCGTCGTGACCGAGAATAATGCTCCCTATGTTATAGTCCACCGCCACAATCTCGCTGAAGCTTCCGCCTACGCCGAGACTGTCGCATATTTTCATAGCGAGAGCCGTCTTCATATCGCCTTCCCCCGCGCATGGCACACCGGCGGCGGTAAGCAGCGAATGACCGACTATAAAGCCGGCCTGAAGTCTCTCATATTCATTATCATCGGAACCGTGGTAGTAGTACGCGAGAGCGTCGAGATCATATTCCCGCGCCATGCGCTCCTGCGCCGCCGCTACTCTCGCAGACCAGCGTAACTGCTCAGGATCGGGTTTTTTCGCAATGGGATCCGCAGGGGAATCCCCTTCTATGCGGAAGAACTTGCCGATGGCGTCCATCTTCTCCGAAACCTCCGCGTCCGTAATCTTTTGCAGACTGCGGTTCAGATCGCACATTTCAAGTAGTTCCACGTGCATACCTGTCTGGGTTTGAAGAACCGTGAAATCGCTGTACATATCAAGCATACCGCTGTAATTGCCGCCCAGAAATCCGAATCTGGCGCCGCGCAGCATACGCTTTACGCCCGCCGCCCTCGCGAATCGGGATGCTTTTTCCCAGACCTTAACAGCTTCAGGGCGATGTGCGGTGACTTCATCCGCGACGGATATCTCAGGCGTCTTTTCGAGTCCGAGAAGACCGTTTACCACATCGAAGCTTATCCCCGCCCTACCCAGTGCGTTGCAGAACTCAGGTACAGGACAGGCGCCGCAATGCGCGAGCCATTCGCCCGTCGTCGTCCGCGCGTAATTCATAGCGGCAGTTGGCTGAAGATTCAAGATCACCACATGAGCCTTGCAAGCCTGATGAACCGGAAGCGCTGACGCGCTTGTGAAATAAGTCGCCGAATGGCAGAATACGATGTCTACATTGTTGGCGTTCAGCCATTCGCCGGCCTTCCTGCCCTCCGCTTCATCATCCACCAAACCGTAGTTGAACACTTCTCCATACTGGCTCAGCTTCTCTTCGATAAATGCGCCGTACTGCCGGAGCCTGTCACGCAGTCCTTCAAACTGGCTCCAGTACGCCTTTAAGCCCGCGCTGTAAAGACCGATCCTAGTCTTCGGCACAGGTTTGATAATAGAAAGTCCATTTTTTGACGTCATGACAAACCTCCCTTTAGGGAACTTCTAAAAACCCCTGCCGCACATCTTCGACGCGCCTTTTGCCACGCTTCTTCGCCGAAAAGCCTCGCCATACTACCAGTATGTCTGCGTTTTTCGACTGTGAATCGTGACAAAATTCACGCCGAATCTGCACACCCTGGGTTTTTAGAAGTTCCCTTAAATAATTCAAGTTTAGATTTTCATGAAGCTTATGTAAATGGACAATATGAAAGCGATCGATGTAAAAAATTGAACCTTGAAAATGGTAAAAGAAAAGGTAGGGAATAGCCCGGCGATGTGCTCGAGCACGGACGATTTCATCACGCTTCTAAGGACGCTCCGGCAGATGTTCTATCTTTGCGCGTTCCTTTTTGAATCTGATTGCGTAAAAAATCACCTCCGCGATACACATACACAATATTGTAAGCAAATATTGTATAGCAACGCCGATGTATAAATCATCAAACCACCCTTTCCTGAATTTTGCGATGATGAAAAAAACTGTTGTCCATACAGCTAAACTAATTAATATTTCAAAAAAAATATCAATTTTTCTACTGGTAATTGAGATGATATTTACTATAAAATTCAGAGCAAAGAATCCTAAAATGTATGGGATATATGTAAAAAGCTCACTTTCCATAAAGTTGGTAAATTGTGAACTTTCGCCCGCAAAATTTGTAAGTAGTGCGTTAAACTTCTCGCAAATAGCATAAAATAGCATATATACGAGATTATATATTTGGAAATATATAATTGTTAGGGGACATTCACCCAGCAAAAGCAATATCAGAGTTCGGATCCTACACCGCATATTCTGCCTGCGATTAAGCGGCGCCATAACACGCCGCAAGGTTTCCCTTCGTGTTTCTGGCAGTCCAGTATCGATCACATCACCCTCCTTGCGCCTAACGCGCACCTGTGCCAAATGCGACGTTAGCTCCGCTGCGAAGTTGCAACGGAGCTAAGATCATCTTTTGTTTATTTACTATCAAATGTTGCCGTTAAAAGCTTGCAGTTCCTCTAGAGTTAGACTCTTTGACGGTTCAATCAATGAGCCTTGTCTCTTCCTTGAATTCTCCGCATTCGTATTTGCAGAAACGGTTACAGAGCCGGGCGCTATATTTATTACGGCTTCACCAACCACGTTAAAACTGTCATATATTTCTAATGATGTGACAATATCCGCATCTTTACACATGGTGATAATCTTTGCTGTGCCAACAACCTCTTCTGGGCTTGATAACTTTATCGTATACTGACCTGACGAAAAGATATATTGCTTTCGGTTTGTCTCGTGATTGATCCACCAAACTGTACCAACCGAACGCGTGAGTCCCGCAGTATCTTCAATGTACAATTTGTCACCGTCTTCCAATACAGTGTTTCCGTTGTTATCCTTAATGTTGACATCACAATTACTTTCAATTACGACAGACACACTTCTGTCGTCTGTTTCGCTCAACGCGCTTGCAGAATCTTGGCTCTGTGTGAACCCACTCTGCGCGCTTTGCGTCTGCGTAGGTGAGACGGAATTGCCGTTGTCGTCGTTCTCCAATACGACGTAAGAGATAGGTTCTTCGGCTTCTTCATATGCAGGCATCTCAGGTTCGGGAATCGGTCCGAAAATTTCTTCGTATGATTTTTCTTCGGCTTCCGAATCGGAATCCGAATATAAAACTGCTTGGTTTATTACATTCATGGCTTGCGCGGACTGGACACTGCGCATTTCTTCGTTTGTTATGACGGACAGAAAGCCTTCGTCGATCTCGCCTGCTTCAGCGTCAAATAGTGTCTTATAGTTCTCACGGATATACTGCGGCGACAGATTCCCAAATGCCTCTTCAAATTTATCGACCAGTTCACCGTTACGATAGTTCCCTTCGAGCAAAGCCTCATACTTTTGACGAGCTTCGCTTTTCTGCTCTTGATCATCTTCCATGCCGAGCTGCGATTGCGAACCGTCATTTGTGTTACTGAACGAATAATCTGACACTTTCACCAGTGTAAAAATACCGAGACAAAGAACCGCAATAACTAAGAATGACGTTAACTTTTTTAGCATTTTGATCATCCTTCCATTTGTTTTACATTAATTATAGTCCGTTCAGAGGTGAATTTCAACTGGAATCTTTATAGCATATTGTCTATCCATTGATTTTTTAAACGCTTTATGCACTGCGGCTGGGTTTATGGTAGAAAAGCATGTAAAACTCAAGATCTTATGAAACAAAAGATGGAGACTTATATGCGTGAGTATTGCGCAGCGCCGTGACTAATAGAGTAAAATGCAAATCTTAGCGGTTCCTTTTTTGTTTTAAATTGTTCCAAGTAACTCCAAAATCAGAACTTGTGAGCGTTAAAATATCCTCTGCATACTCATGATTTGACAGGGTGAGTTCGTATATACTGTCATGGAATTGGAGAGCGGAAAATTCGTAATATGAATTTTCCGGTTGAATGATTTCCGGCATTAAAGCTAAACTCCATGTAGTTCCGCCATCTGCTGTTCTATATATCGGAAAAGGATTTTCTTCAAACTCAAATCTGAAGCACATGAATCCAATGCTTTCGCTTGTAAACAGTCCGAAACGCAAAACCCTAGCATATTGATCGTTTATATTATTGGTTTCTTCCCACGTTTTCCCTCCATCATGTGAAAGGTATATAAAGTTTTCTTGGTTTCCCATTCCATAATGTCGACTTCCTATAATCCAACCGTCAAGCGATGATGTGAAGCCTATAGATACAGACGAAAATATATTGCCGCCGCCTACGTCCTGTGCTTCGCGAACACTCGGCAATATACTTCGAAACCAGCTCTTGCCCTCGTTTGTGGTACAATATATTTCAGCAGCATCGTAACTATCATCAAACTTTCCGCCTGACACAAAAGCTGTAATACGGGGATGAACAAATACGCCGAACGACTCAGTTTCTTGAGCTTCCGCCTGAAAACACTGTTCAATATATTCTGGAACGGAAATCTGTACATAATCGTCCGCACCAAAATATTGTACGCTCAAACTGTCACCCGAAAACGAAAACGTCCCGTGTCTAGAGAAATCAGTCAGATCGGAATCGCTGTATTTACAGCCTTGGAATGAAATAATAAATACTATTACAGATATGAAGATAATCGTTATTTTTTTAGTCATCATTCTTTCCATTGCTTGCAGATGGAACCAAAACTGCTTTCGAGGGTATTGTTTACATTAATTATAGTCCGTTCAGAGATGAGTTTCAACTGGAATCTTTATAGCATATTGTCCATAGAATATTGTCCATTAAACATTCCGAACATAAACGCCTTATTCTCGCGGAGGGTGATTCGCCCAGACTTCTAATAGCGCCTTATTTGTTATTTCGCCGGGGCAAGCTTTGATCATCTCTTCCTCTGTCGGCCATTCAATATTGTTTTCGCTGCAATACTTAGCGATATTTATGTTTATCAAATGTGCGGGGCTTTCGTACTTAACTTTGATTCTTTGGAAAACAGAGGATTGAGCATTTCACCCAATGTAAACATCGCAGAGAGCATATCTCTATCTTCGTCTTTATATGCGTATACATCTTCCGTTCCATTTTCAACTTCGGATCCGGCTGCTTCAACTCCGATTCCGGCTGCATTTACATCTTCAGCCTCAGCTCCGGTCACCAGTCCGGCTCCAAGACCATTTCCGCCATCTTCACCGCCTATATCTCCATCCGCAAGTGAATATGACAGCATCCCTGCTATGAGCAACACGGTAGCATAGGTGATTATCGCTATCGCCCCAATGTTCTTCATGAACATGCTCTTCACCCCCCAAAGCCTGCGTCAAATGTGCAATTTTATTACATTTTTAACAGGTAATAAAATAGATAAACCTTTCATTTGGGCTATTCTTCAAATGCTGTTGCAAAAGCGTGCGGCTCGTTAATCTATTGCTATCCATGATTATATATTGAGTGTTCGAAATCAAACGCCATAATATAGAACAGGTTTTGCGCGTCCGGCGATTTGTAACATATTAGTCTTGAATTCTGGTTATTAAAACGGAAAACATACAGTTTTATATCTTCCGGAATCGGCATTCCATTGATTGACATCTTACAATGAAACCTGTTATGTGGTATGGTTTCAAATCCGCTCACCTTTCCGTAACTCAATAGCTCGGACATCTTACAGGATGATAATTCAGATAGTCTCACCAGCAATGAATGTGCAATGCCTTTACTCTCCGGGTTTTTAAAACCCGCAAGAGAATAGTTTTTGTTGCTCGTAATATAACGAAACGAGAAACTTAGATATGCGGAAGAACCGACGATAAATACTTTGTGGGGATTGACCTCGGCCGCCTTGGTGACAGCAGTTTTATGTTTTGGCATATCCTCCCTCACCCCAGTTAATAATTTCGCATTCGAAATAATCTTTAATTAAAACGGGATCGATGGCCTCACCTTGGGGAGTCTCTTTCCAAGGCGCCTCGTTATGCGTCATTTCACGAAGTCCCCATGCGGAATATCCTGCAAAAGATTGGTATACGTCCTCAAGCAAAGACTTATCCTCATCGGCGATATCAGCATCGCTATAATCCTCGTCGAAGTCGATGGGGTAATATCCGTACGCTTTGTAAGCGTGATAGACGCTCTCGACGACAGGGCCGTGTGTCCACGCAAGGAGATCGTCTTCGAAAAGTTTTTCACCCTTCACGGCAAGAAATGTGCCTTGGGCGTAATAAAGCAATTTTTGGAGTTTGAGATTTGATACACCATCGCTATCCGCTAACGAACTGGTTATGCGGTCACGGTTTAAAAACCACTTGGCAATATAGAGAACATCATACATGGTAACACCTCCGTTTTTTCGAATTTGCAATCCCTTCTGCTATACTTAAATAATAAAGGCGCTATCACCGTCAACCACCTTATTCCCCTCGTGGAGGCAAACACGATGACCTTTAACCTGAGGCCGAGCTTGTTATCAGGCGAGAATGTTCAAATTTCAGCCCGTTCTGCCCCAGTATCGGTCATATCACCTTCCCTGCGTCCGGGGGCGCCCCTACAGCAACGGGAGGCGTATTCCTCCTCATAGCGACGTAGTCCTTCGGCCAGAGTCCGGTTTCCTTTTTGAAGATTTTCGAGAAATAGAAATAGTCCGGATAACCCACCGCTACTGCAATGTCTTTGATCAACACGTCGCTGCGGCTGTCCATTATCTCTTTAGCTTTTTCTACCCTGTATTTAGTCAAGAATTCGGAGGGACTTACCCCTCTGTGCTTGCGGAACATCTTGCTGATATACGATGAGACGAAGCCGAACTGGGATGCCAGCATATTGTGGGTGACAGGCTTGTTATAATTCGCGATAAGATATTCCTCTATCCGGCTTACCGTATCCCTCATGGACTGCTTATTATCCCATCTCTTTGCTAAAAGCAGCGCCTGCAGCGCCGCGCAGAGTTGTTCGTTATCCGAAGCGCTGAATATCACGTTTTCAAACTCAACTGCGTTTTTAGCCGGTTCCTGATCCCATCCGATCACCAGGCGCTTGTCCCTCCTTATTTCGTCGAGGAATTGGAGGAGGATCTTCTGAGGCATGTTCCCTTTATAGGCGCATATGGTGTTCATAAGCACCGCATTCAACTTTTCCGCATCCTGAGCGCATATAGCCTCTACGGCCTTCTCTACGGATTCAGCCCCCGGAACACTGTGTGCGGCGGCGGTTTCCCGCGATAGATCGCTCCACACGAATTTAGAGTCATACAGCGTCATACACTGACCCAAGGCTGTATTCAAGCGGCGCGCGGTCTTATGCAGTTCCGAAGGCGCGATCTTACTGTTATAGCCTATCAGTGTAACAGGTATGTGTTTCCCGTTTTGATTCAGTTCGCCAAACAATCTCCTGCAGGCGCTTTCCATATCCGCCGGTTCTATATGCTGCGCTACGATGAGCTTTTCCGCATTGAGCAGACCGTTGAAGACAAAAAAGCTCCCTTTGTCCATCGCGATCTTCTCAACGCTTTCCTCCAGATCGTAGTCTTCCCAAAACATCTGCGCTTCTGATGGTATGTCCGGTTCGGACAGGCACAGCGCGCCCGCGCACAATATAGCCGCCATGCAGTCCGGCAATACCTCCGCGCCAATATTCTCCCCTCTCAGGACTCTCAGAAATGCCCTCTGCCGGCGGTCACGGGTCCTTGCAAAATGCTCCTTTTCGAGACGCGCCAATGCCTCGCCCACCTTTTCGTAACTCAAGGGCTTCAGCACATAATCGAAAGCCTTGTAGGTTATCGCTTCCTTCGCGTAACTGAACTCCGGATACCCTGTCAGTATCACCACGGGTATATGCGGATACAGGGCGTACATGCGGCGCATCAGTTCAAGCCCGTCCATAACGGGCATTCTGATATCCGTGAAAACGGCGTCAACACCGCCCTCCGCGATCCTTTCAAGC
The DNA here is from genome assembly GCA_031264295.1 of Eubacteriales Family XIII. Incertae Sedis bacterium. GTDB lineage: Bacteria > Bacillota > Clostridia > Peptostreptococcales > Anaerovoracaceae > JAISED01. The sequence continues at coordinate 19,280 of JAISED010000057.1, read as the reverse complement.
GCCGCTTGTCCGTCATAGACGACGCCCAGCGCTTCAAATGAAGGATTGGCGGAAATCAGTTTGGCAAGAACGCGGGCAAGAAGCGGTTCATCTTCGACTACCAGTACTTTAATCATTGGTTCCTCCCATTTTGTTACTATCCAAGAACCGCACGGCGTTTGAATAGTTTCGATTTAATCTTCCCATATTACGCTATTATGCGCCGCGGTAAACGCGCTCCGCGTCTCCCCACAGTGTAACCACAGTCCCGGCGGGCTTATTGCGCTCAAAACGGTAGCCGATCTCATCATTCGTCAACAGTTTAAGCCGCGTAATGGTATTCGCCAGTCCGATACCGTCGTTATTCATATCCATGCGCTTGCCTGAAAGCTTTGCGCGGTATTCCTCGATCCTGCGTTCCAACTCACGAATCTCCGGATCCGATATCCCCACCCCATTATCGGTAATCCTGATTATCCACCGTTTGTTTGCATGAGACGCTTCCACATGGATCTCCCATGGCGGTCTATCCGTTCTGAATCCATGTTCGAAGCAATTCTCCACGAATGGCTGCAATGTGAGCTTCGGCAGCATCATACCATAAAGAGTCTCGTCGACGTCTATAGAATACGAAAAAAAGTCTTCGAAACGCAGTTTCATCAACTGCAGATAGTTGCTTATATGTGTTATCTCTTCATTGAGCGTCACCAGATGTGTATCGTAATTTGTACTGTAGCGCAGCATATCGCTGAGCAGCCCGCAAGCTGTTATTGAATTTTCATAACGCCCTTCCATATTCATGCCGCTGATGACCGCCAGGGTATTATAGAGAAAATGCGGATTCATCTGGGATTGCAGAGCCATGAGGTACGAGCGTTTTTCACCCTCCAGGGAGTCATGCATCCGCCTCACAATGGATGTCACCGATGCGTTAAGCTCTTGTATTTCGTCCGTATTTTCGCCGTCAACAAGACTTTCAGGCACAGACGCCATCGTTATGGTTCTCACCCTTTTAGACAGGGCTATTATCGGATCGCTGAGGCGCTTTGATATCATGTAGATCAGCAGAAGTTGAACGATTATCGCTACAGTGCTGCCTATATAAATATATCCCATGATCGAACGGTAGGGCTGAATCACGCGCTGTTCGTCCTGCACGAGGGCGATCGACCATCCAAACGCCGCCGACTCCATGCGAGTGACGCCGCTCCCCTCCTCCGCCACATCTTCGTAAAGCGGCGACGCGGGGATAACCTGTACGCCATCACGGTCGAATACAAACACCGGCGTGTCGTCGAGCATATCAAGCTGTATGATCGAACGCAGCTTACTGGCTTCCTGCTGCACCTCAACGATGCCGTAAGTCTCTCGCCCGTAGTAATCCGTCAGGGGCAGGAGTATAGACATGAATTCAGTGTCTCCATAGAGCCGCGACCAGTGATCCCCGCTCTCAAACGTCAGCGAGTTACCCCACTCACTCTCTGAAAGCTTATACATCATAGCCATAATCGAGGCGTCGAACGGGTATCTATCCGGATCTGTCAGCGCTCCCGGTTGTACCATAGCGCCTGAACTTATAAAGTCGCCGTAGCGGTTGAATACGCTTATACGCCAAAGCGGTGAAAGTAGCTGATTATGAATAGTAAGTGCGGTTTCGGCGTCAATGCCGTCCAGGAGATTCGTTTCGAAATAGTTTATCTTATCAATGTCATTTTTGCGGCGTTGAAACAGCTCAATGATCTTAATATCTTCTACAACATTGACGGCGGCCTGATTCATCTCGGACAAAAAGCCCTCCACCTGTGTGAGAAGCTTCTCTGCCAATTGTTGACGGTTTATTTCGGCGTTCTTGGCGCTGACGTCCTGAAGATAACGATCCGCTACGCCCATCATTATGCACACAACGATGACGCCAAAAAGCGAATAATACAGTATCATCTTTCCCAGCAAGCCCAAACGTTTTTTCCGTTTCATAATCTTAGCCCATCATCTGAACTCAGTATCAATACACTGATCTCCACTGCACGATATTAGCCCGTCAATACACCGTTCTCCACTGCACGATATTTTCAGCGCCAAACTTCACGGGATGACCCGTAATACTGAACTCAGTCTAAGGATCTCCGTTCCGCCGTCCGCCGCCGTACTCACTCCTGTTTTGATACGATTGTAACATAGTCTTATTTGGCAAATCAAGTATATTTTTCTGGATGAGCCTCATATTCTGAACCGCCCGTGTTGAACAGAATTTGACACAGGAAGAATTAGCCCGCAAAACGGGTATACGGCAATCCAACATCAGCCGTATTGAAAATGGGAATTGCAGTCCGACAGTAGCAACCTTACAGCAGATTGCCAGCGGCGTGGGCAAAACACTTCATATCGAATTCAAGTAAAGGGGACTACCTCAATACGCTTGCGTTGATTATGCAAGCGTTTGCAAAGGCGCTTGCGCTTGAATACTTCGGTCTTGATTCAGAGCGAAGCTTTTGACTACACAAAATGGCGAAGAGATCTCTTTGATGATATGTCCTTAGAAGAGCTTTCTCAAAAAGCCATGGAATATAGCCAATCAATACACTGATCTCCACTGTACGATATTTTCAGCATCGAACTTCACGGGATCATCGCAGGAACGCCGCAAAGCTGCGGCGTTTTTTCTTTGCGGAAGTTTGTCATTTCAGAACACTTTCACCGCAGTAACTATAGAGAATGAGCAGAAGAAGCGCATGAAGTGTCATGACACTTCCGCATTTTCCACTCCTGGCTCGCAACATTCACCCGCAATATTCATATAAAATTTATGTTGACACGTTAATACTACTGTTGTAATATGTAGTAGATGGATTTTATACTATTCTTATTCGAATAAAGGGAGGGAGGCCAATATGAAACACTTACCAACAGCGCAGCTTGAAGTTATGATCACCATTTGGGATGCGGGGGCACCTGTAACGCGGAACGAAATTCAAGATATGTTATCTGATAATCTCTGGAAGACCACTACACTGAACACTTTTTTGAACAGGTTGAGTCAGAGCGGGTTTTTGGAGATTGCGCATAGGGGCAAGGAGTACGTATACAGTCCGCTTATCACAAAGGAAGCATATATGGCCTTTGAAGGCGGCAGCATTTTAAAAACCCTGTATGATAATTCCATAAAGAAGTTTGTCGCATCGGTATACGGCGGCGCTAAGCTAACGGAACAGGAAATAAACGACCTGCAGACGCTTCTCACTGAACTGAAGGAAGGTGATACCCGTGACTGACACACTGTTTTACAATACTTTATTGACAGGCGGGATCATATCGGTTTTAATCCTATGTGTATTCTTGGTTTCGCCGACGTTCAGCAAGCGTTACCAAGCGGCTTGGCGTTTTAACATCTGGAAGCTCTTTACACTGTTCCTTATCATACCTGCGGGACTTATTCTGCGCTTTGTGTTTACCAGTGCGCCGGGATCGCATCGCCCATGATCGCCGGAATCATTAGACCGTCTATCTTTCTTCCACCGCGGGATTACACAAAGACCGACTTGCAAATCATCTTAACGCATGAATTGACCCATTACTTGCGAAGCGACTTGAAGTTGAAAGGCATGTTTATACTCGCGCTTATTCTGCATTGGTACAACCCTTTTGTTCACATGATGCTGAAAGCCGCGGACAGGGACATGGAACTGTGTTGTGATCGGGATGCGATCAACAAGAATGACCAGAAATTCAAGTCTGACTATAGCGATGTAATCATGAGAGAAATCATAAGCCGCCGACGGATAAACGGCACTCTGTTTGCGTGTATGGGAAGTGATAAAAAGACAATGGAAGCACGTTTCAAGAATATTTTCAGCAGAAAGAAACGAAAAGGCGGGATTTGTTTTTTAAGCGCCTTAGTACTTGTAGTTGCCGTCAGCGGTTTCGCATATGCCAGCGACTATAACGTAATCGATTTTGATAGTAATCCGGCCTTCCAAAAATTGATCGATGAAGCGATCCTCGCCAGGCAAGCCGTTATGAACGCAAAATCCGCCCAAATCGCCGAACAATCAAGACTGAAAACCGATCCTGAGCATCTGCTTATACCTAACATTGAAGAACTGATAGAACTGGTTCGAGATGAAGAGGGCAACTATGATATGCTGGATGTATATAATCTGGCAGGAGTAGAACCTCCGGATCTTGCTTTGGAATTAGAAGAGATCGTGAAAGCTCATACATCTTATTATAACTTAACAAACAACTATATAGAACCGCATATCCTTGGAAACGGCGACTGGGCGGTTTATAGAACAGCTTCCGGCAAACCATGGGAGTTGAAAAAAGGTGATACCGTAAATATACATATATCCGCGGATACAGACAGACTTGATCCCGGCGACTACGTTTATATGCACGGTCAAAAGTTTAGAAAAAAGAAGGGATATCTTACATTTGGATACATTAATAGTTATGGCGAATCTGTAGATGTCAAATGGGAGTTCAAAATAAATAAAGAAGAGCAAATTGAGTTCAAAATTCCAGAGGACGGCGAATACAATTTTTACCTGTTCTACCCTTCAACCTCTACGGTTATTATAAAATGGGTTTCTATAGATGCATGAAGATAGTGTTCCCCTTTTTATTACTGTTATGCCGCCGCTTATGGCGGCGGCATGGAGTTTCTTATGGATACAATGGTATTAAATTTTGAAGCCACGAAAAGCGCGGTGGTTTTAGGTGTAACGAATTACCTGAGAAGTATACAATATGGCAGTGCAACAATGCAGTCAGATATGCGCTTGCCAATTATATTTACTGTGAGCTGGCATAGAAGTCTGCGAGAGGATTTCAAGAATAGAGTTCAGAAGGGAGATACTGTTGAAGCGAAGGTTACGGACTTTTGCCTTGTCGATATTGGCGATTGCATTGTCGATATTGATATTGATAGTTTTGACGCTTTCAATATTTACTATTGAAAGCTATATAGGTACTAAAGAATACCCCCGAATCGAATTCATTTTTGACGAACGATTGAATAGATTGGACGCGGTTCAGGCAAATTATAATGGGACATTGTATTTTGCCTATGGGATACTACCGGAGTATTATCTACTAGGAAAACGATTTGGTACAAGACACCCGCGTGCTGATCCAATATATAAAGTAAAGGGGTATCCAGAAACTGAATGGTTCGCAGATGTAGAGGGCGGGTGGTTTCCAAACCCCACGCTTTACAAAGCGCTCGGCGTCGATGGGACTCCGCTTAATGAGTACAAAGTATACACTTATGAAGAACAATATCTGGAACTTCAAAATGCAGATAAGGCTACGTTAAAGAGTGAGCCAATCGACAGATGAGATTTAATACTGAGCTCAGTCTAAACCGCCTAAACCGCAGCCACCTGGACGGTATTTTGAGCTATGGTTCAAACCGAGTTCAGTATTAGCATAAAACGTAGGCTCCTTGCACAGCGCTTGAGTGGTTACAATAAATTATACTAGTAATTCTACTATGGTCATTGACTCACTTACAGGCGATGAGTTTATGCCTTAAGAATCCAAGCGATATGATTTTTTAATATCGTAATAATCGTCACATTTTCATTAAACAGAATGTAAACCATTTTCAACTTTTCTTTTAATGCAATATTACGTATGCTTTATAGCTACATCAATTACATCGAATTACATCTACAGAAGGTTGGATGATTAATCCAACCTTCTGCGCTCTTTCAAAACAGTGTTTATACTTGAATCAATATCAATACACCGATCTCCACTGCACGATATTTTCAGCATCGAACTTCACGGGATTGCCAAGAAGGATCTCCGTTCCTCCGTCCGCCGCCGCGCTCACTGAACGCAGTCCCAAGCGCCCCGCGTTGAACGTATCCCCTATATCGGCGGCTATGCCGCCCTCGGATAGCGCATTCGACGAATACGCCGCCAGATAACCCAGATCTATAGGGTTCCACAGATACATACTGGGACATATGCCGTCAAGCACATACTCCGACATGGCCGACGGCTGACCCAGACCGGTATACACGGCGGGCTGCTTTGTGTTCTTCAGGTATCTGCCTATTACCGGCATGCTGACCGCCGAAAGCGCGATGACCACATTTATATCCGGATGTTCCCGGAATAAGGCGTCCATCTCCAATATGGTCTTTTCCGCAGAATCGTCGCCGTATCTGACGTCCAATAAGGTAAAATCCTTATATTTCAGCGGATTATCCGCGTACTCTTGCTCTATCCAGTAAAGCCACTGATTCTGATTGGTTGCGTATTGGGTGGAAGATATGACGGCGGCGACTCCGGCGCCGTCCACCATCCTGCTTGCGGCCTGCACCAGTACCCTCCCCACCTTCTCGGGATCCGCTTGCTGTATGTGTACCATGCGGCTGTCGGGATTTACCGAAGAATCCACAGATACTACAGTTATCCCTGCGTCCATGGCCGTTTTCAAAGCGTCTTCCAAGAGATCCGTATGATTCGCCGCTATAGCGATCACCTCTACCCGGCTTTCTATCAAACGCTCAATGATGTCGATCTGCGCTTCCGGTTCATAGGACTCTGGACCGCACATAACAGCTTCAACGCCCAGCTCCTTGCAGGCGTTCTCAAAACCCGTGTACATATTGATCATATATTGATTTTCTTTTTCTTTTACTATCATGGCATATCGCGGAAGCGGCGCCACCGACGCGTCTTTGGGCGAATCCGTTACGGGTGGGGACTCCTGCTTCACACACGCCGCGCAGACCGCCGCGACAGTGAATAAAATTAATATCAGAAATAGTGTCGGCAGTCCGCCGCCGGTTTTCTGTTTACGCTCATCATATCCCATCACTTACCTCCCGCAATCACTGATACAGATATTTTAGCACTTATAAAAGCGGAAAACAAGAGCAAGGCGCGGATCATCATCACGTTCCGACGGATGATGAATTGTGGACTTTGTAAGCTTTTCCCGCCTCTTCCATGGCTTTGCGGCAGAGTTCGTTTATATCCCTGCTTTCGGTTATAACCTTGGCGTAGCTTGAGAGCGGCGCTGTCCTGTACAGATAGTCCTTGTTGATTTTTGAGATGTCGCAGAGCAGGAAGCTCTGCTGGCTGTTGGCTATATATGCCTGTTTTATATAATATTCTTCCTCATTCGCTTCGCTGGCGCCGTTTGTGATGCTGAACCCCCTTGCCGACAGGAAGGCGGCGTCCGCGTTCAGGCGGCGTATGTACTCCACAGCGCTCTGACCGAAAAACGATTTAGAACCCTCCCGCAGAAGACCGCCCGTGCACATAACCGTGATCCCCTTGCGTTCGGAGAGCAAAAAAGCCGCTTTGAGATTGTTTGTGATTATGCGGAGATTATTAAACTGCTCAAGACTCCTTGCCAATGTCAACACTGTCGTGGATGAATCGAAAAACAGCGTCATACCGTCTTTAATGTGCCGCCGCGCCGCCTTCGCGATTATCTGCTTCTGCGCTTCGTTGCGGTTTTCCCTTATTACAAGGGGATCCTCATTCGTGATGCTCTCCAGCAGCAAGGCGCCGCCGCGGGTGCGGTATATCAAACGGCTCGCGTCAAGCTCCTGCAGATCCCGCCTGACGGTCGCGCAGCTTACGAAGAGAACGCCGCTGAGCTGTTCCACAGTCGCGAAGCCGCCGCCGCTTCTCAATATCTCCATAATCCGCTCTTTGCGATTATTGATCGTCATTTTACCCTCCATCTCACCTGCGCGGGCCTCTCCATGCCTGGACGTTTTCCGGATTCCGACTGCCTCGCAGACAGCGGCGCGCTTGTCCTCCGGCGGCGCGGCTTCTTTGATATCATCAGCGTCGTTAATGATCGCGATCCCTAGCGCGCTTGTCCTCCGGCGGCGCGGCTTCTTTGCGCCGAGCTGCGCATTTGTTGAGCAAAGTACAAAAATTTCGTTCCTATTGCGCAATATGCGCGCCAAAGCTGAATTATTTGAGCATTTATGTTAATATATATTATAACAACAAGTGCTCCGAACTTCAAGCCGATGATCTTATACTGAGTTCAGTATTATACTATTACAGTCAGTCAGGAGTTTATTTATGAAAAAGCAAGCAAAGATTATTCCGGAGGCGGTTTTTGAAATCTCGCCTGTACTGCGGACTCTATACGCGCATTATGAGGGTCGCGGTTTTTCGTTCTACATCGGTGAGGCAGATCCGCCGCCCCCCGATTTTGCGGCCGAATCCACTTATATCATGAGTCTGGATTCCGCCGCGGACGCCCCCCAGTCTTTTAAAGCCTGGGTATCCAAGAACGGCCACGCGCCCAGTCTTGTATATGTTAAAGATGTTGGTATGTTCGGTCTGGGGATTTCGCAGGCTGGAGCTTCTGACAGCGAAGATACTACGCTCGCCGCCTCTGGCGATAGATTGTGTCTCTCAGGCAAACACGCCTTAGATATAGGCGCGCCTTCAGTCGCGGGTAAGGTCTTCCTCATAACCGGTGCAGCGCAAGGCTTCGGCGAGGGGATCGCGCGCAGCGTCGCTTCCATGGGTGCGGCTGTCGCGATAGCGGATCTGAACGGTGAGGGAGCGGCGGCGGTTGCTAAGGAACTAACTAAACAATACGGCTCTGAAACGATAGGTCTGTCGGTGAATGTAGCCGACGACGCCTCCGTAAAAAAGATGATCGATGAAACCGTGCGTTACTTCGGCGGTTTGGATGTCATGATCTCCTGTGCGGGCATACTCATCGCCGGGGATCTGGATGAGATGACCAAAGAGAAATTTGAATTAGTTACATCTGTAAATTATACCGGATATTTCCTCTGCGCCAAATACGCGTCGAAGGTCATGAAACTGCAGTCGTCATATGACAAGGCACGCATGTACGACATCATAGAGATCAACTCCAAGAGCGGACTTGAGGGCAGCAAGGCCAACTTCGCCTATGCGGGCGGTAAATTCGGCGGCATAGGTCTCACCCAGAGTTTCGCTCTGGAACTGGCGCCATACGGCATAAAGGTAAACGCTATATGCCCCGGCAATCTTCTCGACGGCCCCCTCTGGTCTAATCCGGAGCGCGGGCTGTTCCGCCAGTATCTCGACGCCGGCAAGGTTCCGGGCGCTAAAACTACGGAGGATGTGCGCAGATATTACGAATCCAAAGTGCCCTTGGGACGCGGATGCCAGATCCCCGACGTCGCGCGAGCCGTCGTATATCTCGTAGATCAACAGTATGAAACAGGTCAGGCGCTTCCTGTTACAGGCGGACAGGTTATGCTGGGATAATACGTCTGCGGTGAAGCGGGCAGGTACTATCGTGAGCGAGTCGGGTAGGGGGCGTCGCCTGCCATAAAATCAAAAACGGAGATAAGCATGAGCACATACGAAGACAATTACAAAACGGCCTTAGAGTTATCGCAAGACCGTCCTGAAAAAAGACTGGCGGCGCTGAAAAACGCCTACGAACGCCGCCGCGCGGAAGAGCGTTCCGTGAACTCATCCGCCGAGTTCGTTAATAACCATATTCACAGCATTTATTCATTTTCGCCCTATTCCCCCACGGCGGCGGCCTGTGCGGCAAAGCGCAACGGATTGACCACCGCCGGGATCATGGATCATGACAGCGTAGCGGGCGCGTGGGAATTCTTAGAGGCGTGTAAAATCACAGGCGTCGCGGCGACCGTAGGTTTCGAGTGCCGCGTAAAGATGGATCATAGCCCCTTTGTCGGCAGGCGCATAAATAATCCGGATCAAAACTCCATCGCTTACATGGCATGTCACGGCATCCCGCATCAAAATATTGAAAAGGCGCAGAAATGGCTGAAGCCGTATCGCGAAAGCCGGGCGCTGCGTGATCGGCTCATGGTCGAGCGCTTGAACAAATCACTCTCGGGAAGCGGCATTGACCTGGATTTCAAGCCCGACGTGGAGATGATCTCTCAGTTTAAAAGCGGCGGCGTGATCACAGAACGTCACATACTGTTCGCCCTCGCCCTTAAAATTTCAAAGAGATTCGGCAGGGGAAAGGCTTGTCTCGAATTTTTAACCGATGAATTATCACTCCCTGTTGGCGAAAAAACAGCCGCCGCGCTTTTAAATCCCGACGACCCGATATACGAATACCATTTACTCGGCGTATTGAAGGCTCACCTTGTCAAGGAATTTTACATTGATGCGAATGATGAATGCCCTGACGTATTTGAATTTCTTGAATTTGTGAAATCAATCGGCGCAATCTCCGCCTATCCTTATCTGGGCGATGTGACAGACAGCATTACCGGAGATAAAAAGAGCAACCGTTTCGAGGATGAATATCTCGAGGAACTGATCGACTGGCTTGTGCGAGAGGGCTTCAATGCTGTCACCTACATGCCCGCCCGCAACTCCCTTGAGCAGCTCCAAAGACTCATGCGGCTTTCAGACGCAGGCGGCTTGTTCCAGATATCAGGCGAGGACATCAACGCGCCGACACAGTCATTTATCTGTGAGATGCTGGCACAACCTGCTTTCCGCCATCTTGTGGATTCAACCTGGGCGCTCATCGGTCACGAAAAAGCCGCATCTGTCGATCAGTCGAACGGCATGTTCAGTTCAAAGGCGGTACAAGCAATGCCGGATTTGAAAGAGAGAATTGCGTATTTCGGGAAGAAAGGCAGATCTTGACGGAAATAATTCACTAAATGAACTCTTCAAAACATAAATACATTTTACAAGGAGCACAAGATATGAAAACAACAGCACTGAGGCTTTACGGCAAAAACGATCTGCGGCTCGAAACGTTTGAGCTGCCCCCTATAGAAAAGGATGAACTCCTGGTTAAATTGGTAACGGACAGCATATGCATGTCCTCATACAAAGCCGCCGTTCGTGGCGCGGAGCACAAACGCGTACCGGACGACGTCGCACAAAACCCGACAGTGCTCGGCCATGAGTTCTGTGGGGAGATCATCGAGGTCGGCGAGGATATAAGGGATCGCTATAAACCCGGTCAGCGCTTCATCGTGCAGACCGCTATGAAGGGCACCTATGACGCCATCGGTTACAGCTTCCAAAACATGGGCGGCAATATGACCTACGGCATCATTCCTTCACGCGTCACCCTCGGCGATTACCTCATACCCTACAACGGGGACGCCTTTTTCTACGGTTCTCTCATAGAACCCCTCTCCTGCGTGGTCGGCGCGGTTCACGCAAACTACCATACTGTGCAGGGCGAATACAGCCATATCATGGAGCCCGTCCAGGGCGGTTTCATGGCAATGCTCGCTGCGGCAGGGCCTATGGGGCTTGCCATGGTGGATTATGTGCTGCATCGCGAACACAAGCCCGGCACATTAGTCGTTACCGATATAAATGAGGAACGCTTGGCGCGGGCGGCGCAGTTCCTTTCCGTAGAAAGCGCCCGGCAATCGGGCGTGCGGCTCATATACCTGAACACTGCGGCCTGCGGCGACGCCGTGCAAGAACTGCTCGACATTACAGGCGGTAAGGGCTTTGACGACGTTTTCGTATTTGCTCCCGTATCTCAGGTTGTGGAGCAGGCGGACGCGGTGCTCGCCTATGACGGTTGTCTGAATTTCTTCGCCGGACCCTCGGATGAAAAATTCGGCGCCAAATATAACTTCTACAATGTTCACTATAATGCAACGCATATCACAGGCACCTCCGGCGGTAACACCGATGATATGAAGGAAGCGTTGAATATGGCGTCCGATGAGCTCTTGCACCCGGCCGTCCTTGTGACGCACATAGGCGGTTTGGACAGCGCCCGTGACGCCATTCTCAACCTTCCGGAGATCGCAGGGGGGAAAAAGCTCATCTACAACCATATCTCCCTGCCTTTGACCGCTATAGAAGACTTTGAGGAAAAGGGTAAAACCGACGCGCTTTTCGCTGAATTGCACCGGATCTGCACCGCAGGCGGAGGATTGTGGAATAAACAGGCGGAGGATTACCTGTTGGCCAACGCCAAACCGCTCTTGATTTAACAACTGTCAGGCGGCAGGCGATCATAAGTTTAAATCAAAACTACTCAAACGCCGCGTGAATGGCGTGGCGTTTGAGTAACACCCTATGTTAGGAGGATTAACATGGCTGAAACAGTACTCATGCCAAAAGCAGGCATATCTGTGGAAAGTTGTCTTATAGGCACATGGAAAAAGAAGGCCGGTGATTCGGTTAAGATCGGCGATATTTTGTTTGATTACGAAACGGATAAGGCGACGTTTGAATGTGAGTCCACCGCCGACGGCGTATTGCTTGAAATATTTTACGCGGATGGCGATGAGGTCGCCGTACTTAAACCGGTATGCGCGGTAGGCAGTCCCGGTGAAGACGTGTCCTCGCTGAGACCCGGCGGCGCGGGTTCCGCGGACGCGGGAGCTGCAGGCGGCGGCGGTTCTGCGACCAGCGACGGTTCGGATGCTGCGAGCGTTGCGACCGACGGCGGTTCTGCGACCGGCGACGACGCGAACACTGCGGGCGGCGCGAATGCACCAGGCGCCGGCGCGAACGCTGCAAGCGGCGGCGGCTTTGCTTCCGCGGCCGATGGCGGCTCGGACGCTGCGAGCGGCGTGAGTGGAAACGGCACAGGCGCCGCGACCGATGCGAAAGTTGCAAGCGGCGGCGGTGCGGGCGCTGCCGGAGTTACAAGCTCGGGCGCGGCAGCCGCCTCTCCCAGAGCCAAAGCCCTCGCGGGGCGATTTGGCTTGGACATAGGCGCCGCCATACCCACGGGACCGAGCGGCAGGATAATAGAACGCGATATCAGAAGCCTTGATCGGCAGATACGTCAAGATGGCCTGCCTGCCCAATCAGCGGCGGGCAAAGCAAGCGCTGCCGCAGCAACGGGCAGCGGTCTAAATATCGGCTGTGCGAATCCGGCAGGCGCGGCATCCGGTGTTGCGAATCCGGCAAGTGCGGCGTCCGGCGGCGCGGGAAGCCCGGATGCGGAAAGCAAGGGCTATTACGATGAAAAACTCTCTAAGATCCGGAGTTTAATAGCTGAGTCCATGCTCCAATCACTGCAAAACACCGCTCAGCTCACCCATCATCATTCATTCGACGCGTCCGCTGTTCTAGCCTTCCGCTCGCAGATCAAGAATAGCGGCGACGGCGGCGGCACGATTTCAATCGGCGACATGATCCTCTACGGTGTCGCCCGTACACTCAAGGATTATCCGGCGCTTAACAGCCATTTCCTGGACAATACACTGCGCCGCTTCACGGGCGTGCATCTGGGCGTGGCAGTTGATACGCCGAGGGGCTTGATGGTTCCGACAATATTCGACGCGGATAAAAAATCCCTGTCGCAGATCTCAGCCGAGGTTAAGACGCTCGCGGAACAAGCCCGTTCCGGAAGTATAAATCCTGACAAACTGCGCGGCGCAACATTTACGGTTTCTAACCTGGGACCGACGGGTGTAGAATCATTTACACCCATAATCAATCCGCCCCAAGTGGCGATTCTGGGTGTTTGCGGCACAGTGACAAAGGTCAGGCAGGCTCACAGCGGCATTGAGACGTATCCGTCCATAGGACTTTCCCTCACATACGACCACCGCGCAGTTGACGGCGCTCCCGCGTCGCGCTTCGCACAAGTCCTATGCCGGAATCTGGAACAATTCACCCTGCTGTTAGCGCTCGGTTGACCGTTGGCCGGCCAATAGCTGATCGTCGACCGGCTATCGGCCAATCGTTGACTGTTTAGTTGCCTAAGGAGGCTTTATGAAAAAATATGATTTGATAATAATCGGAGGGGGTCCGGCGGGTTATCTGGCCGCGGAGCGCGCTTCCGCAGGCGGCATGTCCACAGCGCTGTTTGAAAAACGCAGTCTTGGGGGCGTCTGCCTGAACGAGGGCTGTATACCCACGAAGAGCTTGCTCTATTCCGCAAAGATACTGGACTCAGCAGCCCACGGCGCTGCGTTCGGCGTTCACATCGAAAATCCGTCGCTCGACCATAATGCGGTAATCTCGCGGAAAGATAAGGTGGTCAAAGCCCTGGTGTCCGGTGTAGGCGCGAAGATGAAGACCGGCGGTGTAGATGTATTCACGGCGGAAGCCGTCATACAGCAAAAAACGCCGGACGGCTTCATCGTAGAGGCGGACGGGCAGTCGTTCACCGCTTCCAAGCTGCTGATCGCGACCGGTTCCGAAGCTCTTATTCCGCCCATACCGGGCGCAGCCGAGGGGCTTAAATCCGGCTTTGTCATGACGAGCCGCGAAATCCTCGACGCGCGGGAACTCCCTAAGCATCTGCTTATTGTCGGGGGCGGTGTGATCGGTCTGGAGATGGCGGGATACTTCGCCGCCGCAGACGTAAAGGTCAGCGTCGTCGAAATGCTGGATAAGATCGCCGGTCCTTTCGACGCGGAAATATCCGCCATACTTCAAAAGAACCTGCAGAAAAAGGGCGTCGAGTTCCGTCTCGGCAGCAAGGTAACTGAGATCAGCCCCAAGGGGATACGGCTCGAAACGGGCGATGCTTCCGAACTCATCACCGCTGACAGGGTCTTGCTCTCCATCGGCAGGAAACCCGCTATAAGCGGCATCGGGCTTGAAAATATAGGCGTCTACATCGAAAGAGGCGCTGTCGTCACAGATCGTCAGATGCGCGTCGGCGTACCGGACGTCTACGCGGCGGGCGACGTCAACGGTAAGAGTATGTTGGCGCATACGGCCTACAGAGAGGCGGAAGTTGCGGTCAACAATATGTTAGGCAGAAAAGACTCCATGCGATATAACGCCATACCTTCCGTTATCTACACCCAACCGGAGGCGGCAAGCGTCGGCGAGACCGAAGAATCCGCCGCCGCAAAGGGTCTGGCGGTAAAGAGCACGAAGATATCTATGCGCTACGCCGGCAGGTATGTAGCGGAAAACGAAGGCGGCGACGGCATATGCAAGCTGCTTTTGGACAAAGGTTCCGGGCGCGTTCTTGGCGTCCACATGATCGGCGGATACGCGTCAGAGATCATCACATCCGCCGTCTTCATAGTGGAAAGCGGCTGGCCGCTGGAAACATTAAAGGAAATGGTCTTCCCCCACCCGACCGTCGGGGAAATCATCAGAGAAGCATTGTTTGAGATAAAATGAGGAGATAAAGGATGCCCAAATCATTATTTGTAGATCCGGCGGAATTGCAGAAAAGCGGCGGGATCAAATTCGAAGATATACCGGTCAATCAATACCAAAAAACCATATCCGAGGCGCGGGGTGAATTCTCCGACGAGGCTTTAAAGCGCATTTACCGTGATATTATCATATTGCGCGCCTTTGAGCACATGCTGAATCAGATTAAAACACAAGGCAGCTATAACGGGGTTGAAACCAGCTATCCCGGTCCCGCCCACTTGTCGCTGGGGCAGGAATCGGCGGCTGTCGGTCAGGCCTACCTGCTGCAGCCCGAAGATATCATTTTCGGCAGTCACAGGAGTCACAGTGAGATATTAGCAAAATCATTATCGGCAATAGAAAAGCTTAGCGACGACGCGCTTTTGGATGTCATGGAGAAGTTCTTCGACGGGCGGATTCTGCGCTCTTTGGAGAGCATTTACACTGCGCAAAACGTAAAGGATTTAGCCATTCATTTCCTTCTCTACGGGACTTTATGCGAGATCTTCGCGCGAAGCAACGGATTTCACATGGGCATGGGGGGTTCTATGCACGCCTTCTTCCTGCCCTTCGGCGTCTACCCGAACAACGCCATCGTGGGCGGCTCGGCGACAATAGCCACGGGCGCCGCGCTTTATAAGAAATGTAACGCCAAGAGCGGTCTTGTCGTCTGCAACATCGGAGACGGCTCACTGGGCTGCGGTCCGGTATGGGAGGCGCTAAACTTCTCGGCAATGGATCAGTATAAGACGCTTTGGGGCGACGACAGTAAGGGCGGACTCCCCATCATATTCAATATATTCAACAACTCCTACGGCATGGGCGGACAGACCCGCGGCGAAACTATGGCATATGACATGCTCGCCCGGATCGGCGCAGGCATCACGCCGAATCAAATGCACGCTGAGCGAGTATGGGGGCACGATCCCTTAGCGGTTATTGACGCATACCGCCGCAAGCGCGATATCCTCGCGAAAGGCGACGGACCTGTTCTTCTGGATGTACTCACATACAGATTATCCGGTCACTCTACCTCCGATCAGAATGCCTACCGCTCCAAGGAGGAATTAGAGGCTTGGCACGCCGCCGACCCGTGCAAGGTCTACCGCGCCGGTCTTGTGAACGCCGGAGTCGCGCCCGATTCCGTCTTCGAAACCATGCTGAACGAGGTCGAAGAGCGTATGACCAAGGTCTGCCGTTGGGCGGCTGATGAGAGCATCTCGCCTTACGCGGACTTCAAAAAGGATTACTTCATCATCGAAAGGTTGATGTTCTCCAACGAAAAAACGCCAAGCTTCGGCGACGCTGTCCCGAAAACCCTGATTCCAAAAGAGGAATGCTCAAGGGTGGTTCAGATCAAGGGCAAAAGCCGCTTCGCCTTCGATCAAAACGGAAAAGCCGTAAGTAAGATGAAGCTTTACAATATACGCGACGCCATATTTGAACCCCTGCTTGATAAATTCTATGAGGATTCGACTCTGGTAAGTTATGGCGAAGATGTAAGAGACTGGGGTGGCGCTTTTGCGGTCTACAGAGGTCTCGGCGAAGTACTGCCGCATTCCCGCCTGTTCAACGCGCCCATTTCCGAGGCGGCCATAGTCGGAACCGGCGTCGGTTACGCCTTGAGCGGCGGGCGCGCCGTTGTTGAACTCATGTATTGCGATTTTATCGGACGCGCAGGCGACGAGGTCTTCAACCAGCTCTCAAAGTGGCAGTCCATGAGCGCGGGAATTTTGAAAATGCCCGTCGTTCTCAGGGTCTCCGTGGGTTCTAAATACGGCGCCCAGCACAGTCAGGACTGGACGGCGCTTTGCACGCACATACCCGGCTTAAAGGTCTGCTTCCCCGCAACGCCCTATGAGGCGAAGGGATTGATGACGGCGGCTCTGAATGGAACGGATCCCGTTGTATTCTTTGAAAGTCAGCGGATTTACGACATGGGCGAGCTTTTCCACGAGGGAGGCGTTCCCGAGGAATCATACGAACTTAAATTCGGAGATGTTAACATCGTGCGGCGCGGTTCGGATCTCACGATACTTACAATAGGAGCGACGCTTTATAAAGCGATCGCGGCAGCCGACATACTTGAAGAAAAATACGGGCTGAGCGCGGAAGTAATCAACCTGCACAGCCTAGTGCCGCTGGATTACTCCGGCATCGTCCAATCCGTTGAAAAAACGGGACGCGTCGTCCTTGCCAGTGACGCCTGTGCCAGAGGTTCATTCCTCAATGACGTTGCACGAAACATTACCGAGCTATGCTTCGATTTCCTCGATGCTCCCCCGGTACTGGTAGGCGCGCAGAATTGGATAACGCCTCCGTTTGAGTTTGATGAGTTCTTTTTCCCGCAGGAAACTTGGATTTTAGACGCGATAAACGATAAAATAGTCCCGCTGCCGGGACATAAGGATACGATATCCTCATTTACGGCGGTGGATCAACTTCGCCGAGCAAAAGCCGGGGTATAACACTCATATACTCATAACCACCGCGTTCATATCTTTCAGCTGGGGCGGCAATTCTCCGACGCCCCAGCCTTTTTCACTCGTTTCAATATAGTAGTATTGTTGGTCTTCATGGATGAAATAATCCCCCGGCAATGAAGAAACGCCTTTTATGCCCACACCCATATGCCCGTTCTCCATATTATCGTCGGTAAGTCCTATGAGGGCTACACTGTAGCCCATCTCCTTCAACAATGCGGCTAACAATATGCTCGTATCCTCACAGTCCCCTCCCCTGTCATACAAGGTTTCTACAGGATATTTCGGATACTCGTCATATCCCGTTACTATATTGTCCGGTATATAATCCAAGCTTTGTACAAAGCTTATGATATAGTTCGCCGCTTCATCGGCGTCGAAACGCTTCTCTTTTATGCTCACAGAAAATGAATTCAGTATGTCGGACATCAGATCGTCGTCGCTTGCGTCAGTTACATAATACGTGTAGCCGCTTATGCCTTTGCGGTCGATCTGCCTATAGAAATCGTAGATCTCGTAGGGTATATTAAGCTCATACTTCCAATATGCTCTTTTCGGAAATTCCCAAATATATTCGATTGTTTTTACCCCTGACGAGGCGAGAGGCGTCTCAGCAGGCGGGATAACCGCCATAGCCTGGCGCGCTACAGGCAAAGGCGCCATCGCCGCCGCACATACCAAGACGACGATGATTATCATAACTAAGAGACTTTTAAACACCCAAGGCGTACGGCACGGACGTTCATAAGTCCCCTCCGGAGAATTCCCAATCACATCACACGTATACCCTGAGTTTTTATAAGTTGCCGCCGATCTATCTGTTGCCCCCGATTTATCCGTCATCACGCGTTCCACCTCATAGATTTGATGTCAATATAATAAACGGTTTCATCGTGATTTACAAGCAAAACTCAAAATTAAAAAAGACAAATTATGATTCTTCCGATAATCTGCCGATGCAATAATTCATAACATTTCACAAAATAAGAACTGTTTTCTTTCGTGGTATCCCTTTCAGATGGAATCCAGCATGCAGCGCCTGTCACTGCGGCGCTCTCCAAAGATTTGTCATGAAAACCGAGCGCGAATTTGGTTCCCATGTCACAGAACATCCAAGGTTCTCCGCGATGAACCTCAACGGGATATACGTCCTCCCATTAAAAATGGTTGGCGCCGTGTCCAGCATGACATTTCTAGAGGGGAAGCCGTCATCAAAAAAGTTGATCGAGGCCTCAGTGCTTCCGATCTGAAATCGGATAATTAGTTCGGAATTCTGCAGAATCACCTCGCTCGCAGATGGAATCCATTGAACATTCATTCCAAAGGCTTCGGCTATGCTTCTTATGGGGATCATGGTTCTGCCGGATTCGATGAATGGAGATTTCTCAGTATAGAGCCATGCCTCGTTAATATAGATATTTATATCCCGAGACTCCTGGATTGGATTTTCCAGTCTGACCAGTTCGCCGTTCGTTGTTTTGACCTCAGCGAAACCGGCTTTGAAAGGGCTAGCTTCCTCGTAGACCGCAGGAATTATCATCTGCTGATCTGTGTCCATATAACCCCACTTGCCTGATACTGAAACTGCCGCGAGTCCTTCACTATAGTCCTCGGCCTGGTCGAAGACGAAGCCCGTTACGTTGCGTCCGCTCGTATCAAAAAAACCATACTTTTGCTCATCATTCAACACTCGGCAAAAGCCGTCATAATAGCACAAGTACATATCAACCGACAGCA
>JAISED010000046.1 GCA_031264295.1 Eubacteriales Family XIII. Incertae Sedis bacterium | reverse complement strand
TGGCTGCCAATGCGCCGCTCCCCTTACCGGACCAACTCATACCATTATGCTTTTGCCGCTCTGCGACAAGCATGTCATTGTCTTTTTCAACCCGGTTGCTGGAAATTCTCAGCCCAAGTTTTTCCCTTAAGGCGTAGCAGACAATCTGCGACCGTTTCCTGTCAAGATATCCTGTCAACTCTCCCAGCCAGTATGCGCTTTTGACCATTTTATCATCAAAACTGCCAAGATAGCTAATAGCCTCGCCTACATTGCCTACCCAGAGCATACGAAGCAGACTCTGTATGATTAATTGTTTTTCTTCTTTTTTCCCATTTACAGAGGAACTAATCAATTCTTTGCACTTCTTCTTCAAGTGGTACCAATCCAGTATAACGGAGTGAGCGCAGAATGTAAAATGCGCCTCTATGTGATTCAGAATATCCTTTGCGCCATCAGCTAAGAATACCAGACGCCGATTCTCCATCAGGTGGTTTTTAAGCAGGAATGCCATCAGAACAGCAAATGCGTTTTGCATTCCAATCGTAGTCAGATGATAACACCGCCCATCGACCTGAACATGGATGACTGTGTTTTCAATGTACTTACCGGTTTTGGAACCCCCATCTTTACGCATATCCTTTTGGTGTTTTACCCCTATATCGTCGATAGATATGTAACAGCAACCGGATTCAGAGTACTCTACTTCTGAAATGAGTTCAGGACGATTGATTTGCTCGCGGGTTTCCCTTCCTGAATTGATTCCCTTTACGATATCCCGGACAGCCTGCTCCTTTACGAGCTTTTCTTGCCCGTCTGCTTGCGTCACTGACCTTTTGATGCTTTTGGGAAGGGATTCCTCATTATGCGGCGTGAGCATTGTAGTGTTAAAATGGTTTTCTTCGAGGATTTCCACCGCAAGCTCTTTTATGTGGTCGCTGATATCATTTCCGTACCCTTCAACGAAATCGGCCACTGTTCGTGTTTTGATGGCATCTTTGGATGTTCTGTGCAGGACAGTATTCATAATATCTGTGGAGCGGCGATAACTATTATAACTACAAAACATCGTAGCCATCTGCGTAAAAGAAAGGCTCCAAAGCCGCTCTTTGGGCATTAGCATAGACGCCAGATCATAGCATTCATCAATTTGGATACGCCCCAGCTCCGACTCAAGCTCACATTGGCGGCATTTCACGGAATTATGAGGTTTTTTTTAGCCACTTCTTCCAGGTATTTTTCGGATATCTCTTCCGCTATCCTGTTTCTCGCTTCAAGCGTTACTTTTTCAAAGGCATCGAAAGACGACAGGAAGCCTTCCCGTGTAGAGGTATCGAAATCATCCAGATCCGGAATCCCACCGACCGCCTCCACGGTTTGCTCAATAACCTTTCCGTCGGGTGTGGTGATCCTCGCAACAAACTCCAATTTCGCTTTATTCATGTTTTTTTCTGATTCAGTTCACCGCTTTTTAGTTTTCCTGGCTTCTTGACTACGTTTCGCCGTTTCCAGGATATCTGCGGGGTCTCCATTATTGAATGCCGCTTTCAGATAAGGCAGCCGCTCGGATTGAATAAAGCCAAAAGAGAGAACGGTTTCATGTGTGGAGACGTTATTTACCCGATGTGATTTCACAAGTGAGCAATAATATCCGTCTTTATTCCCTCTGTTGTCCGGGACTGCATGAATGAACACGAATCAGACCTCCTTTCTTACCTATATTATATCATATAAATGCCTAATAATGAACATATATTTAATATTTTACTAGCCTACAGATTTGGCAAAAAAAAGTGCTGGCTATCGCCAGCGCACCGTCAGTGCCATTTTATCCCAGGCGGCTTCATATTATCCAACCGCACAGGTCGAAATCTTTTCATGTTCATACCGCCTTCACTTATATTTAAGAACTTTGAGATTAAAACATCCTTTA
This sequence comes from Eubacteriales Family XIII. Incertae Sedis bacterium, assembly GCA_031264295.1. GTDB lineage: Bacteria > Bacillota > Clostridia > Peptostreptococcales > Anaerovoracaceae > JAISED01. The sequence continues at coordinate 56,655 of JAISED010000046.1, read as the reverse complement.
GTATCTTCGACGTTAAAGGCATCACTAAGTTCCCTCAAATATCTTTCATACACAAAATTCGGTATGAGTAAATAGTATCGTTACTCATAATTACGTACTCATCCGCCGCAAATGTTACAACAACTGCTACCTTAGGCGTGATTGCTACTACCTATTTAGCAATCGCCTAATGTTCTTGATCCCATACCCGTGTATGACCTTGTTGCTTTTTGTGCTCAGAATCCCTTTGTTCTTCGAGAACACTGATTCAAAGCTTTTCGCAGACTTTTCTTCACAATCCCTCAGAATCCTTTAATTTCTGATAGTCTTCCCGAACAGATTCTGCCTTGCTTCTCAAATCCTCAATAGGCAGTTTAATAAGTTCTATTGTTTTGTCAAAGCTCTCAATATACATTTGTCGTATTGAATCTTCCCCATCATTTGATATCTCATTTGTTGAACTGAATTCAACTCTGGTTGGTGAATGTGAAATCAACCTTACCAGTTGCTTTCTTTCTGGATCTTCAATACTTTCAATTAACGCCTCTAATGCAGGGTAAAAATAATTCTCACCCTTTTTGTCATCTACATTCTGCACAGTATAGTTCCCGTCATTTATTATTGTTTCATCATATCCAACAGAAGTATTTTTTTCTCGGCATGATGCTAACACTAAAATGCTGACAACTAGAATAATTATTAAGAAAACACTTTTTTTCATTTTTCCACCTTTATTTGCGTTTAAGATTTGATTTGAGTAACTTGATCGTGAAATTGAATGCCCTTTGATGTTTTGATTTATAATAGCATTAAATTACTGCAATAGCTACACACGAAACTTTTACATTCTTGAAAATCCGGCAATCTGATTCATCGGGAAATCCCTCATTATATCATAATGAGGGATTTCCCAATGAATCATGTAACGTTTTCGTTCTGCTATCAAGGATTAGTATATCGTTCCTGTTGGAGAATATGTTCCATTGTTATTTACCCTAAGTGAAGGCATTGCGACAGTTATAATTCTAGCAGTAGCAGAATCACTAAAATAACCTATTTTACTTACTAAAGTTGCATATGTTGTGTAAACGGTAGGACCATTCGTTGATGCACCCGTATATGTATACCCGTCGTAACCTTGCCCACTAGAAGTAGGTGCGCAATATGTAATAGTGGTACCATCTACTTGCCAATCCATCTGCACCCGGAATCTCATCAGTAAATCTATCTCGCCATATACCTCTTTTGTAAATGTACACCAATACGAGGTCACGGCGGCGGCAAGTAATGGCGATGAATCGCCATTTACCTGAAATTGTGAATTAGATTCTACCAAGTTGCTTATCAAGTCTTCATAGCTTAATTCTTGGGTAAACTCTTCCATTACTGTTTCGGCCTGTACTTCTTTAATAGATATTTCAGATTGCAGTTCTTCAATAGACATATCCATCAATTCATCTATTTTGCCTAAGCATAAAGAAACTGCATTGAGGTTTTCTTTATCTAAAGGAGCAGCTTTTATACCATCTGTTGTAACTAAAAACTCTTCACCAGTCCAAGAAGTTATTGTAAATTCTACTTTTGTAGGAATATGTAAATATTTAGCAATTAGAGCTTGCTTTATGGGATCATCAATTTCAGCAATTTTCGCTGTGACTTCCGGAAAAACTGTAGATTCTTCGATATAGTCTGTTCCTCCAATGACAGCATCTGAATTTACATCTTCCAAATTATCCGCAAATACAACTCCAAGAGCACCGAATACCAAAGCTATTGCAAAAATATTGACCAATAATACGTTTGTTATTTTCTTTTTCATTCTACTTTCCTCCATTCTAGACCTGTTTAGTTTCTGAGGTTACTCTTAACCCTGTGTTAGTGAAATTAATTATTATTTCAGAACCTTGCAATCTTCAAACTCTCATAGACATCGCTCCCCACCTCAATAAGCATGTGTCCCAACTCATTCTTGATGCTTTGCAATCATATGCACCCTTCCCTTACCATATCAGGGAAATAACGGCTATGTCTACATCCTTCTCAGCAATTCCGGTTCTTTAGGCTGATACGAACCCGCTATTGAAGCAAAGCCGCTTGACGCAATAGCAACGAAAAACGCTAAGCTTGCTATATTGGTAAGAATCATCCCGCTGAATCTCTTCATGATATCCCCTCCTCTCTCTATAATTTATCACTATTATAGAGAAGTTTAGTAAAATTTTCAATAGCCTAGGCGTAGTTGGTAGGTTTTCGCGCGTAGTTGGTAATCATTTATTCGAAATTGGTAACTTTTCAAGTAATATCTCACAGCAGAACATCCCGCCATCTTCAAAGAAATCGATCATTCCATTGTACTTGTCGACGATCTTCTTCATGTTCTTGATTCCATACCCGTGTATGGCCTTGTTGTTTTTTGTGCTTAGAAGCCCCCGGTTTTTCGAGAGCACTGATTCACTGATGCTGTTTGTCATAAGTATGGACACATATGCGCTTTGACCGTGAACTTGATCCTGATCTTTAATTTTAAGCGAGATCTCCTTGCCGACAGTATTTTTGCAAGCCCTCATCGCGTTATCGAACAGATTACCGAAGAGTTCGCCGATATCCACCTCATGCATAAAACTCAGGTCATTTTTTATATGAACTGTTGTATGTATGCCTTCAGCTTCGCACTTATTTAATTTCGGGTTAATGATGGCGTTAAAGAACTCGTTTGGCGTTATAACTATCTTCCGGGCATTATCAATCTGTTCTTTTATGATTTGAGAAATGTAATGTTTTATTTTGTCGTTTTTGCTGTCGTCCGACAGTATGGAAATAACCGTTAAATGATTCTTGATTTCATGCCTGACGGCTGCTATGCTCTCGTATAAAGCGTTTACCTCCTTCACCTTCTCCTTGCCATACTCGTATTGCTGCTGCAACAGTGTATTTTTCATCCGCTCGCGGTTTTGCATGTCCAGCCTGATGAACAGGTAGTATATCACCATATTTATACCCAGCATGACAAATATGGAGGCGCCGATATTATACCGGATATACCTTTCGTTGTTTTGAGCTGCGATCCCCATCAACAAACCCATGCAGATATTTGACAGGATCGGAACCGCCGTTAAGGGTGCCCAATCTCTGAGTTCCATCACAAAATCCCTTTTGATCTTCAGCAGGATCCACATCACGCACAGCAAAACAAAACTCGTTATCAAGATGTAAGTCACTCTATATATGTTAAACTCTGTGATCATAGCTATAGGGCTTATTCCCCAGATCAGTCCCATTATCAGGTTTCCTATCAGCGCGATCACGTGTATAAGCGAGATTATGAACACGGATATAAATACATGTATAAGCGCTTCACCTTGCAGACATATCCGCGCGTACACAAAGCATATTACCGCCGATATCAATACCGCGGCGCCCTCATACGGGGTTAGATAATTTACAAATGTTACTTCGAGATACAGCATCAACCACGCCGCTGCAAAACCAACATAGCGTTTCGCCCCATCGCGCTTGGCGCCGAAAAAGCGCGATATGAACGCTATCACCATAAATGATTGCAGCACGTTAACGCCCAGCTCAAAACAGATCTTCACCATTGGTAGTGCCTCACATGCCTTTGAAATTTCTCCTTGACCATTTTGGTATTGCTACGGCTGAGCGGCACACTGCCCCCATTCATTAATTTGATCTCACCATTGTCTATTTTATATATGTGTGCCATATTCACCAAATAACCTGCATGTACACGAACAAAACCAAATATGCCCAACTCATTCTCTAAATCGATCAGTTTTGCTTTGATGAGCTTTTTCCCCTCTTTTTTTCCCTCTTTTTTCCCCTCTTTCATATGTATGACGACATTATGATCCTGCCTTTCAAAGTATAGAATATCGTCGAATTTCAGCCTTTCATACCTACCGTTCACCACCAGTATGTATGTGCGGTTTTTCAGCTTTATCGCGCCTATGAGTTTTTCTATTACTTTCGCCAAATCCTCCATATGGGATTTTCGCACGAACCAAAACGGATGATATTTATATGACTGAAACACCTCATCCTCATAATTCGTAACGAATATAATTAGCGTTTCAGGGCTTAGGCTTTGCATCTCTTCGGCTACCTTAAACCCGCCGGGTTCAGGCATTTCCAGATCCAAAAACAATACGTCAACCCTGTTGTCCCCGATATATTTCAGAAGAGGCGCACTGCCATTAAACACCTTCATCGTAATCTGCGCATCGTATCTAGAAAACTCCGCCTGTAAGCGCTTCGCTATCATGTCGGTAAACATCGGTTCGTCGTCACAAATCGCAACATGCATACTACCATCTCCCTTGTCCGCACCCGCCGCAACGCCTGCGCCACAGCATCAGCGCCGACGTCACAGCATCAGTGCCTGTCAGCGCCGGAATGAATTATCAAGATCTCTTTCCGGATCGTTTTCAGAGTAGTTTTCTTGTATCTTTCCGGATCGTTTTCAAAATCAGCTGTTCTCACGTATCATATTGATCTTGCCGCCCGCAAGTATCATAGCCGTTTCAGAGGCGCTGAAGCCCGTTCTTACTTTAAACTTACTTTCGGTTTCCTTTATCTCGACTATCATCACCTGTTCCATCACCTGCTGCCTCAAGTCGTTGATCACAAGCACCTGTCCCTGCTCAAGCTTATCATAATCCGCGGGGTTTTCAAATGTCAGCGGCAGAATACCGCTGTTTATCAGATTCGAACGATGTATCCTCGCGAATGACTTGGCGACGACAAATCTTACGCCAAGATACAGCGGCGCCAGCGCCGCGTGCTCACGACTGGAACCCTGCCCGTAATTTTCACCACCCAGAATCGCGACGGCGGCCTCGCCTTCGCAGCGTTTCGCAAAGTCCGCGTCTATCTTTTCGAAGCAATACCCGGACAGATATGGGACGTTGGAACGGTAGGGCAGCAGCCTGGAATCAGAGGGCATGATGTCGTCGGTAGTTATATTGTCCCCCGCCTTCATAGTGATCCTGGCCTCCAGACTGTCCGGCAGCCTTGTATTCCTAGGAAACGGCTTTATATTCGGTCCCATGACTATCTCCGGGCTCTCTGCGTTCACATCCTCAGGATAAACTATAAAGTTATCATTCTTCGGGAAATCCGCCGCCGGTATTTCGCCTAGGATTCCGCCGTCTTTCATACCGTCGGTGAGCACCCCGGTAATCGCTGACAGCGCCGCAGTTTCGGGGCTGACCAGATACACCTCCGCGTCCTGAGTCCCGCTGCGTCCCTTGAAGTTCCTGTTGAAGGTTCTGAGTGAAACAGCCCCCGACTTCGGCGACTGACCCATGCCTATACAAGGTCCGCACGCGTTTTCAATTATCCGCGCGCCTGCGTCGATGAGATCTGCCAGAGCGCCGTTGCTTGCGAGCTTGCTCAATATCCTGCTCGAACCGGGCGAAATGACAAGGCTGACATCGCCGCAAACCTTCTTCCCTTTCAGTATTGACGCCACCTTCATAAGATCCGTGTAGGATGAATTGGTGCAGCTCCCTATCGCCACTTGATCCACCTTTATCGCCCCTATGTTCGAGACGGTATCTACATTATCGGGGCTATGCGGCTTTGCTGCCAGCGGCGTGATCTCCGAAAGATCCACCACAAGTTCGCTGTCATACACCGCGTCGGGATCCGCCTTCAATGCCCTGTATACGTTCGCCCTGCCCTGGGACTTCAAATACACCAGCGTGTTTTCATCGCTGGGGAAGATCGACGTCGTAGCGCCGAGTTCCGCGCCCATATTCGTAATAGTGGCTCTATCCGTGACTGAAAGCGATTTGACGCCGTCGCCCGTGTATTCAATAGCCCTGCCTACGCCGCCCTTAACCGTCAGCTCCTTCAGCACGTGCAATATCACATCCTTGGCCGACACCCAAGGTCTTAGCCTGCCCGTGAGTTCTACCTTGACCACCTTTGGCGCGGTAAGCTCGTAACTGCCCTTAGCCATCGCCACCGCCACATCAAGACCGCCCGCACCTATGGCGATCATGCCCAGACCGCCGCCCGTTGGGGTATGACTGTCCGAACCAAGCAGCGTCTTCCCAGGTACTCCATAATTTTCAAGATGCAACTGATGACAAATCCCGTTTCCCGGTTTTGAAAACAAAATCCCATGACGCTTGGCGACACTCTCGATAAAAGCGTGATCGTCAGCGTTTTCAAAGCCGCTCTGTATAGTGTTGTGATCTATGTACGCGACCGACAGTTCTGTCTTTACCTTATCCGCATCCATAGCCTCAAGCTGCAGATATACCATAGTACCCGTAGAATCCTGCGTCAATGTCTGATCGATCTTGATCGTTATCTGATTTCCGGGACTCAACTCTCCCGACAACAAATGTTCCTCCAGGATTTTATAAGTCAGCGTCTTACCCATCATTTCCTCCTCTGCACCGCTCCGCGGCGCGCACAATATCCAGCCTGCATGAAGATAAGCATCTACTTTGCTTACTCTTCTCCGGCACAAACCTAAAGACCTGCGGCGTCCGCACTATAGGCAAGCTCCGAAAAGCCTCGTCATGCTTCCGGAGCTTGCCTATACCGCAAGTCAGCAAATCGTATACATGTATACAATTATAAAGCATCCCCATTCCCATGTCAATTCGCCGCCGTTTTCCGCAATTTCTCGCTTCCGAACCGCATTTCTGGGTATATATCCAATAACTGAAAATCTTGAAAGGTCAATAATGAATAAAACAAATAGTAAAACGAATTTTTACCCCTACCTCATGATGTTTGGTCATATGTTCGCTGATATGAGCACGGGCGCGCTGCCCGCCATGCTGCCCTTCTTGATCGCGGCGTACGGCTTCAACTACGCCTCCGCCGCAGGCATTGTCTTTACCGCCACCCTCATATCCTCACTCATACAACCGATATTCGGCTACCTGGGCGACAAGGTTTCCCGGCCCTGGCTGACAGCTCTCGGCATATTCCTGTCCGGCCTGGGCGTGTCCCTCGTAGGCTTCCTGCGCAGCTACCCGCTGTTGCTCGCCGCCGCATCCATATCAAGCGTCGGCAGCGCCCTCTTCCACCCTGAGGGCGGCAAACTCGCCAATATGATCTCCGGCGAGAAAAAGGCGACAGGCATGGGGATTTTCTCCGTCGGCGGCAATATCGGCGCTGCTATAGGTCCCATTATAACCTCATTCGCACTCATCGGCTTTGGCATGAAAGGCTCCATCCTGCTGGTTCTGCCCTGCGCGGTCATGTCCGTCGTCATGCTGGTTCATATAAAGAAGCTCCACCTCACCGCCTCATCCGCAAAAAACAGCAATACCCCCGCGAACATCACGAGGGTTGACGATTGGAGCGGCTTCACCAAGGTCACCATTGCCATTTTCTTCCGTTCTATAGTGATGAGCAGCCTCATCACATTCATCCCCATCTACTGGGTGTCCGTGCTGAACGCGGAAATCAGTACTGGGAATATTTACCTTACCGTTTTCTCCGCTTCCGGCGCTGTCGCCATACTGTTCGGCGGGCGCTTCGCCGATCGTTTCGGCTTCAAGAAGATGATAGCCATATGCTCCGCGTGGCTGTTCCCGCTTATGCTGGTATTCTCACTGACAAAGTCCCCCGTACTGTCCGGCGTGCTCATCGTCCTGATCGCCGCCGCTCTGATGGGTCCCCACGCCACACTGATCGCCTACGCCCAGGATTTCATGCCCAACAGAGTCGGTTTCGCCTCCGGGGTTTCCATGGGTCTGGCCGGCAGCATAGGCGGCATAGCGGCGCCCCTCATCGGCTGGATAGGCGATCAGCACGGCATGAGCACCGCCATGCTCATCGTCGCTATCATCTCACTCGGCGTTTTGATCTCCGTTATATTCATACCGAACGAGAACTCGTCCCCCCAATATCAATCGTAAAAACATCGCCGTCGTTGATCTCGCCGCGAATGATCTTCGACGCGATCTCGGTTTCTATGTTCTTTTGCAGATACCGCTTTATCGGTCTGGCGCCATAGGCCGGTGAATAAGTCTCCTTCGCAATAAATCTCTTGCTGCCCTCGGTGAAATTCACCCTGATGCTGCGCTCGGCAAGCCGCTTATCGATGTCCTCCAGCGCCATGTCGATTATCTTCACTATGTCGTCCTCCGTCAGCGGTGAGAATATCACAACATCGTCTATCCTGTTGAGAAATTCGGGACGAAAATAATTCTTCATCTCGTCCAGCACATCATCCCTGACCTCCTCGCTTACCGTTCCATCCTCGCTAATGCTCTCAACCAGATGCTGGCTCCCTATATTCGAGGTCATGATGATGATCGTATTCTTGAAATCCACCGTCCTCCCCTGATTGTCGGTGAGCCGTCCGTCATCAAGCAGTTGCAGCAGCACATTAAACACATCCGGATGCGCCTTCTCGATCTCGTCAAACAATATCACACTGTAAGGCCGCCTTCTCACAGCCTCGGTTAGCTGTCCGCCCTCGTCATAACCGATATACCCCGGAGGCGCTCCAACAAGCCGTGATACGGAGTGCTTTTCCATGTACTCGGACATATCGATCCTGACCATATTCTTCTCCGTATCGAACAATGCCTCTGACAATGCCTTTGCAAGCTCCGTCTTCCCAACCCCCGTCGGTCCCATGAATATGAACGAACCTATCGGACGCTTCTCATCCTTGAGTCCCGCGCGGGCGCGAAGCACCGCCTCCGACACCGCCGACACCGCCTCGTCCTGTCCCACCACACGCCGGTGGAGTATATCCGGAAGACGCAGCAATTTCTCCTTTTCAGACTCAAGCAACCTGCTCACAGGTATCCCCGTCCACTTTGAAAGTACATCTGTAATCTCTTCTTCCGTTACTTCTTCCTTCAAAAGACGTTTCTCATTCGCCTCCATAGCCCTGGCCTGCTCTGTAACAAGTTTCTTCTCAAGCTCCGGCAATGTGCCGTATTTCAACAGCGCCAGCTTCTCCAGGTCATACCGTTCCTCCGCCTCTTCGATCTGCAGCTTCACATCTTCAATCTGCTGCTTAGTAGCTTTGAGTTCGTCTATGAGCTTTTTTTCATTCTCCCACTGCGCGCGCATTACCGTATTATCCTCCCGCAGTCCGGAAAGTTCACTCTCAATATGCCCAAGCCTTAGCTCCGACGCCTTGTCGGTCTCCTTGCGCAGAGCCTGCTTCTCTATCTCCAACTGCATGATCTTCCGCGCTATCTCATCCAATTCCGCAGGCATACTGTCGATCTCCGTGCGTATCTTCGCGGCGGCTTCGTCCATGATGTCTATAGCCTTGTCCGGTAAAAAACGATCGCTTATATAGCGCTCCGACAAAGTGGCGCAGGCGATCAGCGCCCCGTCTGTGATCCTCACCCCGTGATGTATTTCAAACCTCTCTTTGAGACCCCTCAGGATCGAGATGGTATCCGTAACGGAAGGCTGATCCACAAGTATCTTCTGAAAACGCCTCTCAAGCGCCGCATCCTTCTCAATGTACTTGCGGTATTCATCCAATGTAGTTGCGCCTATGCAATGCAGCTCACCGCGGGCGAGCTTCGGCTTAAGAAGGTTTCCCGCATCCATTGCGCCCTCGGCCTTGCCTGCCCCGACTATGTTGTGAATCTCGTCGATAAAGAGCAATATCCTGCCGTCAGACTTCTCGATCTCGTTCAGAACCGCTTTGAGCCTCTCTTCGAACTCCCCGCGGAATTTTGCCCCCGCTATGAGGGCGCCCATATCCAAGGCGTAGATGGTCTTATCTTTAAGTCCTTCCGGTACGTCGCCGCTTCGGATCCTCTGCGCGAGTCCCTCGACTACCGCCGTCTTGCCCACGCCCGGTTCCCCTATCAGAACCGGATTATTCTTAGTCCTGCGTGAGAGGATTTGTATGGTATGCCTGATCTCCGAATCCCGGCCTATGACCGGGTCAAGCTTGCCTTCCCTGGCCATTTGCACAAGATCGCGCCCATATTTATTCAGCGCGTCATAATTATTCTCGGGATTCTCACTCGTTACGCGCTGATTACCTCTGACCGCGTTCAAGGCCTTCAAAAATCCCTCTTTCGTAATGTTATGCTTCCGCATTATTCGCGCGTTAGGCGTGCCCCTCTCATCGATCAACGCGAGATACATATGCTCCACGCTCACGAATTCATCCTTGAACTCCGCCGACTTCTTTTCCGCATCGATCAGAATCTGGTTCAAGCGTCTTCCGGCGTACATATTCTCGCCCGCTCCCTGTACCTTGGGAAGCCTCTCTAGTTCCTCCTGAAGTTCCCCTATCATCTCTGCGGGATTTTTATCCATCAGCCGTATCAGCTTCGGTATCAGCCCATCCTGCTGCATCAACAGCGATAAGTGAAGATGCTCGGCATCTATTAACTGATGCCCTTCCGAAATGGCGATATTTTGGCACTCGATCATGGCGGCTTGAGCGTTATGTGTGAATTTTTCAAGATTCATAGTGTACTCCCTTCTGTATTCGGTATTATATTATGCCGGTATTATGTGATATTCAGTCTACCGGATTATAATCGCTCGGATTTCAGAATTAGTACCACAAAAATTAGCACTCTAAACATGAGAGTGCTAATTTTTGTGATGATCCTATTTATATTTTCCTGAATTTTACTGGCGAGTTCGCCTTTAGTATCATTGATATCAGTAGATAATCATGCCCCAGATATCGAACAGCCCATAATACAGGCTTCTGAGTATGGGCGACATCACCCTGCTCGTTATCCCCAGCATTATAAAGACCATTAATATCGGGAATCCATAATTATATAGCTTGTACCAGAAATCATAACGCCTGAGATTGAATATCTCAGTCACCATATTGAAGCCGTCAAGCGGCGGTATGGGCAGCAGATTGAATATCATGAGGCTGAGGTTGATCAGGACTATGCCGCTGAGGGCGGAGAACAGCCATTCATTCATGCCGAAGCCCATTACATAGTTCAAGAATACAGTCAAACCGGCGAACAGAATCGCGGCTATAAAGTTCGTAACGACGCCCGCAACATCCACGATGAAGCTGTCGCGCCTTATATTTTTATAATACTGCGGGGAAACCTGTACCGGTTTGCCCCAGCCAAAGCCGATAAACATGAGTGAAATAAGCCCTATCAGATCGAAATGCCGGATCGGATTGAGTGTCAGCCGCCCTTGGCTTCTCGGCGTCGGATCCCCCAGCATATCGGACGCCTTCGCATGGGCGAACTCGTGGATCGTTATACCGATCAACAAGCCCGGAATCCGAAAAATAAGATCGGTCAGCCATGTGAACGGATTCGAAAAGCTGCCGCCCCGCGTAGCATAGACCGCCATTACGAGCAATAGTATCAGTGATATGGGATTTCTAAATAAATTTCTCAACTATACCTCCTGAACCAATTTATAAACTGCCTGGCGCCTCTTCCGGATCTGCCGTTCTGCCGAAGCTCCCACTTCATAGCCTCCCGTTCCAGCTCTTCCATATCCGTTTTCATCCCCTCGCGCTCCGCTATGCCCTTCACTATATCCAGATATTCGGATTTATCGGGGGTGCTGAAAACGACCGTGAGACCGAATCTGTCGGCCAACGAGCGCTTCTCCTGCATTGAATCGTTAAGATGAATATCCTCGGCGCCCTCGCGATCACGCCACACTTCTTTTATTATGTTGCGCCGGTTCGATGTCACGCACACCATAACATTTTCCGGTTGGGGACGAATTCCGCCTTCTAACGCCGACTTAAATGACTTATAGCCCGTTTCGTTTTCTTCAAACGACAGATCATCAATAAAAATGATAAATCTGAGTCCGCGCCGCGCAAGCATTTCCATTATCGCAGGCGCCTCGTCGATGTCTTCCTTGCGCACGGATATCAGCCTAAGCTTATGCGAAGCGAATCTATTGAGAAGCGCTTTTACGCTGGAAGACTTACCCGTTCCCCGGTCGCCATAAAGCAGCATGTTCAGACCGTTCCCGCCTTCAGTAAAAAATCTGACGTTCTCTATGATCCTTTCTTTCTGAATCTCATATCCTATAAGGTCTTCGAATGTAATAGGATCGGGACGTTCTACCCCCTGAAGACCGTGATCCCAACAGAAGGCGTCATACCTTTCAAAGAGGCCGCTGCCTTCATCCCGGTAATACTCCGCCAGCATCAGCGCCGTCTTAGCATCATCATCTTGATGCAAAGCCCTGTGAATCACCGTCCTTTTCGATTCAACACTCCGCCTATGCCCGCCCGCGCCATGTTCGCCGGGCCGCGCCTCGCGATCGGCAACCTGTTCTGCCGCACGATCGCCGGGCCGCGCCTCGCAATCGGCGACCTGTTCTGCCGCACGATCGCCGGGCTGCGCCTCATAGTTCGCGACCCAGCCTGCGCCATGATCGCCGGGCTGCGCCTTCATGCCAGCAACGCAAAAATCGCCGTCGTCTGCCGCCGCCGCTATCTGTTCCCAGTCTATATTATAAAGCTCCTTCAACACGGAAGCTTCCCTCACTGCCAGAGCGCCGAAGCACCCTACGCCCTCTCCGTTTTCAGCGGCTATGCTGAATACGTTCTCACTCTCCGCGATCAAGCGGCACACATGCCGCTGCCAGAAAGTATATCCGCTTAGGGCGGCAGCGCCGCTGCCGTACTCTGACATAAGCGCTCGCTGAACGTCAAAATAAACGCTCTTCAGATTCTTCGTATTTATTTTAAGAGAACGCCGCGCAAACGCCGCCCCGCTTCCGATGGCGTCAAGCAACAAAACGGTCTTTTTGACCGTTTCATCATTTCTTACATTATCATAAAAAATCAGTTTATCTAACAATACTTCACCAACTCACCCATGTATTCACACATGTATCCACGCGGCATTCACGCGGTATTCACGCGTTCAAACAGCCGCCCGACGATAAATCTTTACAGCATCCGCGTCAACAGCCGTCCGACGATAAACCTACGGCATCCGCGTCAACAAGCGTCCGACGATAAGCCTACGGCATCCGCGTCATTGATTTCGGCTTGCCGCCGCCATTATTCCAAGTCGAACTGTCTTATCTTATACAAGGGGTGTGTATCGCACAACTCCCTGACTATCTCCTTCGCCTGCGCGGCGTAATGCTCATCTCCCGGATGATCGAGCACCATGCTGATCGCTTCTGCGGTTTTCACCATATCTGCCTCGCCGAAGCCGCGCGTCGTAAGGGCGGGCGTTCCCAGCCTTATTCCGCTCGTCACATTGGGTCCGTTCGGATCATTTAGCACGGTGTTTTTATTTGTTGTAATGTTCGCGGCGTCAAGATATGCCTCCGCTTCCTTACCCGTAATACCCCTGCCGATGAAATTCATAAGAACCAGATGATTATCCGTTCCGCTCGATACAAGGCGGAATCCCTTCTTCATCAATTCACTTGCCAGAACCTTCGCGTTCTTCGCCACCCTTGCCTGATATTCCTTAAATTCCGGCTGTGCGGCCTCCTTGAAACAAACCGCCTTCCCCGCGATAATATGCATAAGCGGTCCGCCCTGCATGCCCGGGAACACGCCCTTATTCAGCTGTTTCTCGAACTCTTCCTTCGCGAAGATCACGCCGCCGCGAGGTCCGCGAAGCGTCTTATGTGTCGTCGACGTCACCACGTGCGCGTGCTCTACGGGGTTGGGATGCTGACCTCCCGCTACCAAACCCGCGAAATGCGCCATGTCCACCATGAGCAGAGCGCCCACCTCATCGGCTATTTCGCGGAACTTATCCGCCTCTATCAGTCTTGGATACGCGCTCGCGCCCGCCACTATGAGCTTAGGCTTGCACTCGGTCGCGATCCTCAAAACCTCTTCATAATTTATCTTCTCATTCTGTTCATCTATGCCGTATGCCGCAAAATTGAAATACTTTCCCGACATATTCGCCTTGCTGCCGTGGGTCAGATGACCGCCGTTCGAAAGATCCATACCGAGAATCGTGTCGCCGTGTTTCAATAAGGCGTAATAGACGACCAGATTCGCGCTGGAACCCGAATGCGGCTGCACGTTTACATACTCCGCGCCGAACAGCTTCTTACCGCGCTCAATAGCCAAAGCTTCAACTTCATCAACATGCTCACAACCGCCGTAATAACGCTTGCCCGGATAACCCTCCGCATACTTATTTGTAAGCGCGCTTCCGCAGGCTTCCATCACAGCGGGACTGGCGAAATTCTCAGACGCGATCATCTCCAACTTGTGTTCCTGGCGGTTCATTTCCCGCTTGATCATAGCACTTACTTCAGGGTCGATATTATCCATGTGGTTAAAATACATATGCTTCTCCTTATTATACTCCGCGCAGCAGTTTTAAACCGCGCGCGTACTTGGTTTCCGTCTCCATTTCAAGTTCGTACTTTTCGGCAATCAGATCCCCGAGCTTCAGCAGTTCGTCCTTCTCTCCTGAAAACAGCTCTATCTCCAGTTCGCTTATGGGTATCTCACCGCCATCCGTTATTATCTTCCCGTCGTCCAGCGCGATCTCACATATAGCGGCGCCGGTATCGACGCGCAGCCGATCCCTGATAAACTTCATCTCAAGAATACTCTCCAAGGGCTTGTCATTCAACAAATCCAGCACATCCTTGCCTACTTCACTCTCCTTGAAAATATTAGGATCAGGCTTTATGAAACACGTCGAATCCGCGGTAGGAACATTTATTTCCTCCCGCATATGAAGACCGCCTGCCCCTGAATCATTCCATTTGAGCGAGGCTATGATCCTGGCGCCTTCCATTCTGACCCGCAGGGCGATATCATTCTTTGACAGAATGCCGTCCTCAGTGTCGAAATACGCCGCCTTCATGAACACCTGCTCCCGCGTGCCCTTTTCTTCAATGCCCGCGATATATTCATCAGCAAGAATGGCGCCCGCAATGCTCTTGTTCTTTAATTTGTATTTCAATTCTACTTCCAAAATAAATTCCTTCTCAGCTCCCATTAATGCCGCCATCAATCCAATACTCAACCAGTATTGGACACAATATAAAACTTACCAAAAGCAAATCTCATCAGTACCTATAACATTCTATCATAGGGTATAATTGATTGCAACCGCTGATTTTTTCAAGTATTTTTTTGCTTTTCATGTTTTAGATATAATTAAACGGAACTATCGTATCATTTTCCGTCAGCGGTACAAGCATGTCGCCGGTACAGATGACAGCGCCCGCGCCCCGCTCATAGACCCCGCCGTTTTCAACAAAGCGAAATGCCTTTACATCCCCCACATTCGGTTTGGCGTTTTTCTTAACCTCAATCGGGTGCAGTTTGCCATTATAGTTGACGACAAAGTCGATCTCATTTCCGTCCTTATCCCGGTAAAAATACAAGTACGTTCTTGGATCGACGCCTGCATTATAAAAGCTCTTTAAGATCTCACAAAACACGAATGTTTCAAAGAACGCTCCCGACATGGCGCCTGTTTCGATCTGCGGCGGCGTATGCCATTTTGTTAAAAACGCCATCAAGCCTGTGTCCAAGAAGTAAATCTTCGGCGTTTTTACAGCGCGTTTTGTGACATTGCTGTGATAAGGCGGAAGCAGGTAGATCAAATTCGACGCGCGCAGCACTGACAACCAACTCTCGCAGTTCGGATGGCTTATACCCAGTTCCTTTGCGATTCCCCCTACATTAAACAGGTTGCCGGAATTGGCGGCTACCATCTGCATGAATTGATAAAACTTCACCTCATCGCCTATGTTCTCAATCCTCCTGACGTCGCGCTCAATATAGGTATTCACATAGTTGTTATAAAAGGCGTTCCAATCCAGCTGCGGCTTGTCATAAAGCTCAGGGTATGCGCCCTTATGGATCAATTCCCAAAGCTCGTTATATTCTGTAACACGAGGTTTTCGCGCTCTGAGATAGTCCTCGGTGGGTACAAAGGGACGTCTGAAGCCATCGCCTTTAATTTCGCGCAACGATAAGCCCAGCAGTTCAAAGATACCGACCCGGCCTGCCAGACTGTCGCTCAGGTCTTTCATCATGCTGTACCTCTGCGAACCGGTCAGATAGAAGGCGCCCCTTTCCTTCGTCTTATCGACATGGATCTTCATATACGAGAACAGTTCCGGCGCGTATTGCACCTCATCAATAAAAAGCGGCGTGCCGTGCTTGGCAATGAAGAGCTTGGGGTTGGTCTTCGCGAATGCACGCATATCCAGATCGTCCAACACAACCGTTGTGCACTCCATGTCCGCAAACATATGCTCTATCAGCGTGCTTTTCCCTGTCTGCCTGCTCCCCGTAACTGCCATAACCCCGCGCAGGAATTCCTCTGCGGTGAGCACGCTTTCCAAATGTCGGTCGATATACATATTCGCGCCTCCACTCCCCGGCTAATTTCGTAATAATATAATTATAGCCGCAGCACTTGAAAATGTCAATACGCTCGCCCGGAATCGCGTCAGCCTGTCTGTCCGGAATCGCGTCAGCCTGCAAAAAGAGGCAGACCGTCAATCATATCCGGACGCTCTGCCTCTCATTCTCATCTTATCCCGTCTTTTACCGTCTTCCCGCCTTTATTTCACCTTCCCAAGGCTGATCTCAATCGCCTTTTCGAAGATATCAAGACCTGCCTCAAGCTGCGCGTCTGTTACGCACAGAGGGCAGAGGAAACGGATGGCATTGCCGTAAGTCCCCGCGCTTTCCAGCACAAGTCCCAGCTTGCAAGCCTCTGTAACAATGCTGTTGACGAGATCCGCAAATGGTTCCTTGCCCGCTCTGGTCTTTACGAACTCTATACCCATCATCGCGCCGGTACCGCGCACATCGCCGATCACATCGAACTTTTCAGCCCACTTGTTGAAACGCGCCATGCACTTCTCCGCGATCTTCAGCGCCTTGCCGGGATAATCGTCCCTCTGCATGATCTCTATCACCTTCAGCGCCGCCGCACACGCAACAGCATTGCCGCAATACGTTCCGCCTATGGTGCCGCCCGGCGTATTGTCGAATATCTCTTTGCGGGCGACCACGCCGCTGATGGGCATACCGCCGGCGATGGACTTGGCTATAGTCATGATATCGGGAGCGCAACCGGCTTCCTTGTAATACTCAGATGCGAACATTCTGCCTGACCTGGCGAAACCCGTCTGAACCTCGTCTGTTATCATAAGAATGCCATGTTTGTCGCAGATCGCCCTGACCGCCTTAACCCACTCAAGAGGCGCGGGTATAAATCCGCCTTCGCCCTGAACCGGTTCGAACACGATACCGGCCACATACTGAGCGGGGGAAGCGTCGACAAATACTTCCTCAAGCTTCTTGACATAATAGGCCACCGCGTCAGCTTCGCTCATTCCCGCCGGTCTTCTGTAGACATACGGGAATTCAGCCCTGTATATGCCGTCCGGGAATGGTCCCATACCCACTGCATAAGCCTTTTTCGCCGTCATGGTCATGGTCAGCGCCGTTCTTCCGTGGAATGCACCTGAAAAAACGATGATATTGGGTCTGCCTGTGAAACCGCGCGCTATCTTTACCGCGTTTTCATTAGCCTCGGCGCCGCTGTTAGCAAGCATCGTATTCTTCACGTCGCCTTTAACCGGAGCGATCTTGTTGATCGCCTCCGCAAGATCCAGATAGCCTTCATGGGTTGTTATATTCATCATTGCGTGGAAAAACTTCTCGGACTGCGCCTTGACCGCTTCGATCAGTTCCGGATTGCTGTAGCCGATGTTGAGGACGCCTACGCCTCCAACCCAGTCCAGAAATATATTGCCGTCAACGTCTTCAAACATAGCGCCTTCGCCCCTCTTGATGACCAGCGGATAGGCTGACTTGATCGGCGCCGGCATTACCCTCGCTCTTTTTTCCAGAATAGCTTTCGCATTAGTGCCCGGCAACTCTGTAACAACCTTTGGCAACGAATCTCTTAACATTTTCTCTCCTCCTCTTTTGTAGGGGTTTTAGAAGTCCCCTATAGGTAATCTTGTATGAAACCGCTCGGAGTACGGAAAATCCGTACTCTCTGCGCGAGCATAGCCCGCGCCGCGTTGTTCCTGTAGCCTGTCCGCAGCCCACCGCACTCCGGCGGCTTAGTCAGTCCATCCCGGCGCATTACAGCGCCTATAGCCTGCTTAGATTGAGTTCAGTATAAACTGCAGGGCTAAATCTTTAAACTGGTAATCTTCCTGTACAAGGTCGCCGTCGACAGCCCGAGTTCTTCAGCGACAATCTCCTTCGCCTTGCTTCCGTTTCCGTACTTACTCAGTTTTCTGACGATCACGTCCCGTTCGAATGCGCGCACCTGTTCGGTCAAGGTCATAGTATCTTCCATGATAGCGTTCGCCGCCTTCTTGAAGAGGCGTTCAGGTATCGCATCGGCATCAATATATATATCAGACGACATATTTACGCCGTATTCCACCGCATTCTCAAGCTCCCTTACATTGCCCGGCCAGTCGTAGGACTCGTAGATCATCCTGGCCTCCTCGCTGAATCCGACGATGTTCTTGCCCATGAAGGTGTTGTACTTCCTTAGAAAATGCTCCATAAGCGGAAATATATCATCCGACATTTCGCGAAGCGGCGGCGTCTTCAGCGGGATCACGCTGAGCCTGTAGTACAGATCCTCCCTGAAGGTTCCCTCCTCTATCATGCTTTCGAGATCCTTATTCGTCGCCGCGACGACCCGCACATCTATTATTATGGTTTTATTGCCGCCAAGCCTCTCGAAGCTCATATTCTGAAGTACATGCAGGAGCTTTACCTGAAGGTGGAGCGGCATATCTCCGATTTCATCAAGGAATATCGTCCCGCCGGTAGCGCGCTCGAACTTTCCTATCTTCCCTCTATCGCTGGCGCCGGTGAACGCGCCCTTTTCATAGCCGAACAGCTCGCTTTCCAGAAGGTTTTCAGGAATGGCGCCGCAGTTCACTGTAACGAATGGGCCGCCGCCTCTCACCCCGGAATAATGTATCGCCTTGGCGAACATCTCCTTGCCTGTACCACTTTCCCCCGCAATGAGCACGGTTGAACTGCCCCTTGATGTGATGGCCGCTTGATTCTTAACGTGCCTCATAGCCTCGCTCTCGCCGATAATATCATCGAAGGTGTACTTCAGCGTGCCGGAATTGATCTTATAAGCCAGCTTCTTCGCTTCCTCGATATCCCTAAACGATATGACCGCACCCTCAAGCTGCGAACCGCGATAATACGGCTTTGCAGTCACGATGAAATGGTAGGCGCCTTTGTAAGTCTTATAAACTTCCTCAGATTCTGTGTAGCCTACCCCCGTGCGCAGCGTCTCAAGTACAGGCGAACCGGGCATACACTCGCTCAAATGACTCCCTATGATATCCTCTTTGCAAAGTGAGTAGAATTTCGCGGCAGTGCTGTTGCACATCTTTATATATCCACTCTTATCTACATCGAAAATCCCCTCATGTGTCGTCTCAAGCACGGTCGACAATTCATTGACCGCAGCCTCATTATATCCCAGAAGCGCCTTTTGAACCGCCTTTGCCGCCAGAAGATCCGCCATTTTTTCTAAAAATGTGGTCATACTCTTCTGGTTGCGAATGAGCACGTCCTTCTGCTCTTCCTTCATGGCTACCAAGCCGATGATCCCGATAACATCGCCGTCAGACACTATGGGCGTACACAGTTCAGCAAGCTCCCTGCTTACGTCTGAGGCTATCGACATCCCATAATTCTTGTACTCGCTTGTGTTTGGAACGAACATCGTCTCTCCGCCGCGTAGCACGCCTGCATATATAAAGTTCCCGTCGATCAGCCCCTGCTCTTCCTTGGCGCCGACTTTACCTTTATACACGCCTGTTCCGCCCACAAGCGTAAGCTCGTTGTCGACGATCTCGACTTCGACGCCGACGGCGATAGCGATTGCCTCCGCAACCTGTTGAACACTTTCAGTGATGTTCATCAATAACGACATTACATCCTCCATTATAGCACATGCGCCGCAGCTGATAGTATAATAATTTATATATTTTTCAAAGAATTTTCCGCCGGATTTCCCCTGCCTCAGCTTGGAAACGCCATATTCTCGCTGGTCACCACGGAGCCTAGATTTATGGTATCTCTTTCCAGCGCCGACACCGCTCCGCTTATCTGTAAAATCCGCTCCGGAGACAGTTCCCCGCCGAAAGCGAGATGTGTATTGTATAATATCTTTTCAAGCTCGCCATGGATATCCGCGAGCTTTTCTCTCACACTGTCAAGCTGCTCACTGCCCACGAAGTTCTGCAAAAGCTCAGTGCGCGTCATCACTTCGCCCTTATCCAGATCGAACTCTGACATTTCCTTAATAACGCAGGTCTCATATCCAAATGAACGCTTTATGGATTCCGCCAGCGCTTCTTTAGCCTTAGCTTCGCCGTGCACCAGAAATATCCGTTCCGGCGCTTGTCTGAGTCCCGAAACCCAGTCCAGGAGTCCGCTGCGATCCGCATGTCCGGAAAAGCCTTCGAGATTGTAAATCTCGGCGTTAACCTGTATCTCCTCGCCAAAGAGATTGACGCTTTTCGCGCCGTCCAGAATAGCCCGTCCCAGTGTGCCCTGCGCTTGATAACCTACAAAGACTATACTTGAATTCTTATTCCAGAGATTGTGTTTTAAGTGATGCCGTATACGTCCCGCCTCACACATGCCGCTTGCGGAGAGTATCACCTTGGGACTGTCGTCTGAATTCAGCCCCTTTGACTCTTCGCTAGTCCGCGTAAAACGCAGATTTTTGAAGTCAAGCGGATTATCCCCTTTCAATATATAGTTCCTGGTCTCTTCATCGAATACCTGTGCGTTTCGCCTGAAAACGTCCGTAGCGGCAGTGGCCATCGGACTGTCCACATAGAACATTATACTGTCGAGTTCCCGCCGAATAGCTTCGTCATTCTCATATAAGCGGTTAAACTCGAAGATGAGTTCCTGGGTTCTGCCTACCGCGAACGAGGGAATGACCACTGTGCCTCCCCTCCGGGTGGTGTCCAGCACTATATCCTTAAGCCGCGTAATGGATCTTGAGTTCTGTTCATGCGCCCTATCGCCATAGGTGCTTTCCATTATCACATAATCCGCTTTTTTTATCTGCTTGGGATTCCTCAGAATGGGTCTGTCTATCACACCGATGTCGCCTGTAAACACGAGTTTCGTAACCCTGCCGTCCTCTTCCGCCCAAAGCTCGGTTATGGCTGAACCCAATATATGTCCCGCGTCATTGAATACCAGCTTAATCTTCTCACTCGCTTCCACAAGCTGATCGTACATGACAGGCGCCAAGTACCTCAATGAGTCCTCCGCGTCCCTCACCGTATAGAGCGGCGCCACGAATGAACGCCCGGCGCGCTCCGCCTTTCGGTTTTTCCACTCCGCCTCTTTCTCGTGAATATATCCGCTGTCGAGCAGCATCACCCGCGTAAGGTCGGCAGTTGCGTCGGTGCAATAGATCTTGCCGCGAAATCCCCTTTTGACCAGCAGGGGTATCCTCCCGCAGTGATCAACATGCGCGTGGCTGAGTACCATAAAGTCGATATCCGCCGGATTGAACGGAAAATCGTCGTAGTTTAGCGCTTCCTGCGCCTTAGAGCCTTGAAACTGCCCGCAATCAAGCAGTACATTAAAACCGTCGCCGCTGATCAGATGACACGAACCCGTAACCGATTCAGCCGCCCCGCAAAACTTAATTTTCATAGTTCCCCCCTAACTCTCACGCTCTGCTGCCGCCCGCATCGATCCACGCCCGGCAAATCCGCTTCGCCGCCCGTATCGTTCTACACCCGACAAACTCACTTCGCCGCCCGCATCGATCTACACCCGACAAACTCACCTCGCCGCCCGGCCGCTATTCCTTGCCGCCGTTTGGCCTCACCGCAAGCCCGGATAGCCGTGCTGGCGCAGAGCCTCATACAATACCACCGCCGCCGAATTCGCCAGATTCAGCGACCTCAAACGTTCGTCGGGCAGCATCGGTATTCTCACAGTCACATCGTAATTCTTATCCAACAATTCCTTGCCAAGTCCCGCCGTTTCCTTACCGAACAAGAAGAACGCGTCCGCCTTGTAGCCGAGTTCATCCAAGCCGTGCTTACCCTTTGTACTTACAAAATACATGGGGTGTCCCCCATGCTCATCAAAAAAGTCCGTCAGGCTGTCGTATTCCCTGACTTCTACAAACGGCCAGTAATCAAGCCCGGCCCTTTTGACCGCCCGATCCGAAATATCAAAACCCAGCGGTCTGATCAGATGCAGAGCCGTTCCGGTCGCCGCGCAGGTACGCGCTATATTTCCCGTATTCTGCGGGATTTCCGGCTCTACTAACACAATATTAAACGACATGCATTGCCGCCCTTCTCTTCACAAAATAAATTCCATATCAATTATAACATGTAAAGATTACGGGTGTCAAACCGCCATTACCTCAAACGGGTCGCTTCAACTGCTTCAACTGCCCCCAAGTTACGATTCAGACCCAAGCCGGCAAAAAGCGAAACCGGCGTTCAAGCTTATGCCTCAACTGCCGCGCCGTATCAGTTCAGACCCGACCCGGCAAAAGCGAAATCGGCGTTCAAGCTTATGCCTCAACTGCCGCGCCGTATCAGTCTGGATCCGTTCTCGACAGCGGCGCTGCCCTCAGATGCAGAGCGGTAAGCGAACAAACCGGCGTATGACTGCAGATCCCATGTCAGTCCGCATGTGAGTACCGCATTTGTGGCATTCCCGTTATAGAACCATGAATCACCGTATGCCGCGGTTCCGTCTGCCGTCCCGCCCAGCGAAGCCGGCAGCATGATCAGCGGATTTTCAGGATCATAACCCATCCAAAGCGCTGAGCTTCGCGACAGGAGAACACCCTCCGACGGAGTCCCTGCCTGAGACACAAGCGAATAAGCCAAATCCGCCTCCCTGCCGTCAGGATATCTCACAGTACCCGTATGCTGGGTGATCCGTATACCGTCCAAAAATACGCATAGTGTGTAAAGATTCTCAATGTGCCTGTATTTAAATGGCGCCATGCCGTCCTGCGCCGTGGTCATTCCTGTGTGATATTGAATATCATCTGTCATACCGTTAATCGGAGGCAGATGCTGGATCATCGTCATATTGGCTTGAATCTTTATCGGCTCGCCTGAAAACTCCAGCCACAATGTCCCGTCGCCGCCGTCGCGTACCGCCGTTATGACCCTGCGCCACGCGTCAGTATTCTCATAGCGTCTGAACACATCGTAATATTTTATCTCTTCTTCTATCTCAAACTCCCACTTCTCGGCGGCAAAATGGTTCGGCACGTCATATATGCTCACCGCTTCGCCGACTTGATATTTCTCGGAAGACGCAGAGCGCGTCAACTGTATCCTGTTGGTTCTACCTTCACTCGAAGACAGGGCATATGCCGACGTGTTCTCTGAATTGGAAGACCCCCAATTAGCGCCTGTCACCCCGCGGAAAAGCGACTGGCTGTTTAAAACCGCGGTTTCAACAAGGAAAAGCCGCTGCAGCGTCATCCACGTACAGATATCAAGCTCCCCGAAGCCGGTCTTACTCTCGGCCAGCTCGGTTATTTCATTGAAGGACATATTTATCAGGGGGTGCTCTCCGGAGATACTCCTGATCTCTCTCCCCTGCTCATTTTTCACGCCCGACAGATATGCTCCTATATATATATTGTCAAGAATCCCCGCCTTAGTCGTCACAAAGGATGGATCGACTGTGTAGCCCGCTCTCGGTGTTCCGGAGATGTATATGTACTCATAGCCGTCTTTTATCTCTCGTTTAACGTAGTGCACCGGTATTTCGACCATCACGTCGCCGTTTTTTCCGTCCCGTGAAAAGCCGTCGTCCTCATCTTCGTATAATATCTTCCCGTTCCTGCCAATATTGCAAAGTCTCATTTCAGACCAGGGATATATCAGGTCAAAGTCATTCGCGAACTGCGACGCCAGCTCATCGCCGACCATATAGTTGAAATTCAAGCCTTTCGCATCGCCTACTCTCTCAATACTGCCGTCCGGATTGTCTTGCTTCCACCTCACGCCGTACTCGCCGTTTCTCACAACCTCCTCCGGCGTCATGCCGTTTACGACCATCTTGCCGCAGAGCCGCCCGGAAATACTGATCGTATCGCCTTGAAATATCTCTATCTGCCCAAGCCCCTTGATCAGATCGTCGCCGCCGCCTTCCACGCTCCACACGCCTGCTTCGTATCTGAGAACGGCGCCTTCCGGCAAATCAGGGATCCGCATACTGACCGCCGTCTCGTTTTCACTCACGACAGGGATCTTCCCATAGACGATCGAGAGGGGGATGTCCAGCATGCTGCTCACTTCCTCCTTCGAACGATCCAAGAACGTAACCCTCGCCTCCGTCACGCCCATTCCCTCCGGGATTCTTACCGTGGCGCTGTGCTTATTTAAGTGGTTATTCCGGTTCTTTTCACGAAAAGTCTCGTCATGCTTCACATATTCGACTATCTCGCCCAAGCCGTTGCGAAACTGCCAGACGGCGCAATTGAAGCCCCCGCTCATGGTCAGCCACTCCATAGCATCCGAAACAGCGAACCAATCCGTCGTTTCAAACTGTTCCACGTCTCTCATTGCATACGTATCATCGAAAATCCTGCCCTGAACCGTATCCGGCGGCGTCAGATTCCTCCTGGCTATTGTCACCTGCATATCTCGGGTCGTTTTTACGGCGGGGCTGATCTCAATAGAATAATCAGCAAACCTGTCCTTCACAGCAGCGGCGCGGTGCGCCGAAGTTAGCGTAACCTCACCGTATCTGGGGATAACCGTATCCTCCACGGCAGAGGCGTAAAACGCCGCGTTCGCATAGCACTCCATCGCTTTATCCTCGTCTGACAGACTTTGATGATACTCCCCGAATGTAGCCCAAGCCTCATGGTCGTCCGGTCTTTCCTGTAAATACAATGTCAACTGATAAATCGCGTTGTCATAATCCTTATTTTCCCAGAACGACGCCGCCCTCTCCCTCATTCCGTCAACATCCCTTGTTATCGCCGCCCCTTGCGCATCATTATAAACCGTCCATGAGACCACAGCAAACACAGCGATAGCGGCAAGACTCGCAAGAACCGCCAGAACCCTTCTCAGATATAAGTTCTTCATAGCTTCAAACCTCCGATTATCAGGTCAAAATTTGTTAGACGTCCATCAATATCCGTGTCAACACATATTCTATCAACAAAATACAAATAAATCAACCTTGTATTTCCCAAGGCAGGAAAATATAAGGCCTCATTTGACGGGCGATTCATTTGATGAGCGATTCATATTCCAGCAGATGAGTGGTTCACGTTTTAGCGGGCGGCGGAATTGCATTTTACGGATGGCGCTATATTGACATTCAGCTTAGGAATTGATATCATTAGTTCAGGAAACTACTAATAGACAATCACGGTATTAGCTGCATCCATTCGTTAAACGATTTAATTATACTCCAATCGTGAACAGGTCACGATTTAAGATTTATTTGATTGGATTTTATGACAATGAAGTTAAATTTATTCCGGCGCGGCGATTCGCGCAGGTCAACAGAAGACGCGTATCCGAATCCTGCGGAAAAACTCAAGCCGCAGCCCATGCCTTATATCCTGCTCGCTCCATTCACATTGTTGTTGGCCTTGATCCCGATCGGTTTTCTGGCTTGGGCAATACACGGCTTCAGTAATTACGCCTACCATATCCCTTATGAGAGACTCCTGATAAACATCGAAATTTTCAACAGCCGTATCGACGGCTTCTCAAATTTCGCATCGGGATTGGCGCTTTCACTCTGCGTCGCTTTGCTTTCGACATGCGTCGCCATCATCACGGTTCGCGCTTTGAACTTTCATGATTTCAAGGGGAAGATGTATTTTTTGAAGTTTGCCCGGATCAGATTCATGTTCCCCGCTGCCTTTATCGCCATAGGGATTCACGCATTGTTTGAACTTTACGGTATGGGAAGCGCCGCGGCGCCGCTCATCGTCCTGCACTTGATATTCGCGCTTCCGTTTTCATTGTCGATAATAAAAAACTGTTTCAATGCAGACAGCTTGCTGCTGGAAGAGCACGCCCGCGTGCTCGGCGCCACCTCGCGTTCCGCCTTCTTCATTGTTTCATTGCCATTAATATTGCCGGGGCTGGCGGCCTCATTCGCCGTCTCATTTTTACTATCTATGACTCAATACCTCCTTGAAACGGTCAGGTTGGGCGAACTCGTCGGAGATTTCACTATCATCGGGCTG
The DNA here is from genome assembly GCA_031264295.1 of Eubacteriales Family XIII. Incertae Sedis bacterium. Classification (GTDB taxonomy): domain Bacteria; phylum Bacillota; class Clostridia; order Peptostreptococcales; family Anaerovoracaceae; genus JAISED01. Next base: position 30,484 of record JAISED010000046.1, on the reverse strand, counting down.
CCGCTCATCCGCGGAAGCGAAATCACCGTGTATTTTTACGTTTATATATTGCCGGCTCTGCTTATGCTCGTGATTTTTCAAACGATAATGTACACGCTCTCAGGAACGCGCGGCAGACAATAAACGGCCATTTACAGGTGGGTTTTCAATCAAAACTACGAAACGAACTACGAAACGGAGTTAAAAATGGGCTTGACAATAAGAGATCTGGATTTATACATTAACGGTCAACAGATTCTGTATGAGATTAATCTTGACGTCAAAAGCGGCGAGCTGTTCTCCATCCTCGGCGACAACGGCTGCGGCAAAAGTACATTGCTGCGCGCTATCGCCGGTCTTGCGCCTTGCAGCGCCGGCACGATTACGCTGGATGATGAGATAGTGGACAGTTACCCGCCCGAATCGCGCAATATAGCGATGGTCTTCAAGGGTTTTCGCTTATTCCCGAATCTCTCAGTGCTGGAAAATGCAGCGCTGCCGCTGAAGATAGCGGGATACAATAAAACCGACCGGCTTTCACGCGCTTCGAAAATGATTCAGATGATGAAACTGGATGAAGTGACAGGCCTTCGCCCCGCGGAAATCTCCGCCATATACAGGGGACGGGTCGCCATCGCGCAGGCGCTTCTAACCCAACCCGCGCTGATACTCATGGACGAGCCATTCTCGGGTCTCGACGGTCCGCAGCGAACCGAAATGAGGAAACTCATCAGAGAAGTGCATGACCGTTTCGAGATCACCACAATCTTCGTAACCAATGATCAGGACGATGCGATGATGATGTCAGACCGCATGGCTTTTATGCTGGAAGGCGAGATAATGCAATGCGACAAACCCTCACAGGTTTACAATTTCCCGGCTACTCTTGATATCGCGAAATACTTTTGCAACGGAAATACCATTCCGGGTACCGTTAAAAACGGCCGTTTTGAAAGCGGCGCCATCATACTTCACACCCCTGATCTGCCCGACGGTTCATGCGAAGCGATGATCAGACCAGGCATTATCTCCGTGGCTCTCGGCCAGGGAGAATTCGAGGTTGAACATATAGAATACCTAGGCGATTACCAGCGGCTTTACGTGAAGCGCAACGACTGCTCCTTGAATTTTGTCACCGGACTGTCCGGCAACTATAAAGTCGGCGACATGATCGACCTTCGTATAGAAGACGGCAAAGCTCTTTTCTATCGTTAGTTGTAATAAAAGCAAGCTCCGGAGCTTGCCTGCACATGGAGGAATGGGAGAGCGATATGGGGTTTTTACCCGTTTCCAGATTGGATATGGAAGTCTTAGGCTGGAGTGAAGTTGACTTCGTGTTGGTAACGGGAGATGCGTATGTGGATCATCCGTCTTTTGGCGTTGCCATTATAGCCAGGGTATTGGAGAATAGCGGGTACAAGATTGCCGTACTGTCCCAGCCGGACTGGAGAAGCCCCGATGATTTCAGACGATTCGGCAGGCCGCGTCTCGGCTTTATGATAACGGCGGGATGCGTCGATTCTATGGTAAATAATTATTCTGTAACCAAGAGCAGGCGGAAACGTGATGTTTACAGTCCGCGCGGCGAAAGCGGACGGCGTCCGGATCGGGCGGTGATCGCCTATTCTAATAGGGCGAAGCAGGCGTATAAGGATGCTCCTGTGATTTTGGGGGGACTCGAAGCGAGCCTGCGGCGCATGGGGCACTACGATTATTGGGATGATAGGGTGAGAAGATCCGTCTTACTCGATTCCAAAGCAGATATTCTCATCTATGGGATGGGCGAAAAGGGCGTGCTCGAAGTGGCGTCGGCGCTTAACGACGGCTTTTCCGCGCGGGATATAACGTGGGTACGCGGCACTGTTTTCCGAACTTCTGAAATCCCGCAAGACGCGGTAGTGCTGCCGGGATTTGACGCTTTGAAGGATAAGCGAAGCTATGCGGAGAGTTTCAGGCTTCAATATGAGAATACGGATAGTGTGACCGCGTCTTCGTTGGCGGAGAAATACGCGGAAGGGCTTTATATAGTACAGAATCCGCCGCAGCCCCCGCTTTCACAGGCAGAGATGGACGCAGTTTATGAATTGCCGTATATGGGAGAGCCGCATCCGACTTGCGGCAGTGAGGGCGGAGTTCCCGCAGCGACGGAGATTATGTTCAGCCTCACCGCTTGCCGAGGATGTTTCGGCGGTTGCGCGTTTTGTGCGCTGACTGCGCATCAGGGGCGCGTGGTGACAGGAAGAAGTAAGGCTTCGCTGCTGCGCGAGGCGGAGAAGCTTACAAAGAGAACGGATTTCAAGGGATATATTCATGACGTGGGCGGGCCGACAGCCAATTTCAGGAAAGCCGCGTGTAAAAAGCAGGAAGAATACGGGGTTTGCAAGCATCGCGACTGCCTATTTCCGGAACCCTGCCACATGCTGGATATAGATCATCGCGAGTACACCGATATTTTGAAGACTATAAGGGCGATTCCGGGCATAAAAAAGGTGTTTATACGTTCGGGCATCAGATATGATTACCTTATGGCGGATAAAAACAGGGCGGAATTCATTAGAGAGTTGTGCGACTGTCATGTGAGCGGGATATTGAAGGTGGCGCCGGAGCATATTTCAGATGATGTGCTGAAGTTGATGAGAAAACCGGGGAAGCGGGTTTATGAGAAATTCGCGCGTGAGTATAACGAATGCAACCGCAAACTCTCGAAGGAACAGTATCTTCTGCCGTATTTCATGTCATCGCATCCGGGAAGTGCTTTAAATGATGCGGTTGAGCTGGCGATTTATCTGAAGAAAAGCGGCTTCACTCCCGAACAGACGCAGGACTTTTATCCGACGCCCGGTACAATCGCGGCGTGCATGTACTACACGGGCATTGATCCTATTACAGGGGAGGCGGTTTACGTGGCGTCGGACGCGGATGAAAAAAGGATGCAGCACGCGCTGTTGCATTATGATAAGCCGCAAAACAGGAAACTTGTAATGAGAGCGCTTGAATTGGCGGGGAGGCAGGATGCGGCGAGGATACTCTTTCCGTCCGCGGGTTCTGCAATCAACAGGAGGTCACAGAGGCCGAGGGTGTAGTGTGAACCGCGCACTGATTTTCATCTCTATTTGTGCCGTAAGCGGTAGCGGCGGAATGGTGGTTAGTATGGAACTGTTTGCTCAATTGTCACAGATACTTGATGAGGGGCGCAGGATTTGGGATGATGCTGAGGCGGCGGACTTGACGCTGCTGGAAACTGTAATGCTAAGCGGCGCAGAGGCGCGTCAACCGGAGAATAGGATTGTCTTGGCCGACAATCTCAACTTTATGAAAGCTTTGGCGCAGAACGGGATGGCCGACGCTTTCAATCTGATATATGCGGATCCGCCTTTTTTTTCAAAACGCAGTTATGAGGCGGAGATCAAGCTGAAATCTGAATGGGGGAAGACGATACCCGCCATGAAACAGAAGGCGTATGAAGACGAATGGGAAGGAGGACTGGCTGAATATCTGCGAGTGCTCGTTTCCAGGTTTTACGCCTTTCATGAGCTTCTTTCAAACAGCGGGAGCCTCTGGGTGCATCTGGATTGGCATTCGGCGCACTATGTAAAAATACTGCTTGATGCGATCTTCGGTGAAAAGAATTTCGTGAATGAAGTGATCTGGAATTACAAATCCGGGGGTGTCAGCAAGAGGCGCTTTGCCAGAAAGCATGACACCTTGCTTTTTTATGGAAAGACTCCGGCGTATTACTTCGCCGCCCAGAAGGAGAAGTCCTATAACAGAGAACTCAAACCATATAGATTCAAGGGAGTCAAGGAATATAAGGATGAAGGCGGCTGGTACACGATGGTGAATATGAAAGATGTGTGGCAGCTCGACATGGTGGGGAGGACGTCGGCGGAGCGCACCGGTTATGCTACGCAAAAGCCTGAATCTCTGATAACGCGTATCCTGAAAAGCTGTACAAAGGAAGGGGATCTCTGCGCCGATTTCTTTTGCGGTTCGGGTACGCTTGCCGCTGCCGCCGACAAGATGGGACGGCGGTGGGTCTTATGCGATTCGGGAAGACTTGCGGTCGTCAACTCTCAAAAACGTATGGTACAAGCGGGAGCAGCCTTTTCGCTGACGACGGAGCGCGGCAATGAGGATATGGCAGGTGAGTTTACAGCCGAATACGTCGCCGAGGATACAATGGACAGCACGAAAAAGCTTGTGAGGGTTACACTGAAGCGTTATGCCATGCCTGTGCACGGCGAAGCGAGGGACGAGACGGCGAGTGCGGCAGAAGGCGCCGATGACGCAGCCGGCGGCGTCGTGTCGCGGACTGACGATGTCGGCGCAGGCGGTTCGCCGGGGGAGGGATATGCGGTATCCGTTCCCGTGGATAAAGCATACGTCCATGTGATAAATGAAATACTTGAGAGTGATTCGTTGCGCCTGGTGGATTATTGGAGTGTAGATTTCCGTTACAACGGCATTGAATTCAGGCCGCAAGCATTTGCGTCTAAAGTGAATGATTGTGTAGATGAGTCACTCGCACGGATAACGGGTAATAGCGTGACTATAGCTGTGAGAGTAGTGGACATCTTCGGAAACAGCAGCTTTCGCGTTTTATAATGTTTGACAAACGCAGCACAATGTATTACAATATCATTAAAAGCAGTGCAACTATCACAGGAGGTAATCTTTATGGCAACCATACAAGTTCGCGTTGACGATTCCATGAAATCCGCAGCGGATGCCCTTTTTGCTTCGCTCGGACTTGATATTTCTACAGCAATGAGGATGTTCTTGGTTGCGTCAATTGATGCCAGAGGCATTCCGTTTGAGATTAAGAAGAGCCGCCCTATAGAAATTAACGACGGTTTCGGTTCGTATATATGCGAGTACGGTCATATCCACAGTTACAGCAAACTTGCGCCAAAATTGCAAGATGTTGCCGGGGAAACCGAGGGCCCGTTCGATTCCATCAATGACCTTATGAGCAGTTTGAACAGCGATGACTAGATACACTGTTCGGTATACAAGCTTGTTCAAACGCCAACGCAAGCTTTTGATTAAACGCGGATATGACATATCTATTCTCGACAAAGTTGTCGTTATGCTCGCGAATGGTGAAACCTTGCCTGAAAGATATCACGATCATGTTTTGAGCGGGAAACATAGAGGTCGTCATGATTGTCATGTGCGTTCGGATTGGATCTTGATTTATGAGAAAAATGATGATGTATTGACACTTCTTCTGGTTGAAACCGGAACACATGCCGACATTTTCGGTATCTAACGATATCATGAGAGTGGGATTATATCAAGCAATATGCGTGATACATCGGCAGGCGGCGTGACCTGCATGATACATCGGCAGGCGGCGGCGTGACCTGCGTGATACACCGGCAGGGTGCGTGATATAAAGGCGGCGCTATACGCGATACAAAGAGTGGAGTGACGCAATGGTGAGCATGCCGCCGCACAAAAGAAGATTGTATTTTTTACTGGATTTTACTGGATTCGGTAAGTGGAAGAGCCGAAATTAAACACAGTAATTGCACTTGCTAAGGCTCTTCATGTAAGTACTGATTATTTGATTTTCGATGAAAATATCGGACTCTCACGAGAGACAATGTTGATCGCGGAAAAATACGAAAGAGCCGATGACCGCGCTAAAGCTTCCATTAATGTAGCTTTGGAATACTTACGTGAGGCGGAAGTAAAAGGTGAGATTAGGACGGGAAAATCGTTGTCTTCACGCGAAGTAAGAGGCGCGTAAAGAAACCGGATTGAGTTATATTGATTGGAACGAGGTAACATTAATGAACATGAAACGGCTAAAGGCCATGGTAGCTATTTATCTTGTTTGCTTCGTAGTTCTGTGTGTCTTTGTCCCTTGCAACATTGAGGTTATACACAAAGACGCCGTAACTGTATTCGATTGCGGAATACGTTTTGTTAGAGTGGATATGACGGGAGAACATTACTTTTCAGAGCTTTCCACATCCCCTGTATTAAAGTTATCATTAACGAAAACTAATGCTTGGCGTGATACGGCGCGCGGTTCGCGTCGTAACGTATCACTGGAGCCTTTGCCGGATGACGTGATAAATGCTGTTGTGATATGGAAGACTTTAGTTTTAGAATTGATCGGATTAACTGTGGTTTTTGCAGGTATAATATTTATTATGTGCGTGCCGAAGAGATCCAAAATAGTCACTATCGTTAAGGGGAATTTATCACCTAGCCTTCCACCCAATGGTAAACACCATATAGGAAATAAATCAACAGCAGAATTATCAACAGATGCATGGCTACATTACCTGAATGACGAAAGCGCTATTGATACCCAGTCTTCCACGCAGAGTGTTTTACAACCGCGACCTCTTCCCAGTACGCTTGATTCACAAGACAAATCAAAAAGTTCTATATCTTTTGGCGCGATACTCTTGGATATCTTCAAGTCACGAAGGATACCACGTTCTCAGTATAATATATTTATCTTGCCGCTTAATGTTGCGTTGCTGTTCCTTATATGGTTTGTCAGGCTTGCTGCTTTACCAGACAATGTTGTGGTAGATATCAAAGCAGCTGAGGCTGGGCTTATTGAACATGCGCTTATGCCAACCCTTGTCCCCGTCTTCATCCCAATCGTGCTATTCTTATGTGTTTTTATGCTTTGCCTCACGATAGGACGATTGCGTGATTGTGGTCTCCCTATCTGGTTATTTTTTGTTTTGTTTATTCCAATTGTAAATTATTTGCTGCTGATCGTTCTCATCGTGATGAGAGGCACTAAAGATGACAATAAGTACGGAGTAGCTGCCAGTAATTTACGTTTAAAGTTAATCAAAAGCGCTATAATCAGCATAGTAATATGTATAATTTCACAGATACCAACAGTCATGATCATTGCTCATTTTAGCGCAATTTCGGCGTATGCGTCCTCAGATGAAGACGCCTCCATTGCTTTATCCATGAATGATGTTACATCTTTTACAGAACCGAAAGCCGTTCCCATGCTACCGTATATCCCATATAACGGAACTGTGAATTTCATTTCAGACAATATTGATCTAAGATCCTCAAAGTCATTCGGCGAATGGTTAGGTCTCGGGTGGCATGCATATGGAGCCCCATTAGAAATATCAGTGCCTCCCGGTTCACAATATTGTTATATCCTCCTACAGGATGAATATACACACGAAAATATTTTATCAATATTTATTCATCCTGGGGAAACGGTTTTAGAAAGCGTGCCTTTCGGAAGTTATGATCTGTATTATACCCGGGGCGAAACTTGGCATGGCCAAGAAAAGAGGTTCGGATCTGAACTCCATCATTTCTTGGGCATTTATGACTTTTACGAGAACGATGGGCTTGGATATGGACATACCGTTAAATTGAGTGAAATATCCGGTGATTATCTAATTGGTTTCCCTGATCCTGTATGTTGGCCAATGAGTTCTTTTGATAAGATGACGCCTGTAACCAAGATCGTATCAGAGCAAGTGGCAACAGATACAACCGTTACCGCCCAACAAATCCTTATAAATACTCCAACAGTTGACGATGTTGTAATAGAACCCCCAGTAGATACTGCAACGCAGAATGTTCAATCAAATTACAAATATTATCCAGAAAGCAATTTGCTATCAGTTGAAAACATTTTCCCCGAAATGATTTTATCTGAAGAATTTACTAATGAAGGGCTTCCCTATGACCATCGAATAATGAGCTACAAAATAACTTCCTCCTCAGAGGCAGAAGCACCCGATATCATTTCTAAATACTGTGAATATTTATTAAGCAATAATTATAGAACAGTATATGATTATGGCGGCTACATTGATTTTAATGCGCCAACCGGCGAATGGCTTAGGGTATGGACATTCAAGTCCGAAGATAACGATATATCAGTATCTTATAATCTGCCCAAATAAGCCCTTGAAGTATGCAATATGCGTTAAAATCAAAACCGCCAACTTTTGATAACAATCAAGTCTCGGGTTAAAGGAACTAAATCCTGAGCGAGCTGTGCGCAAAAGCACAGCGAAACAAAATATTGACAACAGCCCCTGCAGAATGAGGGGAGTGTGAGTAGCGAACTTAAAAGCGCGCGGCAAAAGAATACATTCTTTAAGATAAAACTTGCATAGTGTTTGCACTTTGGGTATAATCAAATTGAAGGGAGCGTGACAACATGATAAAAAAAACAAAAGACCAGAAAAGTTATGATACACGTGAATCCAAAGACAAAGAGCATTATGCTATTATTTGTGCAACGGCAGACTCTTATATTAGGCGAGAGACAGATAGGACGTTTCGGCATTTTCAGAAATCCATTGACAAACAATTTGCGAGGTTATTAGGTGATGCAAAATAATACCACCCCAAGTAACGATGTTAATAATAGCAGTAGTTCTAATGATGATCTAGGTGCACCCGCCGACAATGACTCGGCAATTCCGCCTCAAATAAGAGAGCAACTATCGTCTTGGATGCTATCAATGTATAGCGAGCAACGCTCCGGCGCTTCACTGCTTGTTGATAAGCTTAATCCCGACCATATTTCCACGATCATTGAGAATGGGGCACGAGAGGACGAGCGGGATTTTTCTGCGTTTAAAATCGAGAAGGCTGTAAGTTCTATTATTTTTATCGCTTGCCTTATTTTTGCTATTGTTATACTGATTGTATTTAGAGATTCAGAATATTTTGTCACAATTATCACCGCGCTATTTTCGTTTCTCGGAGGACTTGGCGTCGGCAGAGTAACTGTAACTCATAAAACGCACAGATAATCAATAGGGCAATGGGTAGCAATAAATCAATCGCGGAAGAAACAAAACATTGACAAAAGCCTCTGCGGGTGGTACGATGAACCTAGTTAAGAATTTACAAGTTGTCCTTCTGCTGTATGTTAAAAGAGGTTCAACAACAGATACCATAAGAAAACCCGCAGGGTGCAACCTGCGGGTTTTTATTATGCGACAAGACTGATAGAAAGAGGAAAATACCATGAAGTTCAAACTTGCGCTTTGTCAGATGAAGGGTTCTGTTAAAAAGAGCGAATGTCAGAAATCAGCTGTCGCCGCCATCAGAGAGGCGGCCGCCGCGGGTGCTCAGGTGGTATCCCTGCCTGAGATATGGAACTGCCCCTATTCCAACAGCTATTTCAGGGATTACGCGGAGGACGGCAACGGCGAGAGTGTACTCATGATGTCTGAATCCGCGCGCGAAAACAAGATCTGGCTCATCGGCGGTTCGATTCCCGAAATAAGCGATGGCAATATCTATAACACCAGCTATATATTCTCACCCGAAGGCAAGCTTGTCGGCAAACACAGAAAAATCCATCTATTCGATGTGAATATACCGGGCGGCATTCAGTTCTTCGAGTCGAATACGCTGTCCGCCGGCAGTGAAAAGACCGTTTTCGATACGGAATTCGGAAAGATAGGTGTTGCGATATGCTTTGACGTAAGATTCCCCGACCTTTTTTCATCCATGACTAACGACGGCGCGCGTCTCATCGTTTTGCCCGCAGCCTTCAATATGACGACCGGTCCGGCGCACTGGGATATCATCATGCGCGCCCGCGCCCTCGACAACCAGATATATTTCGCGGCTTGCGCACCTGCACGCGACCTCGCTTCGTCATATCACTCCTACGGACATTCGTGCATAATAAATCCCTGGGGCGAGTTCTGCGCAAAGGCCGACTCACGCGAATGCATAATCTACAGTGAGATAGATTATGACTATCTCGAAGAGATCCGGACTCAGATACCCACGCATATTCAGCGAAACACAAACCGCTTCTGATGATATCCGCAAGCTTTTACACTCAGCGAAACAATAATCAGCTCCGGCGTTATCAGCGAGCTCTCATATCCGGTGGGACACAAACCGCTTCTGATGATATCCGCAAGCTTTTACACTCAGCGAAACAATAATCAGCTCCGGCGTTATCAGCGGCCTCTCGTATCCGGTGGGACACAAACCGCTAACGACCCTCTATAGCCCTAACGACTTCTTCAATATCCGACAGATCGCGCAGCAGATAATCCGGAGCTTCGCTCTCAAGGATTCTCTCTGAAGTCCAACCTGTCGCTACAGCGATATGTCTAACGCCCACCCGCTTGGCGCATCTGATATCGTATACGCTGTCGCCTACTATCACCGTCTCCACCCGAGGCACTGAGCCAACAGCCGACGCAAATGCATCCCACTTTTCTCCCGGCGCGTCGCCGAAACCACCCCGAAGAGGCGCCCCGAAGAATTTCAGCAAGCCGACAGAGCGGAGCTTTGCCTCCGCGCCTTCCTTGAGATTACTTGTGAGTAAAAGACTCGACCAGCCTTCTCTTTTTTCTATGTATTCGAGCGCTTGTTCAACTCCCGGAAGGATGCACTTATGGCGATTCCTTTCAAGTATCCCTTTCAGGATATCCACATACAGGGATTTTATCTCGTTTAAATCCCTTCTGTCTATGTCGAACTGGCGCATTATGCGCTCTAAAATCGCCGAATCCATAGCGCTGCCTATGCCTGCGGCTGAAAACGCGTTCTCAATGCCATAAAGGCGCCTGAATGTTTCGTTCAATGCACTCGTACCATCCGCGCCGCAATGCATAAGAGTCCCGTCAATATCCCAGAAAATCAACATACCACTGTATTTCTCAAAACAAACTGCGGCGGCGTCAGCTCAGCACTTCGAACCTGCTGATCGCGTCCCCAAGTTCTTCCTGCTGAGCACTCAAACTCACGATAAATTCTATCTCATATTTTTCGCCTATACTGCTCAATCTGTCGAGAAATTCGGGTATATCCTCTGTGCTGACATCGGCGTGCTTTAATATGCTGTCGATAAAAATCGCTTCAATGTCATGATCGGAGCTTATTATGCCAAAAATAAAACCGATGTACTCATCGCTGTTCGTGATCTCTTCGTAGTCTTCCATGCAAACTACCCGGATCATATACTTCAAATCATACATCAGTCTGTGGTTTTTGTTTATGAACACAATGCTTCCGTCACTTTTACCTATGCGTTCGTTGGCGAGCGCAATCATCTTTTTGGTCTTTCCTGTGCCTTTTTGACCTACTATTAACTTAACCATCTAAACCACCTCCTTCGGTTAAAAATAATTATACATCAGAATATCTCGTTGTACAATGTTCTGCGCCACAATATTTGAAGTATTTTTTCGGTTTTGTAACTACTCAAGCGCTGCGCTGTTTTTCTGTACTCATTATTTTTCCAAACCGTCGCGTTTGCTTGAGGCGGCCAACAGTAAATTCAGTATGATCGCCATGACTGCCACGACTATTACCATTATAAATGAAGTCAAGTATTCTCCCCCTGCCAACTCCTGCAGCTTGCTTGAAAGCAGTGGTCCTATCACACCTGCCACTGCCAGCGAGAATGTAGCCGCGCCGAGGATGACCTGATAGTTTTTCGGACCGTAAAAATTGTTTACTACCGCTGAAAGTAAGGCGGGAGTACCACCGTAACACATCCCGATTAGCGGCAGACCGATGTAGATAAACACCTGTGTCTCTGTCATGGAGCCGAGCAAAAGCGAGATTCCCCCAAGCAGCATGATAACTGTATTGATAGCCATCGCCTTCTTGCGTCCTATGACGTCAAGCAGAGTGCCTATTACCGGGCGTCCCACCCCGTTGAAAAGTGGTACGATGAGTCCCAAAACGGCCGCCATACCGTATCGCACCGCTATAGGCGCCGCACTGTTTATGACCAGCAAACCGCCGATGCACATGAAGACCACCCATAAGAATAGCATCCAGAATGTGGGTTTCGCCACAGCCTCCCCGAGCGTGTAACTCTTGGGTGAGGCAGGCGCCTTGTCTCCAGTTTTGCCCTTATCGCCGTCCGGTGCAGGCGCCGTTTCCGGAAGTTTAACGAAAAATGAACCGATACAGAGGATTGCCGCCATGAGAATTCCGACTACAAAGAAAACCATACCGATACTCATCTGCGTTACAAGTACGGTAACGAGACTTCCCAGTGCCAGCCCGCCGACCCCGAATCCCAGCAGTAAAACACCCGACGCCATGCCTGTCTTACCCGGAAACCAGCGCACGATCACGCCCAGCAGCGTGTTATATGACAATCCTACTCCGCCGCCGCCGAAAACACCGTAGAATATATAGAGTACCCACAGGCTTTTAACAGGCGCCGAAGCGTCCAGCAGTAGAGTGATCATCGTAAAGCCGACGAGAATGAATGCCGCTGAGATCAGGATAATCACCCGCCGTTTAATCTTCGCCGCGAGCTTCCCCGCAACGAATCCGCCAATACAGAAGAATATAATTGAAATCGTGAATGTCATAGAGATCTGAGTTGCCGTCCAGCCTGTATAGACTGCCGTAAGCGGTCCGCGAAAAATAGACCACGCATAGATGAGTCCCAGGAAAAGCAGCATAACAGTGCCTGCGATGAGATAAACGACACGATTACCTTTGTTCATTAGAACCTCCATTCTGTCGCTGACGCGTACGGCACAACTTGCCATTCCGCCGTTGACGCGTGCGGCGCAACTTGCCATTCCGCGATTCGCAATCCGGCAGACGAATTCTGTTAAACGTTCCTTTTACTGGTACATTATATTATGACTAGAGGACTTAGTAAAGATATTTTTGTACTAATTTGAAATATAATTTTTATATAAAGACCGCCCATCAATAAGCTATTGCGTCAACTGATTCCTCCTCCTTCTCACTGTCTCCCGTCACTTTTATCACCAGTCTATGCGGAAGGCAGGCTATCATTGATCCGGGTATGCTTTGCCTGCCGCAGTGAACACAAACCTTGGCGCCGCAGTCGGCGTCTGCTATCCTGACGCTGCCGTCCTCCACAACGACGCGGTTATATCCCCCGCCGGCTTCAACTGTAAAATCCGCCTCTTCGTCCAGCGATACCGCGCGTTCAAGCTCCCCGTCAATGTAAATTTCAGCATACGCAGCCTTGTCGCTCCCCATGTTCCTGACCACCGCGGATACCGCAAGAGACGAAAGCGCGAGCGCCATTATTGCTACTATTATTATCACGTCAAGCCGTTTAAACATTCTTACCCCCGCCTGTTTGATCGCTGACTGCCGCCCGCGCGCTGTTTATCGTCGTCCCTCTGCAGCTTCGGCATTATAACGCGAAGGCGCGGTACGGTATTCTTAACAATGAAGCCCACAAGTACGCCGCTTATAACGCTAAGCACAAGCAGAACCGGCAAGTACGCAAACATGCCTATGCTTTCAAGCACCAGACATGAGGCGATTATCTGCCCTGTACTGTGCGCCGCCGCGCCGGCTACACTCACGCCTATAGGGCTTATCCTTTCATCCAGAGCCTTCACCAGAATATACATAACAACAAAGCTCAACAAGGATCCGCTCAAACTGTATATTAACGACGACGGGCCGCCCGCAAGCGCAGATGTAAGCAGGCATTTAAGCAATACCAGAATAAGCGATATCCTGAATCTGAATATGTATATGGACACAAGTACCACCACATTTGAGAACCCGAGACGTGCGCCGGGTACAATAAAATCCAGCGGTATCATCCTCTCCAGCACTCCCACCGCGAGAATAAACGCCAGAAAGATCCCCGTCAGCGCGACTTCCTCACGCTTTATAATTGATTTTGCACCCGGTTTTTTCGCCAATTTGCGAATCTCCTTTCACCGTTCCGCCAACCTGACCCGCCCGCACCGGTCATTACTGCACAGATCCGACACGCCCACTCCGGCATGACGCCGCAGATCCGGCGCGTTCGCTCCCACTCCACGGATCTGACACGCCCGCACCTGTCATCACTCCGCCGCTTCGAAACGCTCGTCCACAACTTCAACTGCGTCCGCCAAGCCCGGCGTCACGTGCACCTTCATATCGTTCGTGATGAATATCCCCTCGAATCCGCTGCCTTCGATCAGCGCCATACCTTTTTCCAGTCCCAATATAAAGCATGATGTGGAGTAAGCGTCGGCGCCGCTTGAAGAATCCGCGACAATAGTCACAGATAAAAGCCCGCTGTCTGCGGGATATCCCGTCTTCGTATCAAGCAAATGATTATAAACCCGCCCATTATCCTCAAAGAAACGCTCATATCCGCCCGATGTGACCGCGGTGGCGTCCTTGAGCTGAAGCCTGCACACTATCCCGTTTTCCCCCGCCAGCGGCGTCCTGATCCCCACACGCCAGTCTGAACCGTCCAACTTCCCGCCGACGACATAGATGTTCCCACCCATATCTATAACTGCGTGCTTCACCCCTGCGGCTCTGAGCATATCCGTCACCCTGTCACAAGCGTAGCCCTTCGCTATTGCCCCTAAATCCAAGCTCATTCCCGGAATGGATAAGCGCACCCTGTTCGGCGCTTCGAGTTCTATCATATTATAATTCACCAGCGGCAATTTTTCACGGATTTCATCCGGAGATGGCAATCTCGCAAACTCTCCGTCCAACTTCCATAGTTCCATCACAGGTCCCACAGAAATATCAAAGGCGCCGCCCGAGCGCTCGGAAAAAGACACTGCGCTCCCTATGAGTTCGTATAGTTCATTTGATACAGCAATATATTCCCCTCCGCTGTTTCTATTTATCTCAGAAACCTCGCTGGAATCTTTATTCACCGACATTCTCGCGTCAATACCTGCAATCTCCGTAAAACAATCGTCAAGCAGGGCGGCTATTGCAGACTCATCTACATCTGTATCGTGGACAGCTATTGATATTACCGTGCCCAGATACGCCGACTCCATCCTAGATATAGGTTCACGATCGGTTCCGCCTCGCGAACCGCCGCTCTCCGGCGATTCTCCATCTACGGGTCTATCCTCAGAACCGTTGCCCGTAACACCGCATGCCGCAGCCAATATCAACATTAAAAAGCTGATCGCCAAAACGCAGATGTTTCTTCCTGTCCTTAAGCTCATATGAAGTTACTCCTGTCTAACTCACCGGCTCACCCATCGGCCATGCCGGGATATCTTATCTCATTCTCTGTTATTCCTTGTTAACAAGTCTTTATAAAAACCATTTAAGGGGGCTTCTAAAATAATACCACAACAAGGTGAAAAACTAAATCATTTTCTCAGATATTGCTTTACGATTTTCAAATTTTTATTTATAAATTTAGCTTGACAAGGAGCACCGTTCTGTGTATAATTTACATTAATTCCACTAATTGTATTTTTATAATTTTGGCTATCCTCCTTAACCCTGCGTTATGTCATCCGGTGAGTGTTTTCGGAGATTGCCTTTATAACTGAAAGGAGCGAGTTTATGAACAGCGTAAATCTAATAGGGCGGCTGACAAGGGATCCCGAGCTGAGGAAGACAGAAGAAGGACGGAGCATTTGTACCTTTAGCATTGCCATAGACGACATCCATTCGAAAGAAGATCGTGCGGATTTTCTTCGCATAACCGTCTTCGGCAACCCCGGCGATCTCTGTGAGCGATATCTTCGCAAAGGCTTTCTCACCGGAGTAAGCGGCAGGCTCCGAAGCGACAGCTATACCGACTCTGAAGGAATAACACGGACTTCGGTGAATGTGATAGCGGAAAACGTCCGTTTCCTCCAGTGGCCGGAGCGCAGCGGCTCAGACGACGGCAAGTCAGGATCCGCAGCAGTTGAAGCGGCTCAGCTGAACTGAGACCACAGTGACTTCCTAACTTGTGAATTTTCACTGTTGAAATTTGCCTCGCTTGGTTCGTAAAACAGACGTAAAATAGACCGTAAAATAGACGTAAAATAGATTTTATTAAAAACCCGAAAATTATTGACAGTTCCGAAAATAGCATGTAAAATGGTATAAACTGTTGACGCGGGGATAAAGATGTGACGTGCAGTTACAGAGAGCCGGGTAAGCTGAGATTCCGGTACGACGCAGCGCATCAAATGGGCCGCTGAGGGCGCAGTGAAAGATTGCTAAAGCTTTCGAGTATTCTGCGACGTGACGCATACGTTAGTTGCGAGGAATATGTCAGTATTCTGCAGAGAGCGCGGATGATCTCCGCGAATCAAGGTGGCACCGCGGGATTTACCCGTCCTTGGCAAATGATTGTCGAGGGCGGTTTTTGTTTTTTGCGGCGCGGAAATGGCCGTTCATACTGAGTTCAGTATCAAATAACTGTGGTCTATTCTGTATTCAGTATAAGAGCAAAAACCGGCAGAATGGAGGTAAACATGATAATACCTGATTTAACAGAAGCGCGGGAACTGTCGAAAGGCAATACCCTCGTCCCTATCTCAATGGAGCTTTACGCCGATCTGAAGACACCGGTTGAAGTTCTGCGAACTGTCACCGCTGCGGGGCAGAACGCTTATATATTGGAAAGCGCACCCGGCGGCGAGAGCTGGAGCCGCTATACCTTCATAGGCTATGAGCCGCTATTAGAAATTTCCGGCGCGGGCGACAGGGTTGTGATCATCGAAAATGGAAAGCAAACTATACGTGACGGCGATCCCCATGAGATCTTAAATGAGGTCGCGCGTATGCGCAAGAGTCCGCGGATCAAGTCCATGCCGCCGTTCACAGGGGGCTTCGTGGGCTATTTCTCATACGAGTATTTCTCTAACATTGAGCGTTCCCTTCACCTTAACGG
Organism: Eubacteriales Family XIII. Incertae Sedis bacterium; assembly: GCA_031264295.1. Taxonomy (GTDB): domain Bacteria; phylum Bacillota; class Clostridia; order Peptostreptococcales; family Anaerovoracaceae; genus JAISED01. Next base: position 13,899 of record JAISED010000046.1, on the reverse strand, counting down.
CGAAGACGATATGAAAATGGGCGATTTCCGTCTGATGCTCTTCGATAAGGTTGTCGCCTTTGACCACTTCAGACAAAAGATATCGCTGATCGTAAACATTCGCGCCGACGATATAGAAAATAGCTATATTGAGGGGGTTACGACGCTCAAGGATATGGAGAGACTTGTGCTTTCAAGTCCACCGGCAGGAACGGAGTCCGCTTCCCATGTTGATTTTTCTCCTTCATTTTCACGTGAAGCGTTTTGCGCTGAGGTTGAGAAAGCAAAAGCACATATATATGAGGGCGATATCTTCCAATGCGTCCCATCCATACGTTTTGACTCGACATATGACGGGAGCCTGCTCCCGGTATACAGAAATCTGCGAACGATAAATCCGTCTGCATATATGTTCTATATACGCTTCGCAGATCTTGAACTTGCCGGAGCTTCGCCCGAAACCCTCGTATCTCTCAAAGAAGGTCTTGTAAGCACCTATCCCTTGGCGGGAACCTGTCCGCGCACAGACGATAACGCGGAGAATGAAATTCTCATCGCGAAAATGCTCAGCGATGAAAAGGAATTGGCGGAGCACGACATGCTCGTCGATCTGGGGCGCAATGACATCGGCAAGGTCTGTAATTTCGGGAGCGTCAAGGTTGAAGAATACCGAAGCGTCAAGAAACTCTCTCATGTATGCCATATCGCGTCGAAAGTGACAGGGGTCGTCAAAGACGGATTCGAGCCGCTTGATGTAATGGCGGCAGTGCTTCCCGCCGGAACGCTTTCAGGCGCTCCAAAGAAACGGGCTTGTGAAATAATCGACGAAATCGAGCACAAGAAGCGCGGCGTTTATGGAGGCGCCGTCGGTTATATAGACTTCACCGGGAATATGGATCTGTGCATAGGCATCCGGATGGCTGTCTTAAAGGATGGTTTTGTGCACATTCAAAGCGGCGCAGGCATCGTAGCCGACAGTCAACCCGACAAGGAATACGATGAGTGTATGCACAAAGCGTCCGCCATTATGAAGGCCTTCGGGTAATGCTGAGTTCAGTATAAATAAGGGAGAAGATAACAAAATGATACTGCTAATAGATAATTACGACAGCTTCACATTCAACCTTTACCAGTTAGCGGGCGCCATAAACCCTGACATCAAGGTTGTAAAAAATGATGAACTGAGTATTGAAGAAATGGAAGCGCTCGCACCGTCGCACATCATCATTTCACCCGGTCCGGGAAGACCCGCCGACGCGGGCATGTGCGAAAAAGCCGTCATTCGCTTCGGAGGCGCCATTCCGATTCTCGGCGTCTGCCTGGGGCATCAAGCCATCTGCGAAGCTTACGGTTCAGAGATCACCTACGCCGCCGAATTGCTGCACGGCAAGACTAGTTCGGTACAAATCGCCAACGGCAGCCCAATATTCAGAGGACTGCCCCCGATAATAAGCGCGGCACGTTACCATTCGCTTGCCGTCAAGCGTTCAAGCATTCCTGACGAGCTTCTGATAATAGCCGAAGACAACGACGGTGAGATCATGGGTGTAAAGCATAGGGATTATGAAGTCTACGGCCTGCAATTCCACCCAGAATCAATATTGACACGAAACGGCGATATTATTATGGAAAATTTTTTATCGATAGGAGGCGAGCATTCATGATAAAAGAAGCGATTTACACAATCCTCTCGGGCAATGGTCTCGCACTCGATGACGCGCGTGAGGTTATGCTAGAAATGATGGAGGGCCGTGCTACTCAGGCTCAGATGGGCGCCTTTCTCACAGCAATGCGGCAAAAGGGCGAGACGATAGATGAAATTACAGCCTGCGCCTCGGTAATGCGCGAAAAATGCGTCAGGCTTCAGCCCGAAACCGATGTGCTTGATATCGTCGGCACCGGCGGCGACGAGCTTTTCACCTTTAATATTTCCACGGTGTCCGCCTTTGTCGTTGCGGCAGGCGGCGTTCCCGTAGCAAAGCATGGAAACCGAAGTGTTTCAAGCAAATGCGGCAGCGCCGATGTTCTCGAAGCGCTCGGCGTCAATATCAATATTGCCGCACACGAGAGCGAGCAGGTCTTGAAGGCCGTCGGCATGTGCTTCATGCTCGCCAACGTCTATCATCTGGCGATGAAACATGTGGCGCCGGTACGTCGCGAACTGGGTATGCGCACGATTTTCAATATTCTAGGGCCGCTCGCCAACCCCGCCGGCGCCAACATGCAACTCCTTGGCGTGTATGATGAAAGCCTTGTCGAGCCTATGGCCAACGTCCTTCACAACCTCGGCGTCAAACGCGCGATGGTCGTTCATGGACATGACGGTCTGGATGAGATTACATTGACAGGAACCACCACTATATGCGAGGTGTCCGGGGACAGGCTCAACAGCTATTTTATTACACCGGAGCAATTCGGCTTAAAACGCTGCGAGCCGGGCGACATGACCGGCGGCGATCCGCAGCAAAACGCCGCGATAGCGCGTTCTATACTCGGCGGCGAGCGCGGAGCGAAGCGCGATGTGGTTCTCATGAATTCAGCTGTCTGCCTTTACATGGCATATAATCATATCACCCTGCGGCAATGCCTCAAAATGGCGGGAGAGATCATAGACAGCGGTAAGGCGCTGCAAAAATTGGAGGACTTCATAAGCGCGACGAATGAGTTCGCTTAAGGAGCGCAGCTGACGCGCACAGGCGGCAAAGCGGCCGGACGGAGATCAGTACGGTCGTGAATAAGCGGAGGGAACGGCGACGCGCACAGGTGGCAAAGCGGAGGGAACGACGACGACGCGCACAGGCGAATAAGCGGAGGGAACGACGACGCGCACAGGCGGCAAAGCGGAGGTTATAATGACAATACTTGACAAGATTATTGAATCCACTAAACTTAGGGTTGAGCGTGAGCGGCTCATTACCCCTATTGAGGCATTGATTGCTGAATGCGAGGGCGTCCCTCGATTAGATTTTGAATTTGAAACGGCTTTAAAGGCGGACGGCGTCTCATTCATATGCGAAGTAAAAAAGGCCTCGCCTTCCAAAGGTGTAATCGCTCCCGACTTTCCGTATCTTGATATCGCGCGGGATTATGAGATGGGCGGCGCCGCTTGTGTTTCCGTCCTCACTGAACCGGATTATTTCTTAGGCAGCGACGCTTACCTACAGGAAATAGCCCTCGCGATTCACCTACCGACGCTGCGCAAGGACTTTATCATAGACCCCATGCAGATATACCAGGCGCGTCTATTGGGTGCGAGAGCTGTACTGCTTATCTGCTCTGCGCTGGGTTCCAATGAACTTTATTCATATCTCACCATAGCGAATGATTTAGGTCTCAGCGCCCTGGTCGAAGTGCATGACAAGGAGGAGCTCACCTTGGCCGCTGCGGCCGGAGCACGGCTGATCGGTGTAAACAACCGTAATCTCAAGACATTCGACGTGGATATTTCCAACAGTATACGCTTGCGTGAGTTCGCGCCTCCCGGGATAATTTTTACCGCAGAAAGCGGCATAAAGACCCGAGGGGATGTAGAACTTTTAGAAGCGCATGGTATAGACGCTGTCCTCGTCGGCGAGACCTTAATGCGCAGCGGCGATAGACAAGCCGCCTTGCGCGCTCTCTCCGGCGCCGCCGACACGAACATGTAGACGCAGCCGCCCGTGGAGACGCCGATGACATGGGGACACATCCGGCATGTGGACGCCGCCGGCACGAACATGTAGACGCAGCCGCCTGCGGTGACGCCGATGACATAGGGACACATCCGGCATGTGGACGCCGCCGAATTATAAGATAGGATGATATATGACTTTAATCAAAATATGCGGTCTTAAAAGGCCGGAGGACATCGAATACGCCAACGCATGCCTCCCGGATTTCATCGGTTTTGTCTTCGCCGAAAGCCGGCGGAAGATCCGGTATGATGAAGCCGCTGTATTGAAACAGAAACTCGACATGCGGATCAAGGCCGTAGGTGTATTTGTAAATGAAGAAATATCACGAATCGAAACGCTTTGCCGTTCCGGCACGATCGACTGGATACAACTCCACGGCGATGAAGATGACAAATACATACGGCGGTTAAAGACCATACTGCCGAATCCCATCGTCAAAGCTGTTTCCGTCGGCAGCGCAGCGCCGCAAGGCACAACAGCAACGCAGGAAACTACAGCGGCGCAGGGCACAACGGCAACGCAGAAAACTACAGCGGCGCAAGGCACAACAGCAACGCAGGAAACTACAGCGGCGCGGGGCACAACGGCAACGCAGAAAACTACAGCGGCGCAAGGCGCGCCCGTCGCGGCGCGGGGCACAACAAGCGCCGACTATTTGCTTTTCGACACTTACAGCGGCGCGGCGCGGGGAGGAAGCGGCAACACCTTCGACTGGAGACTTATCTGCGGTGTAGAAAAGCCCTATTTCCTCGCCGGCGGTCTGGATGCGTCGAATCTCGCCGAGGCGATAACTCTTCTACACCCCTATTGCGTTGATTTGAGCAGCGGAGTCGAGACGAACGGTCTCAAGGATTATGAAAAGATGATGTCCGCAGTGGATATTGTCCGACGCATACAGCAGTGAGGTATCGGAAGTCCCACCACAGCGGCGAATTGTGTCACAATATGACAGGAGGGAGCAATTATGGGCACAAGCAAGAACAAACCCGGACGTTTCGGGGAATTCGGCGGGCAATACGTCCCCGAAACTCTCATGCAAGCGATTGACGAACTAGAAAAGGCATACATACATTATAAGCATGAGCGCCAATTCAATGAAGAGCTGGACTATCTCCTGCGTGAATACGCCGGCAGACCGTCGCTCTTATATTACGCGGAGAATATGACCAAAGATATCGGCGGCGCCAAGATTTATCTGAAGCGCGAGGATCTGAACCATACAGGCTCGCACAAGATAAACAACGTACTCGGTCAGGCTCTGCTCGCTAAAAATATGGGTAAAACCCGCATCATAGCTGAGACCGGCGCAGGGCAGCACGGCGTGGCGGCTGCGACCGCGGCGGCGCTTCTCGGCATGGAGTGCGAGGTGTTCATGGGCAAGGAAGATACAGAACGCCAGGCGCTCAACGTTTACCGTATGCAAATGCTCGGCGCCCAAGTCCGCGAAGTAGTCTCCGGAACAATGACGCTGAAAGACGCGGTGAATGAAACGATGCGGGAATGGACTAGACGCGTTGACGATACGCACTATGTCCTCGGTTCCGTGATGGGTCCCCACCCCTTCCCCACCATCGTGAGGGATTTCCAAAGTGTAATAAGCCGTGAGGCCAAGGCGCAGATACTGGAAAAGGAATCACAGCTCCCTGCGGCTGTCGTCGCCTGTGTGGGCGGCGGTTCAAACGCCATCGGCGCTTTCCGCCATTTCATCTGCGAACCTGATGTTCGTCTCATCGGCTGCGAGGCCGCAGGCGAAGGCATCGACACCGAACGGCACGCCGCTACAATTGCCAAGGGGCGCATAGGCATACTGCACGGCATGAAATCATACTTCTGCCAAGACGAAAACGGACAGATTTCACCCGTCTACTCCATCTCCGCAGGCCTCGACTACCCCGGCATAGGACCCGAACACGCCGAGCTGCACGCCAGCGGCCGCGCGGAATACGTCAGCATTACCGATGATGAAGCGGTCGAAGCATTTTACTACCTTTCAAAAACGGAGGGCATCATCCCCGCCATAGAATCCGCTCACGCCGTCGCCTGGGCGATGAAGTCGGCGGGCGCGATGGACAAGAAAAGCAGCATAATCATATGCCTTTCGGGACGCGGCGACAAGGATGTAGCGGCCATAGCAAGATACAGAGGGGAGAATATCAATGAGTAGAATAAGTGAGGTTTTTGAAAACGGAAATAAGGCGTTCATCGCCTACCTGATGGCAGGCGACCCGTCCCCCATAAAGACGCGCGAATACATACTTAAAATAGCGGAGGCCGGCGCGGACATCATCGAGCTGGGCATCCCGTTCTCGGATCCGATCGCAGAGGGCGAAACCATTCAAAAGGCGAATTTACGCGCCTTCGCTTCCGGCGCCGGACTTGAGAGCGCCTTTGAGATCGCAGAATCTCTGAAAGGCGTCTTAAAAGCGCCCCTGCTCTTCATGACATACATAAATCCTGTTTTCAATTACGGCTATGATAATTTTTTCACAAAGTGCGCCGACTGCGGCGTCAGTGGGATTATCCTTCCCGATCTGCCCTTCGAGGAACAAGGGGAATTGTCAGGGTTTACGACGAAACACGGCGTCGACCTGATCACCCTCATTGCGCCCACATCATCCTCGCGGATTGAAAAGGTCGCAAAAAACGCCCAAGGATTCATCTATCTCGTTTCATCCATGGGCGTTACAGGCGTAAGAACAGATATCAACACCGATATCTCTGAAATTATAGGTGAAATCCGAAAGTACAGCGACACGCCGATAGCAGTCGGATTCGGTGTTCATAGTCCGTCACAGGCCACCGGCCTATCGCGTCACGCCGACGGCGTAATAGTCGGCAGCGCCATCGTCAATATAATCGCCGAACACGGTGAAAACGCCGCCGACGCCTTATATGCATACGTTAAATCAATGAAGGACGCCGTCAGTCATTAGATCTCGCGCGTCAAGTAGTTCTTGCGCGGCAACTAGGCCTCACGCTTCAAGTGGTTCACGCGCATCAACCGTCAACTAGATCTCGCGCGTCATTATCTTCTTGAGCTGCGCGAATTGCGGAACCCCGTTTACGATTTCCAATTCGCTTTCGCCTTGGATCAGCGGCCTCACATAATCCAAGAATGGTTCGAGCAAGCCGTTGCCGGAGACGTTTATCCATTCGCGCGGCACCTTCTTCTCCTGGTTGGCGACATCGACCAAATCCACGAGAACCGGAACGCACTTATACTCTGCGCCCTCTTCCCTCTTGAAGGCCACCATCTTGTCGCTGATGCCCGATTCAGCTGTCTCGAATGCAGTCTTGCCTGCGAGATAGGCCTCGTCAATATCCGTCTTTGACGCGATGTGCGCGGCGCAGCGCTGCAGCAGCGACAGTTCGATTCCCCGAACCTTGGCCTTTATCTTCGCATTGGCGAAATTCGCCAAGCTTCCCGCCAATCCGCCCATTCTCGCGTGGCCAAAGGCGTCTCTGTCCTTTGAAGTATCGGAAAAATACGATGAAATATATGTGCCGTTCTTGTCCTTTATGCCCTCAGAGACCGCAACCATCACATCACGCTGTTTGTCATGTATGCGACTGACGTCGGAAATGAAATCGGCAAGATCAAATGGAACTTCCGGCAGATAGATGAGATCCGGACCCGATCCCATTGACTTGGCCAGGGCGGATGCAGCTGTCAGCCAGCCCGCATTTCTCCCCATAATCTCAAGAACAGTGACAGAACCATTACCGTACACCTTAGCGTCAAGCCCAACCTCCATGCAGGTGAAAGCCACATATTTAGCGGCGCTGCCATAACCGGGGCAGTGATCCGTACATGCGAGATCATTATCAATAGTCTTCGGAATACCGATAACCCTGCAGTCGTAACTATTCTGCGCCAAGAACGCGCTTATCTTGCTGCAGGTGTCCATCGAATCGTTGCCGCCGTTATAGAAGAAATATCTTACGTCATACTTTTTGAAAACATCCAATATCCTCTGGTAATCTATCGCATTGGTGAGCGGATCCGCAAGCTTATACCTGCACGATCCGAAGATTGCCGAGGGCGTATGTTTCATTCTGGAGATCTGAAGCGGATCCTCCATTGTCATGTCGTACAGCCTGTCGTCCAACACGCCTGTAATGCCGTAAGCTGCTCCGTAGACTTTTGTTACTGCGTCAGATTTTAGCGCTGCTTCTATGCAGCCCTGCGCACTCGCGTTGATAACTGACGTCGGTCCTCCGGATTGACCGATAACGCACGCGCCTTTAAATTTTTTCATTCTGCAATTCCTTTTCTTTTGTTGAGTATATTTTGTCGGCTGGTCTCTGCGGCGGAAAATTTCCGGCCGCTATGCTCCCGAAACGGCTTCTTCCCCTTTCTGCAAGGCAATAGCTCCGCCTCTGGCCATCTCAAGAATCTCATAGCCCGAAAGCAGATCAACAAGAAGATCGATCTTCTCGGGTCTATCACTGTGCTCAAGCATCAATGTGGTGTGTGAAATGTCCACAATCTCACAGTCCATGATCTTTGCAAGATCGATGATCTCACTTCTCTGATCCTTTGCCAATTTGATTTTAATTAAAATCAATTCACGCCGCGTTGAATTCTGATCATCCAAACGCTGCACAGTTACCACATCCATAAGTTTTTCCAGCTGCTTCGCCGCCTGATCCGCAACATAATCGTCCCCTTCCACGACCACCGTCATACGTGTGATATCATGGTTGCTGGTGGGTCCCGCCGTTATGCTGTCAATATTGAATCCTTTACGGGCAAGCAACACGGAAATTCGTGAAAGAACACCGGGCTTATTTTCCATTACTACTGAAATTGTGTGCTTCATCGCATCCTCCTGCCACTAATTATAACATATTGTTTTTTATTTTGTATACCTTTGTAAGGTAAAGCTCAATATTAAATAGGCGCCAAACTGAATTTTGCATAAACAAATGAGCTGAGGCATCCGCTTTGACGCGATGCTCCCAGCTCACAAGCGGTTGCACCAGTTCACCATCCGGTGAGGATTTTTAGACGTTCAATCATAATTCTTCGTCATTGGCTTCACCGCCGTCGCCCTGTTCGCCGGGCAAAAGCCCGTCGTCCTCCTGCTCTTCGGTTCCGTTTTGCGGAATACTGTTGCCATTCGGATCACCTTGCGTAAGCCCTTCGTCATCCGAATCTTCGTCGTCCTCAAGCTTGCCGGGCGCGTTAGTGGGAAGTTCATCCTCGCCGTCCGCTTCATCCTCATCCTCCAGCTTACCGGGCGCGCCGGACGGAAGCGCATCTTCTCCATCCGTTCCTTCCTCATCTCCCGTTTCCTCATCTTCTAGCTTTCCGGGCGTGTCAGAGGGAAGTCCATCCTCCGGATCATCAGATTCACCAGGCAAAAGCCCATCCTCACCATCCGATATATCTATAGCTCCATCCGTAATATCTATTGCTCCATCCGTAATGTCTATTGCGCCATCCGTAATATCGATCGCAGCATCTGTAATCTCTATTGCGCCTTCAGTAGTCAAAACTTCTTCGATTCCGAAAATCAATCCTATATCCATACTGAATTCAGCGCCGAATTCCATCGCGAAGATCCTTGTGCTGCTAGGTTTTAACTTTACATCCAAACTTGATTCCGCTTTCCCATCTATAACTATGAAATCCGCGGTTTCTCCTGTTCTGACCCCGCCAAGGGCAAATGAGTCAATGACGTAACCCCTTGGTACATATCCCGTCGAAGCTTTATAATAGCCGTCGGGCAATTCCGTGAAATCGATCCTAGCTCCACTATAAATCATAAACGAATATGATTGACCGTCTTCTCCGGTGAGGCGCAGCTCAAATTCATTGCCATCTCCCTTTTCGCCTTGCACGATTTCCGTTGTGCTCTCGCCTGAAAACGCTATTGTATATTCTAATCTTCCTTTTCCGATCTGCTCATCGTCGTCTCCGCCGATTATGACGCCCTCTTCCCAAAGAGCATCTACAGAGCCATCATTTTCCTCATCGCCGATTATTCCGTCAACATCTACGGTTTCGCCGGGAACTGCGGCAGTGTTGTCAATGGCAAGATCCGTGGCAGCGCCTGCTGCGACAGTGTTGTCAATGGCAAGATCCGTGGCAGCGCCTGCTGCGCCGCCGTTGCCAACGGCTGTGTCAGAACCGGTGGTTGCATCGTTGTCACCAACGGCTGCATCAGAGCCGGCGGTCGCGTCGCCAACAGCCGCGTCAGAACCGGCAGCCGCATCGTTGTCACCAACGGCTGCATCGGCTGCATCGGCTGCATCAGAGCCAACGGCCGCGTCGCCAACAGCTGCGTCAGAACCAATCGTGCCGGTTGTTGTTGCGGCCGCGTCAGAACCGACTGTTTCGCCGCCAATGGTGACAGAGCCGGCGATGATGTCAGCGCCCACACTAGCATCGGCGTTGCCCGCTTCATTGTCAACCGCGATGGAAGCTGCAGTGATATCAGAGTCTATGATTCCGGCAGCACCCGCTGTCGTGTCAACGTCAATACCGTCGACAGTTCCATTACCACCGATGATGCCCTTGCCGCCGTTCTCATCAGCGGCACTATCAGAACTGCCGACGATGATATCATCACCGGCGGCGACTTCAGCACTATCCGAATCGGCAGGCGATACATTATTTTCTATTTTTGCGATAGCGGCAATTAAAGCATTATCCTTCTCAACCGAACTCGCCGCCACAGCATCCTCGCCCTTAGCAGCGGCAACAGCTGAAGCAAGTTCGGCAATGGCTGTCTCAATTCCTACCTTGTCCGCTTTCGCAATCTTATCCGCTTTCTCAACCTTGTCCGCTTTCTCAATCTTATCCGCAGGCGCCTCATCAATGGAGTTCGCCAATTCAGCAGAAAGTTGAATTGCGGCTGTCTCTTTAAGCTTGTCACCGGCCTTCGCAACATGGCCGTTCACATCTTCATCACCTGCTAAATCAAGTGATACGATCGATATGATATTCCCTTCAACAGGATCTGCCATGTCAAGTGCGGGCGCAGACGGCTTCTCTAAAGCAATCATGCTACCGACCGACGAGGATCGCTCAACACTCTTCTGAGCCACTTCGGTTCGCGTTTTCGCTGATGTTTTGTTATGGCTTTCCGCTATCGACCTTGCCGAAGATGAAGTGCTCAAGAATTCCTCCAACGCTTGCGCGGGTTTTATCGCCGACGACACTTCGCTTACCAAGGCGTCCGGCGTTTTTACCGGTTCGTAGCTAATACCGGCGAGACTATTCCCCTCGCTGAGAAGCGCATCATAGTAATCATTTACTTGAGCGCCGGATCCAGTTGGAGGTTCATACCCAACGAAATTCACCCCTTCACTTAGAAGCAAATCGTAGTAATCACTTACAGTAGCGTCGGGCTGGTAAGTTGGCGTCTGTGCGGCGATTGCCGGTAAGACGTCGGCCGCTTTCACGTAATCTCCCGCTTCAGCAGCATAGGCGGACGTCGGAACAAGTACGAACGCCAGGGCAATCGACAGTGACACCGCAGATGGCATGTCCCTCCCGTTTCTGCGAGCACGCTCTGCTCTTTCCAGAATTTGTAGCCGGAGTTCGGCTTCCGCCTTTCTCTTCTTGGCCACCATCCTCTTTCTTCGCGCGACTACAAGTCTGCTTTTTCTTGAAGTACTGTACTTTTTCATTTCAACACCACACAATTAACCAGGCTATAACTCTTTAGAGGTTCTCTTTAACTGCTTCCGCTTTCTGTGCCACTAATGCTAATGTTGCAACTCCTGTTGTGTCCGTCCCTGTTGACAGCACGCCTGTTGTTACTGCTGCGTCTGTCGTTATTGCCGCATCTGTCGCCGCCGGAGGCGCTGCTATCGGCGCCTCCACAATGAGCGGCTGCCAGATCTCCTGCCCGTTCTCCTTGCGTATATACCCGTGATCCGGAGCTGTAGCTTCTATTATATCTGTATATGCCCAGTGACTTGTTGTCAAATCTGTAAAGCTCGGCGCGTCAGCGGGTATATCCTCCAAGTCTATGCCGCGATTCAGCATATTATTTATTATGGTTACAACCTCTGCTCTTGTAATTTCATTCTGTGGCTTGAAAGTTCCATCCTCATAGCCATGAATCCAGCCCTTGGCAGCAGCGATCCTTATACTATTCTCCGCCCAGTGCCCGGCAATATCGCTAAGCGCGATTGCGCCTACAGACACCGGCGTATTGTCAAGTCTCGTCAATATGGTAATGAATTCTGCTCTGGTAATCCGCGCGTCCGGTCTGAACGTTGAGTCTTCATATCCTGTGACGAACTGTCTGCTCGCCATGTACGACACACTCTGCGCATACCAACTGCTGTCTGACACATCACCAAAGGCAGATGCGGTTGGAACCTCTTTCGCGGGATCAGCAAGCAGTCTGAACAATATAGTCGCAGCCTCCGCCCGTGTGATCGCCGTATCCGGTTTTATCGTACCGTCGGGATAACCGTTCAGGTATTTAATATGCGTAGTAATGAAGGCGGCCAGTGCTACATCTTCATCGTCGATCTGAGTCAGATCGTCTGGATTCAAATCCTCTATCGGTGTTGGAGTCATTCCGCCGCCGTTATATCCACCACTGCCGCCGCCTGTGATATCCACAGTAACAGTAGCTCTGGCAGTCTCGTAGTAATCATGAGTCGCTTCCACATCTATTGTATATCTTCCTCTTGCTGTCACGCCCGGAGGCAAAGTTCCCTGGTATGTTAAGTTGTTTAGCGTATAGCTTATCGCCGCGCCGCTCACATTCACCTGGGCTGCAGAAATCATATGGGGCTGACCATCATATGCGACGCTGATCGACGCCACAGTCAGTATCATGTTCGGACTCCTGCTTATTTCAATGTAGGACTCGAACTTCTTTGTGTTATAATCCGGATGAGAAACCTTCACAAATACATCGGTTCTGCCCGGCTCCACACGTGTTATCGGCGCAGCGCTCCATCCTGCCGCTTCCGTATCCAAATTCGTCAATGAATACTCTATAACAAACGGCGTCACCAGAAGTACGGCTTCGTTTATTGCCACTGCGTGCGCCTGTCCGTCGTACACGCCTGTGTATGCGCTCACCATATTATCAGGTACTTCATATATCGTCCTAGTTTCGTATACCGCAGTGAACACCATTGAACCGCTGACTATAGCGTCTGCGTCAAACGCCGGATCCCATCCTCTAAATGATTGCGACACTATAGGTGTAACAGTCGGAGGAGTTACGCGATCGCCCAAGCGCTCGCCCGGAGGAACATAGAACTCTGTGTCTCCCGTCAAGGTTCCGTTGCTGTCCGTCTCAAACTTTATCATAAAGCCTGCAGCATTTACCACGAAGCTCGCTGTGAACTCTATGTCGTAGGATACGTATCCTGTGAGCGGGAAGTTCGGCGTCCACTTTTCGAACTCGTAGTCGCTGTCAGCTACGGGCGTCGGCGCTGTTATTGTACTCCAGTCGGTTCCCTTCTCTACATATATCTCTATAAACTTGACTGAGTCTGAACCGCTTCTTATGCGTCCGTTATCGCTTGCTCTAAAGCTGATCCTTATCTCGTTTTCACTCCACGCTCTCCATATCGCGTACAGACTCGCATCGCCCTCTACTATGTAGGCATCGCTCAGTGAATAGTAGCCTATATCGCCTATTGTTGTAGTTGGCTCTGTTCCCCAGCCTATTATTCTATAGCCGTTATGCGCAAAGCCTTCTACCTCGCCCGGAAGTACTATCCTGTCTCCTATCTTCGCGTATATCGGCTCATCCGCTGTCTTTATGCTGCCTTCAAAGTTCTCTATCAGCGTTATCTTCGCTGTATCCGCTGCGCTTCTGTCTATGTAGTACGCCTCCAGTACCAGATCCTTGTTTACTGTTACGTAGCTGCCTTCCGTGTAGACGCTGCCTGCTCCGTTTATCTTCCAGCCTGCGAAATCTTTGCCCGTAGGTCCTGTAAGGCTGCTGCCTCCAAGTACCTTCGCCTGTTCGCCCGCTCTGTAGAGCCTCGCGTCTACAGGTACTGTTCCGCTTCCTTCGCCCGCTTCGTATGTTACGCTGTATCCCGCTCCGGCTATAAGCTTAAAGCTCGCTTCAAACTCTATGTCGTAGGATACGTATCCCGAGAGTGGGAAGCTCGGCGTCCATGCTTCGAACTCATAGTCGCTGTCAAACGCAAGATCCGGCGCTGTTATTGTGCTCCAGTCAGTTCCCTTCGCTACGTATATCTCTAACGATTTGACTAAGGCCGCTCCGTTTCTGATGTATCCGTTATCGCC
>JAISED010000050.1 GCA_031264295.1 Eubacteriales Family XIII. Incertae Sedis bacterium | reverse complement strand
AAAGTGCCTATACTGCATCAACCGTTTGCGTTTGGGATGTCACAGTCCCCCTTCGTAAACCGTTAACTCTATAAGGACACTATACTATGCTAGATGCTAGTTCTCAATAGAGATTTTGGTAAGTTAGCCATATTGTGTTGATTTTTTGAGAATTATGTAAAACTATGAAGAATAATCTTATAAGTTTTAGTACATAATCATTATATTAGTATCAGAATGATAATATGATTTGATAGTATACAAGTTAACAATGTTTTGACAATTTATACGAGCATCTTTATTCCTTCAGTTAATTTATTCAAAAGTTCAGTATCAGTATAAAAAAAGTCTTGACAGTGTACTAGTACATATAGTACACTTATGACACGAGGGACGCGTATTAGTTATAGGAACTATTTCAAAGTCCCTTAAACCATACAAGGAGAAGGAGATGTTCCAACCTGATTTAAGAAGCCGTAAATCCATATATGAGCAGATCGTGGACAATCTGCGTGAAGAGATATTGTCGGGCGTGATGAAGCCCGATGAGAAACTTCTGTCTGTTCGCGAATTGTCGAGGATGCTGACGGTAAACCCTAACACGATACAGAAGGCGTATCGCGAACTGGAGCGGCAGGCTTATGTCTATACTTCCCCCGGCCTAGGCACATTTGTGGAAAAGCCGGAGGCAAGAAAGCCTGACGCGTCGCTTCGAGCCGAAGCGATGGAACTTTTGCGGCGCGGCGTCACAGATTTGAGATATCTGGGCATGAGCACCGACGAGATCAAGGTAGTTATATATGAATTGATAGAAAGGGGGCAGTCATGATAGAGGTAATCGATCTGGACAAACGTTTTGACAAAGTGCAGGCGCTTTCCGCTCTGAATTTACGCGTGAAAAAGGGCTCGATTTACAGTCTTGTAGGTATTAACGGTTCGGGAAAGACTACGGCGTTAAAGCATATAACGGGGGTGCTGCGCGCAGATCAGGGCGTGGTGCTTATAGAGGGCGCCGATGTATATGAGAACATCAAAATTAAAGAGCGCATGGGTTTCATACCCGACGACCTGTATTTCTTCAACATGTACAGCCTCAAGGATTCTGCGGGTTTCTACAGCCGCATCTATCCTCGCTGGAGCTGGGAAGTATACCGCACCATGCTCTCCGACTTCGGACTTGATGAAAAGCGTAAGCTGCTCAGGTTTTCCAAAGGGATGCAGAAGCAAGCCGCCTTTATTCTCACCATGTCAACCATGCCCGACTATTTGATACTCGACGAGCCTATCGACGGTCTCGATCCGCTGATACGGAAGCTCGTTTGGAGATATATAGTAGGCGGCGTGGCAGATCGCGAGATGACTGTGCTCGTGTCTTCACACAATCTGCGTGAGATGGAGGGCGTCTGTGATTCAGTGGGCATATTGTCAAAGGGCAGTATGTTAATAGAGCGTGATCTTGACGAATTGAAGTCCGATGTACATAAGATACAGGTGGCGTTTCCGGATGATATTCCCGACGAGCTTCGCCATGAGGGGCTGAACGTGCTCCATACAGAAAGGCGCGGCGCTGTGGAGCTTTTGATAGTGCGTAATCAGAAAGAAACCGCGGAGACGCTCATACGGCGGCATTCGCCGTTGATTTTCGATCTCCTGCCGCTTACATTGGAGGAGATATTTATTTATGAGATTGGAGGCGGCGAGAATGAACTCAATAAGATCCTTCTTTAGTATATCCCCTGCGATGATTCGCGAAAATCTGAAGCGTTTTTGGGCTATACCTGTGTTTGGCTTTCTGGGGTATTTCTTCGCGGGCGTCTTCCCGTTGCTTATGTACGATGATAGATATCACTACATGAGAACAATACTCGAAATACGTAATCCCGCTTACGTCATATTCTGCTGTTTGTTCCCCTTGATCGCTTCCATCGTGTTGCAGCGCTATATGTTCGCACCGGGTTCGGCAGCCGTCATCCATTCTATGCCGTTTACACGGACGAAGCTGTTTAACAGTAATTTCGTGTCGGGATTGCTGCTCATATGGACGCCCATTGTTATAGTAGGAGTGCTCTGCCTTATCATGAACGCCTTATCGCCGTTCAGCAGTACTATGTATTTAGATTCCGGCGACATTGTGCATACCATTCCCGCATCAGGCATACTATATGGCCACGCGCTGATGCTGATTACAAGCCTTTTCGTCTATATCGTCTGCATTCTCGCCGGTGTAGTATGCGGCAACACAGCTATGCATATCATAGTATCCGGTCTCTTGAGCGTTATATTGCCCTCGTTGATTTTGATTGGCTATGTTTATTGCGAAAACTTCCTATTTGGGTTCAGGGAAAGTCCCGAGTTATCTGACTTCGCTGCAGCCTTGTCGCCGGTGAGCTATTTTACGGCCAACGGAGGCGAACCGGGCGCTGCAGTCTGGGCATACATTCTTGCCGCCATTATTTTATATGCGGCCGCTAATGTTCTTTACGCGAAGAAACCGCTGGAGAAGGCCGGAGATTCCCTCACCTTTACGTTTATGGAATGGATCTTTTGCTTTTTTGCGGCTCTGGCCGGCATGACCCTTATGGCTTTTTACTTTGCAAGCTTCAGCAGCTGGAATTGGGGGCGGGAAGGCGTCGATGAGCTGCGCTTTTATGCGGGGATGGCAGTGGGCGCTATTGTCGCCTTTGCGTTGGCGCGTATCATCGTGAAGAAGTCGCCGCGCATATGGAACCGGGAAACGGGGATACAGTTTGGTGTTTTTACGATCGCTGTGTTACTGCTGTTTTTGGGTCTGCGACTGGATCTTTTCGGCTACGAAAGACGCGTTCCTGAAGTCTCCGCACTTGAATCCGTTTCATTGAATATACCGACGGCAGGTGGAACCAGTAAGATGGTTCAGAATTTCATAGATTCGGATTTTTATGTATTTAGTGACGCCGCCAATATAGAGGCTGTTACAGCGTTTCATCGACGGGTTGCTGAGAACCGTGAGGCGCTCAGGTACAGCAAATCTTACTCGACGGTGGCTGTGCGCTACATACGCTCGGGTTTTGGCATGCCTATGAGCCGAATGTGGAACCTCCCTGTCGACTTCTGCGCCGAGGATGAGCATTTGCGGAGCCTTGTAGAATCGGATGAATTTCGTGAGCAAAATAGCCTGTCAAACCCTCGGCTCGGAAAGATAGAGCACATTGCTCTTGCCGCACCTTTGGTAGATCTGAACATCGTGTTGTCCTCTGATGAGTTCAAAGGTATTACAGAGGCAGTAAACAGCGATCTGCGTCTGCTGACCTATGAGCAATTATTTGATTTAACAAGTCCCATCGCGACGATTGAGATCGAATCTACTGCAACGGAAGATCAAGGCAGAGGCATTTTCTCCAGGTGGGTTACGCTGGGTATATCTGCTGAATTTAAGCACACGCTGGCGTGGCTTTCCGAAAGGGGGTATTATCAGAGGCTTACTGCTTGGCGCGACTCCGTAGAAAGCGTTAGGTTGACACACCGTGAAGAAAATAACGAATCCGATGAAGATTACTCGCCGTATACGCCGAGTGGCGATATGCCAGAGGTGGAAGTCGGCGTGTTCAGGGATCCAAAGATGATCCGCGCAGCACTGGAGCAGTATGAGGTTTCGCCGCGGTATGAGAGCGATTATTATGTATTGTATTTCACCATACCGCCGTATGATTACGGCGGCCTTACAGGCGAACCGGCCGAATCGGACACAGACATAGGCGGCGAACCGGCCGAGCCGGACACAGACATAGGCGGCGAACCGGCCGAGTCGGACACAGCCATAGGCGGCGAGCCGAGTGAGCCGCCCGCAGCTACAAGCGAGCCGATCCCATATCTCGAACAGATTGAGTTCGATAACTCATACCTCGGAGGATACTATGGCGAACATCAATACTATCTGAATCCGGGGAACCCCGCGCTTGACATCTTATTGAAGGCGGAACAGGATTAAGCCTCTAAGCAAGCTCAGGGAACCATCGTCACGCCCTCGGACGCTCTTTTTCCGCTTGCGGCGTTACATGCCCTTGCCATTGATTTCCCCGCCGCTTGCGGCGGGGAGATTTTGCAATAGTTTTAGGCAATAAAAAAGCACATCAATGTGCTGAAATATCCTGGTTTCAGTCAAGAGATAAATAACAGCAATATCACGGCGGCTGTTGACATGCCTATTGAGGCCTGCTAGAATACAATATAACGAATTCCAATCCAGTTTTACTTCTACTGGTGTTCTCATGGGAATGGGAATTGTTTTTGTTATATCTTTGATACTTAAACTACAAATTATCCTCAACTCCCAGAGATTATTGGGTCTACACTAATTGTCGGCACTACATCCGCTGAGAGAAATGCGCATAAAACAAGGCGTTTTTCGATATTTCTGTTGACTTGACTTAACAGAC
>JAISED010000070.1 GCA_031264295.1 Eubacteriales Family XIII. Incertae Sedis bacterium | reverse complement strand
CGGCTGTCGCTCAGGTGCTTGACGCTTATGAAAAGGCGCTCGGAGATAAGTTAAAGGAGCGCAGATTCAGGATCGAACATTTCCAGATCGTAGCGCCGGAAGACATACCCAGAGCCATTAAGGACGGCGTCATAGCGTCCATGCAGACGACCCACGCTACATCCGATATGAATATGGCAGAAGACCGTGTGGGCTCCGAGAGGATAAAGACTTCCTACGCATGGCGTACTGTGATCGAGGAAGGCGGCGTCATAGCGAACGGATCGGACGCGCCGGTGGAACTGGTCAATCCCTATCATGGTCTCTATGCGGCTGTAACCAGGCAGGACAGGAACGGCGAGCCACCCAATGGCTGGTATGCGAACCAGGCCATGACCAGAGAAGAAGCGCTGAAATCATTCACTATTTGGGGCGCTTACGGCATCTTTGCAGAGAACAACAGAGGTTCATTGGAGGCCGGTAAATACGCGGATTTCGTGGTGATCGATAAGGATTATATGACATGTCCCGCCTCCGAGATCAAGGACATAATAGCACTGACTACGGTTATAGGCGGTGAGGTAGTGTATGAATATACAGCTCCTGAGCCCCCGGTTAACCCGCCTAAGCCCTCTGAACCGGGAACTAGACCCGGCAGCGGCAGCGGCGGCAGTGTTGCTTCGCCTACTTCCCCTGCAACACCTGCTCCGGATACAAGCAGCCCGGCTCAACCGGCGGTAACGGGCGTATTAGCCAGATTCAGCGACGGCGCCGGCGTATCGGATTGGGCGAAAGCTTATTTCGAAAGGCTTATAGAGTCCGGGATCATTTCAGGGTATTCCGACGGAAGCCTGAGTCCAAAGGGGCAGGTGACAAGAGCGGAATTCACAAAGATGGCAGTGGTTGCACTGGGCGTCAAGTTGGAAGGTACGCCGAAGGTGTTCGCTAATGATGTCAAGGAAGGCAATTGGTATAAGGAATTCGTCGACATCGCTTCTGCGAACGGCATAATAGAGGGCTTGACGGAAGGCGTCTTCGGACCGAATGAAAAGATTTCGCGGCAGGATATCAGTGTGATAATGTACAGGGCTTTTACCGCTCGCGGTGTGACATTGCCTGTTCTCAGCGGGGAAACATTCCCGGATCAGGCATTGATCGCGGATTATGCTAAGGATGCGGTAAGTATGCTCAGGCAGTTGGGGATTATAGGCGGCCGCACGGACGGAAGCTTTGATCCAAAGGCTTACGCGACCCGTGAAGAGACCGCTAAGATCATTTGCGGGGTTATCGACTACGCAAACGCAAACGCGGCAGTCGGAGCAAACGCCGCTCAGGGCGAGGCCGGAGCGGGAGAAGCGCCGGCTGCTGAAACCGAAACGCCGCTCGCACCTGAACCGGATGCATCTGAGCCGGCCGCGATTACGCCGGCCGCGGTAGGAACCGGTGAGACTGCGTCATAAACCGGCTGCGGCTATTCGAACTTTTGTCCGCGTCGGATTTTGCGGTATCAGACTTTGCGGCATTGGATTTTGCGGCATTGGATTTTGCGGCATTGTATAACAACGTTAAGAAAGGACTGTCTCTGAAGAGACAGTCCTTTCGGATTTTTTGACTATGTTCGCATCAGGCAAGGCAGCCTTCGCGTTTCCGGGATCGCGGAAGGTATTGCCTGTATTAGCGTCCGCATCGGATGCAGGATCGACATGACGCCGGCCTGCTGTTGACGCCGACCAAGTATGCCTCACACTTTAGCGTCGGACGTCGACCAAGTATGCCTCACGCGGCCGCATCGGATGCCGGCCAAGTACGCGCCGCTATGGCGTAACAGATACCAAAGCAGATGCAAGCAGATCGCTTCCGTCACTGAGGCGTACGCTTATTGTGGTCGTACCTGCTCTAACAGGGGTGATCTTACCACTTTGATCAACTCTCGCCACTGCCGGATTGCTTGAGGTATACACGTAAGAGTTGCCATCCGAATCGGGAGTGAGCTGATATGTGGTTCTGAGTCTCAGGTTTATACGCAGTGAGGTGTTCGCCTTCAGATAGGTGCCCTTCCACTTGGCGGTGAGCGTGGTGTTGCTTTCCAGCGTATCTTTATCGAAGTCCCAAGGCTCGCCGGAGAAATCGGTGTTCGGATACCACCCGAGGAATTCCGCGTCGCCCTTCTGAGGTACAGGCGGAGCGGAACCCGTGTCGCCGGGCAGAATGATCTGGGTTTCAGGAGAAGCAGACGAAGCATTGGCGTCGTCGAACTGAAGCGCGAACTTCGTGCTGAACTGGAACCAGTTTACTCTTATAGATCTGCTGGCGCCGGCCGGGAATACCAGATACACATCGTGAATGCCGCTGTATTCTTCGTCAAATACGGCTTCCTTGGTGGTGAACTGATTGATGTTGTCCGAAGCCGGCAAGTTTACTGTCGAGATCAAGGTTCCGGTATCGGCGGTATTGCCGTCAATCCACACCTGAACGGTAGCGTTCGAGGTAGAAGCGCTTCTGATGTAGAAGCCGTTTGCGGCGTATCCCAGATCTACATTCTTGTAGAGAGCCGTGGAGGGGTTAGCGGCTGTGGTCGTAGCGATGGAATAAAGTCCCATCTCATTACCGATGCCGTTAGTGGTGCTGAAAGCGGAGGTGTTGCCGGTGAAACTGGTTCCGGTATCGTAGAGTTCCGCCTGTATCCAGCGAGAGCCGTTCTTTACGCCCTGACCCTGTAAGGTGATCACACGTTCGGCAGTGATGTCGGGATTGGTGTTCAGCACAGCCTTGACCTTAACCTGACCGTCGTCAACACCTGTCGCGCTCAGCAGACCGGCGGCGTTTATAGTAGCCAGATCGGTAACCGCACCGTCAAGATCGGTAACAGACCATGTTATCTGGGCGGTAGGAACAGTAAGACCCGTATTAGGCGTATAGTAGCCGGCCGCGTTTTCACTCAACTGTTCGAGGAATACTGCCGTCTGCTGATTTGTGCCCTTGTAGCGCCAGATGCTGTCGTTGGCGCCGAAGGAGCCGCCTGTCCTGATCATCAGGAAGTCAACCGTCTTCGGAGCGTTGCTCACAGTGACCTTGTTGGAATCCAGCTGGTTGGTGATCAGGATTTCCTTCGTGGCGGTCTTGCCTGCGGAAGCAGCAGTCACGACGACCGTTCCGTTGCCTGCGCCTAAAGCTGTGAGCTCGCCCTTCTGGTTAATCATCGCCAGATTTGTCGGGCCGCCGCTCTTGGCGGAAACGCTCCAAGTAACCGGAGACAGGGACGACAGCGGAGTCAGATCGGCGTCAAGCGCCAGAGTCTCACCCTTGACCCTTATGGAATCCAGGGAATAGACGTTGGAGATGGATATGCTGTCCGTGACGTCGGGACTCGAACCGAACTTGACCCAATGGATTATGGAACCTCTGTTGTCGCTGACAATGTAAATATCCTGGCCGGCGCCCGCGCCGAGTCCGCTGACGGGTACGCTGACCGTATTGAGTTCAGGCTTGACGTAGTTGTCGTCTGTAGCCTTTCCTGCGGCGCTGCCGGGATAAGCGCCCGCGGGACCTATGCCCGCGCCTGCGGGAAGTCCCGTTACCGGCCGGCTATCCGTAAGAGGTACAGTAGCGATAAGCGTACCGCCGCTGCCCGGATCGCCGGAGTAGACCTTGAGGCTGCCGGCTCTGTCGGAACCGACGCTCAATGTCAATAATGTCGGAGCCGAAGAGAAGGCGGCGTTTTTAAAGTTGATCCACGCGCCGTCTTTTCTGATCTGAACCGCGGTATCCGAATCATAAGCGATGCTTGAGCTGATCATCTCTACATCGTCCACCTTGCCGCCTACATTGCTGTAGTCGTCAAAGTTCTCGGCAAGGGTGAGGGTTTGCAGGTCGCGCTGCGCAGCGGCCTTGCCGCCGTTTGATGTAGTCACAGTGAGCGTTCCTGCGCCGCCTGCCGCATCTGAGGACGGAGCGGCCTTGATGGCATATGCGCCGGGTTCTACTATCATCTCGCCGGCTTCAACATCCCACACGCCGAGTTTATCAAGCAGATCGATCTCGAAGCTGAAACTTCTCGTATCGCCGGGCTGGATATTCATGAGACGATCATAGGCCAAGAGCCTGTTGTTCGCCTGTTTGATCCTTGTAGGAACGCCTGCGTAACGTCCGTAGATTTCAACGACTTCGTCACTTGCCTTTGAACCGACGTTCTCTACCGTTCCGCTGACCGTGAACTTACCGCCGGAAAGTTCAGATACATTCAAATCTGAATATTCGAAGTCCGTATAGGTAAGGCCATAGCCGAAGGCGTACAGAGGCGCGCTGTTCAGATACTGATATGTACGTTCGCCCTTGATGATGTCATAGGTGAGAAGACCGGTATTTATCGTACCGTTCATATTGCTGAAATTGTCATTGGTTTCTTCGTCGAAGGCCGGGAAGACATAGGACGCGGGCGCATGTTCTTCGCTTGCGCCTATCATCTGATCCACGCCGTCGTACCAGGTCGCCGACAGTCTTCCTGCGGGGGACGCTGCAGGGAATACGCCGTCGCCGGCAGGACCTGCGTAACCGGGATAGGATGCGTGAACCTGGTGACCGGGTAAACCGATGTTGTGGAGTTCTTCGCGCGGAACCCAGTTGCCGTCAAGGGGGACCTGGTATCCGTCTTCGAAGAGTACGGTAGCGATGGCGCTGCCTTCTTCCTGACCGGTACTTCCGATGTTCAGGATGGCCTTGACCTTGGGATTGTTCTGGACGGAAGCGTCGATGACCATGGGATTGCCGGCCTTCAGTATCAGGATGAGGTCGCGTTCCTTGGTATCGGTGATGTAATTTATCATCCTCATCTGCTGATCGCTGAGTCCCGTCTGATAGAGATCGATCGCTTCGCGGGCATTGACGTGGGGTTCATAGCCGACGACAAGGACTATAGGAGCGTCGGCCGGCGCATTCGCGATTGTCTCTTCGATAGCTTCCTCACTGCTCTGAACGTTCTCGAAGGTGAACTTGAACTCGTCGGTGAGGGTGGGGAGCTTGCTGTTATTTACGTTATATTCGTTCTTGTATGGGCCGTTTGTGGAGACGTCCGCGAGCAGACGGTTCTGAGCCGCTCCGGGCGCGGTATTGAGCTTAATGAAACTGCCCCTGTTCGTATCTTCATCATCTACGTCATAGGCGTAGCCTGTGCCGCCGTTAGTGCCGTTGCCTGCGATGAGGTTGTATATGGCGGTTTTTCCGGCGTCGGCGCCTTCGAGATCAACGAGTCTGAAGCTGGTGAAGTTCGTGAAGTTCAGGTTCTGACCGTTTCCGCTGAACTCGTTGAGGGTGCCTTCCGCAGGAGCGGAGGTGTTGTTGATGAAGGTATATCCGGGGTTGTTGGTGCCCCTGGTTACCTGAACGTATCTGCCGTTTAACGGGGTTCTCAGCAGTTTAATAGTGGAACCGTAATCGTAGATTTCAAAGAGGCCGTTCTTATCGGCGACACTGGCCGGCTTTTCAGCGAGGCTGGCGGTAATGGGCGTGTCGGCGGCATTGACGGTTCCAACGGTCCTGTAAGTGTTGTCGGGCGTCGAAAGGTAGTTGCCGTTAGGCGCCTTGATAGCCACACTGTCAACCGCTCTGTTGAAAGCCACGTGATCGGCGCCGAGTTTATTCTCAAGCGCGTCTTTTATAGTAATTCTGTAGTGATAGTTGCCGCTGTAGAAGTCCTTCAGGACCTGATCGCTGAGCGGTCCGAGCAGGACGACGTCGTCAGTGGAAGCGCTGAGCGGCAGTATTCCGTCGTTCTTGAGCAGGACGATCTGCTCCAGAGAAGCCTGATACGCGAGATCCTTGTGCTCCTGGATGGCGGTGTCCCTGGTTCCGAGACCGGTGATGTAGTCGGGATCAAGATAGGGGCTTTGAAGCTCTATATGATCCAGAGAACCGTCGCGGAGCGCCATAGCTACGTTGCGGCGGGCATATTCCGCATAATCCTCTACAGTAGACATTCCGGTGGCAAGTCCGTGATACTGCAGACCGGAGGCGCTGCCCCAATCCCTGAAGCTCCAGCCTTGCTGACCGTTTTTAATGCCTTCGGCGATGCCGAGGGTTCTGCCGTAATTGGTATCGGGGAAATACCTCTGGCTATGGACGACGATACTCGAACCGCTGCCATAGTCGTTGGTGGTTTTGTATTCGTAATGCCCGGTGGCGCCGTCGCCGCCTTCCAGCTTGCTCTTATAATCCGGAGTCCAGCTGTTTAGCAGTTCGCCTTGGATCGGGTTTACCGACATGGGTTTGCCGTTTACGACAGGATAGGAATTCATCAAAGACTTTGAAGCGCCGGCGGATACCGGATATTTAAAGGATTTGACGTAGTATTCCTGCATGTTTCTCGGCGTGAATGTGCTGGCCACCCAGAGGCGGTTTATTTCAGCGTTGTAAGCCATGAAGTGCTTCAATATCGGCTGGAACTGCTGATAGCCTTCTTCACTCCGCTGGTTCATGCCGCTGGCAATGGCAGTGGCCAGACTTCCCGTCAGGAAACCGTCCTCGCCCAGCGTTTCGTATGCGCGCCCATAGCGCGGATCACGCAGCAGATCCACAACAGGGGTCAGACGCCCGACGCTTGTAATACCTATAGCCAGTGATTCGCGGGCGATGACTTCGCCTACTTTGTACAGAAGATCATCATCCCAGGTTTGGGACAGACCGAGGGAATTGGGGAAAACGGTGGCTCTTCCGCTCCAGGCTACGCCGTGAAGACCTTCGCCGCCGCCGCCTCTGCCGGCGTTGACGCCGAGCCTGGCGATGGTAGTACCGCCGGCGACCTTCTCTTCGGCCGTCATAAGGGAAATGAGTTCATTCATTCTATCCCCGGCATCAAGATTGTGATCCCGGAAAGAATAATCAGGTCGTGTGCCGGACAGTGTATCCGAATCAGCCGCGGACACCTGTGAGGCAGGGGAATATGGAATGTAAGCAATGATCAATGCGATGGCAGTTATGATCGCAAGTATCCTCTTTCTTAACATTTGCTCTTAACCTCCTGATATGAATTGAAATAGGACTAAAAGTAAAGACGATTGTAGATATTGCAGATAAAAAACAGCTGGAAATCACCTCCTTGGAATACTGCGCCTTCTCACCGAAAAGCGACGTCGAACAACGGCGCCAATAACCTGCCGTGAACTAGCTGCGGTTGAAGCGGTTGAAGAAGAAACACAGTGCAGAGCCGACTGCAACATGATAGAGGTGCAAAAAGACGATAAAAAGGCGCCCTTCTGCGAACCTACGCCCCTGTACATCCTCCCGGAAACGGATGAACAGAGATCAACGTGATACTGCAGCGTCAAGAGCGGTAACAATTAGGTCGTAAATTATTAATGATTCTCAACACATATTATATTCCTAAGCATGATGTATGTAAATATGAAAATTGAAAACAAATTGAAAACAATTTGTAACATTACAAAATATCGGTAGTCATTTATATGTATATTCTGATATAATCAGTATATGGCAATGTTTAAGGGTTTATCACGGAGCGTTTAATTATTGTGTACTACTCAAAGGTTTCAATCAAAACTGCTCAAACGCCGCGTTAGACTGATACTGAACTCAGTATCAGTATTAACGGCGGAATGGAGGTTCAAATGAACAGAAATTATCTTGTCCTCTCTTTTATTGTTGCTATGTCCATGATTTTCGCCGGATGTTCGTCTCAAAGCGATGCGCAGACGGATACAGGCGCGGAGGGCTACCGCGCGGTCGCTTCAGCCGACGACTGTTTTATCGCAGTCGGTACAGGCGGAAGGATCGACAGAATCAACTTCGACGACAGCTATGAGACATATGAAAGCGCGATCACTGAAACGCTGAATGCTGTGGATTGCTACAACGGCGTTTACTTCGCCGTTGGCAATAACGGGACTATTGTCAGCTCAAGCAGCAGCGAGGTCTCATTCGGCAAAAAAAGCAGCGGTACAAGGGAAGACCTGCTCGCGGCGGCGGGATTCAAAGGCGGCTTTTTCGCGGCGGGAAGGGGCGGCCTTCTTCTGCGTTCAGTCGACGGAGATAAGTGGAATAAGGTAGATATCAACGTGGAAAATGATATTGTTACGATGGCGGCAAACGACGGTTATCTCTTCGCATTGACGAGGGAAGGACAGATCATTTCCAGCATTGACGGGGAGACTTTCAGCGTTCAAAATTATAACGAAGAATTTGAAGGCTATAATGAATATAAATATTGGTTTGAAAACATCACATCCCTCGGAGAGACATTTTTCATAACCGGCAGCTTGCAGGGATATGAAGACGTACCCATGATAATGATGAGTTCGACGGGCGAAGTCTGGATGCCGCGCGCGATCTCGGAGATAAATGATAAACCGTCTGCGGATTTCCTGCCGCTTAAGCTGGGGCAGGTCGGGATAGGCGGGGGTGAACTCGTGGCGCCCGTGAACGGGGGGCGGATCATCAGCATTACCGATTGCAGTTCATGCAACATCCTTCGCGATGTAGACAATGCTGAGATTACCGGTTTGGCGTATGACGTGGATTGGGTCATGCTGGTAGGCGAGGGTTTTTGGTTCGACTGTGTTGAATCGGATTCTCTAATCATTACTGAGGCTGAAATGGAATAAAAAAGAACGTGTGAAAAATGGAAATACACGCCCTTTTGTTATGGAACCCCCTATTTGGTTTGTTAGTCCTTGTAGACAATTCACACAAGCCTCGCCTGTATGTCCCAAGCAGTGGACATAGTGTTAAGCGATTGTGCCGTGTGAACGGCCTGCAGGACTTTGTTTGCGGCAGTGTGACTGCGACCCTCTGGGAAAGGTGTGATCCCAATCTCTTCTCACCCAACAAACGAAGATCACCTTCCCACTAGATTCTACGGCTGCACCATACCATATTACGAATCGCAGTCATTCCCCCTTTAAAACCGCCGCATTGATTGTCTTCGCGAGACTGACGCCAGATTTCTTCTTGCGTCTATGATTATAATACATGAAGCCCTATGTTTATACAATTGACAAATTCGTCGAGATCAAAAAATTTTTTGGCGTATTTGACCATATTACATCTTTTTTTTAACCGATTAGATCATTTTAACCAGCCGTATACGAAGCTGATTAAACCTGGAGAAGGGTTATGACGTTTCCGATGCCGTCTCGGTTGCTGAGCCTCTCGGCCAGCGAGATAGCGCCGTATAACTCATCAATATTTAGAGCTTTTATACTCCACTCAACCATCTGGTGGACTTGTTCTCCAAGCTTTCCAACGATCTCGCGCCACATATCGATGATCAAACGCTCCCATTCATTAGCCTCCATGAATTGAAAACTGATGATGAACTTTATCTTAAAGCCCATTTGGAAATACCAGTATATATAGCTGAACATGTATTCCCAATTGACCTGGTACTTATTGTTACGCTTTATGAGGACATTGCCGTTTTCCGCAGACAAATAGCCGTATTCGGAGCCGCGCCGCAGTTTACCTATCTTTTCTTCATCCAGGCTGAATACAAAGTTGTATAAATTAAATATATTTTTTTCGGAAATATAGTGATCGCCCTCTAAGCCGAGAAATGAATAATCATCGATCGGCATGAAACACTGCTGAAAATATGCGGCTATGGTTTCGGCCTCATCACGGATATCAAGTAATTCAAATCTACTGGCTTCTTTGCGGCTTCCCGCGATGCGGCGGCGGAATTCGTTAGGCGTCATCTTGTAATGAACCTTGAAATGTTGATACAGATATTTCTCGGATGAAAAGCCGCAAATCTCGGATATTTCATTGATCGGCATATCGCTTTCCTGCAAGAGCCGCGCGGCCTCATTTATCCTATTCATGAGTATGGCGTCACGCGGAGGAATATTTATAATTTCCTTCCAAAAATGTAATATCCTACTAAGAGATAGGTTCTGACTCGCGGCGATGTCCTTCATTAGCAGATCTCTTCGCTGATAATTTCTTGAAACCTGAGCGATGATGCTGTAAAGTCTCTCTTTGTCCGACTCATTCAGGCTTGACAAGGGCACTTTAAGGAAATTCATATTTGTGAGCCATTTGATGAGCAGGGCGAGCATTATTTCACCGATCTCGGCATAGATCGCCTGCCATGTCGTGACGCCGCGCATCTTCACCTCAAAGAGCCTTATAAGATAGTTGCGCATGGCTCCGCAGATTTTCCGCGTCTCAGGATTGGATTCATCAGGTCTGAACATGAAGCTGATGCCGCGCATATGAGGAATCTTCTTTTGGTAATAACTCAGGTCGAAGAAAAGGGAAATGAGCTTGGCGGGTTTTTCCGCGCTTATACTATGCAAAATACCCGCGTCGATTATGACAAAATCGCCGACCTGCAGTTTGGCGCTTTCGGAAGCTTCGGAAACCTCGGCGACTTCAACCTCGCCCTCCAAGACAAAGACCAGCTCAAGCGCGTCTCTATGAAATGACAGCCCCAGCTTTGTTACGACCGATAATTCTAATAATATAGGTGAACCCTCAAACTCAATATGACCAAGCATAATAAACACTCCAAGGGCAAACGACTGCAGGTCTGCCCCGCAGCCGTTAACACTGAACGCAGTATCGTACTACCTATCCGGCAGAATCTCTTCGTCCTCGTCTTCCTCTTCTTTCTCTATGCTGAGAAGGAAGAGCGCCGCCGCAAGAAAACCGGCCGCTGCCAATCTGATCTTTGTACTTTTTTTCATGTTGATTACCTCCTCTCGTAAGCACGCTGACGCCTTCGGAAAATTTCCATCATTATGCCTGCCAGCAGTAGCAAAAGGCAGGCGCCGCCGCTGAACAGCGTTTTTATAGCCATCAATGCGGCAGGACTTTGCATAGCTTGATTTGGTACATAGTGAGTGAAATGCAGCACCATAGGGCAGAGTCCGCCCGCGATGCCCATTCCCAGTTTGGCGCTCAGACCCATTGTCGAATATATGACGACACTCATGTTTACACCCTTATCTTCAAGGCTTTCATCCACGAAGCTTGCCATTATTGTAAATATGATATTCGACGGTACGGCGCTTAAAATACCGAATAATATGTTGAGACATACAAATCCTGCGACGGAGCTGACGTTGAAAGTAAGCAATATCGCAAGCGCGGCGCTGATATAACCGACTGTCATGCAGTTTTCGCGTCCCGCCGTTTTCGCCAGAGAGGGAATCAATGGTTGAATAACCAGTGACGCAAATATGCCGGTAAAAAGCAGCATGGAGATTATTCCCGGAGCGCCCAGATTATATATGGCGAAATACGCCAGCATCTGATTCTTGATACTCACTCCGGCCCAGTAAAGCGTGTACGCGCCGATGAGTATCATAAGCCGTCTGTTCCCCAGCATGAGGGCGAAAAGCTGACCCGTCGACTTGTCTTTGAAACCGCTGTCGTGCCCATGTTCATTTATATGGCGGTAAGCGATCAAACACAGGGGGATGCTCGCGGCGCCGAAAAACATCATGGTGAGGAAATAGCCCTGCTGAGGGCTGCCGTTACCCAGAGCCTCTGTCAGCGGCAATCCCGTGCCGCCCACTACCAAATAAGCGAGAACCGAGAGCGCAACGCGAAAGGTATTGAAACTCGTGCGTTCGGTCTTATCTCTTGTGAGAAAGGGAAGCAGGGAACTCGTGGTGATATTGATAACGGTAAAGCAGCTTTCCCAGAGTACAACGGTCAGAAATGCAAATATAAACTTACCGGTTACGCCGAAGTTAGGCGTAAAATACATCAAGGCCGTACAAAAGGCGAAAGGCACGCACATCAACAGATAATTATACTTATACTTGCCTCGGCCAAAGGAAAGGCGATCTATCACCATGCCGATGAATTCGTCATTCGCCGCGTCGATAATCCTGTACGAAAACATGAGTATCGCGACAAGATTAGCGGGTAGTCCGAATACATCCGTATAGAATATTGCCAAGAAGAAGGCGGCAAAGCTGTATGAGAAGCTTGTAGCCATATCGCCGCAGCCATAGGCTACCTTCTCGACAATATCCTTGGTTTTCAGTTTTTCTCGAAAATTCATAATGATTTCCGCTATCTATGAATAACCGCCGACTGATCAAACTCTGGCATTAGAATGAACTGTCAGCAGGTCAATTCATGATCTATGAATGAACCGTCGGCTGGTCAATCCCTGGTTTTTATAATTTCGAGCGCCTTCGCAAGTTGATTGTCGTCGGCTGAGCCGGTATCCTGCAGCAGCTTGAAACATGCCTCAGTCAGCTTGTTCATAGTGGTGTAATCCAGTACGCCATAGGCGTACATGCCCGCACTGGTCTGAAAACGGCTCACTTCGCGGGCGGTATTCGCGTCAAAGTTCCCGGTAACATCCACGTCGTAGCCCAGAAGTTCAAGCCTTTGCTG
Organism: Eubacteriales Family XIII. Incertae Sedis bacterium; assembly: GCA_031264295.1. Classification (GTDB taxonomy): domain Bacteria; phylum Bacillota; class Clostridia; order Peptostreptococcales; family Anaerovoracaceae; genus JAISED01. Next base: position 19,298 of record JAISED010000070.1, on the reverse strand, counting down.
AGCGCCGTAAACGTTCAGCCCTACGGTTCCCAGCGACGGTTTCACTTCTTCACTCATAGGCGCGAAAGACAGGAAACGCGCTATTAGGGCTTCATTATCCGCAGCTTCGGGCGCGGCAACCACATAGTCGGGTTTTACGCCTACCTTATTTATCTGATTCTTGTTCGGAGACAGAAAATAGAATGTAGAGAACTTCATCATACCTCCGTCAACGAATTCTATCACCTCTTGACCGACGCCCTTGCCGTATGTGGTAACGCCGACAAGCGCCGCCGTCTTAGTGTCTTGTAAGGCAGCTGCGAGGATTTCAGAACCGCTGGCGGAACCCTTATTGATCAGCAGAACCAAAGGCGTCTTCATATAGCCCGCACCATCAGCGCTGCGCGTTTCTATTATCTTGCCTTGACGCATGAAATGCGTTACAGGACCGGCGGGCATGAGCTGGCTGGCTATTTTTCGCACCGTTTCGACTACACCGCCGGGATTGTTGCGCAGGTCGATTATAAACGACTTGGCGCCGTCGGCGGTCAACGCGGCTCGCATATCACGAAACTCAATGTCGGAATCATTGTCGAAGCTGAATATTCTTATATATCCGACGCCGTCCTCTATGATCCTGCCTTCCACGGATGTTGCGTGTATGACCTCTCTTGTCAGTGTATAAGCGGTTTCGACGCCGTCGCGGCTGATAAGGATATCGACCTTGCTGCCGCTCTCGCCGCGGAGAAGCTCAACCACCTTGCTCACTCCGTCGCCGTCCACAGCGACGCCGTTCACCTTGACTATCAAGTCGCCGCTCTTTATGCCCGCTTTGCCGGCAGGTGTGCCCGGTATAGCGGAAATAACACGGGCATAGCCGTTGTGAGCCTCAAGGCTCAGACCGACGCCTTCGAATGTGCCCGTAGCGCTGTCGATAAACTGGCGTCCCGCGTTTGTGTCGATGTAATACTCGCTGTAAGGGTCTTCAAGTATATCGGCGACGCCCGCGAAGGCGCCCTTCATGAGAAGCTTGTAGTCAATCTCATCCTTATACATGTCCTGAATGTACTTTACGTATTCCTTCAGAACTTCTGATTCGGCGTTTAAATAGACATCACGGGCAGACGCGTTATTCGCGCCGTATGCCCTGTCTGTGCTGTAGGCGCCGTCCGCGCCATAGGTATTATAGCTCCCGAAGCCTATAACCCCGAGCGCGGTAATCGACGTGACGACCATAACTACTACAATGATAATGGCGATAATCCTTGCGATTTTTCTGGATTTGTACGGATTCATAAATTCTCCCTTCCTTTTGGCGCTAAAGGCCGAGTGATGCTTTTTGGCTGCTAGAGGATCTCTATTTTCAGATGGCTCCTGTTCTCTGTCAAACCTTTGAGACTCACGTTATAATCTATGTCGAGATATCCCTTAGCGCATTCGCGCTTGATCTTGTTTACGACTGAATTTGTGAGAACTTCCATTTCGATAGATCCGAATGGCGTCTCATAATAACCCTTGAAGCGTCGACCCTGCTCGAACTCAATAGCGGTATCAAGCCCTATGGCGCTTCCGAAACGCTCCATTTTCACCTTGCCGTCTGTAATCTTCAGCCTTGTGGTGCAACCCTCCATGCCTGAGAGGTCACTTTCGTCGTATAGCAGCAGCACCGCCTCGTCTTCTTCATGATATCGCCCCTCGGTGATGAATTCCATCATCTCGTCGTCGCCGTTTAAGCTGATCTGCTTACCTATTATTTTCAGCATTATATCTTTCATTGCCTAACCTGATTATCCTTTCGATTAATTCTGAGTAAGAAACCCCTTTTTCACGCCACAGCGACGGAAACATACTGAACCGGGTAAATCCCGGTATCGTGTTTATTTCATTCAAGTACAGTTTGCCGGTCTTTTTTTCAAGAAAAAAGTCCACTCTGGAAAATCCTTCACAATTTAAAGACTGATATGCGGCAACTGCCAAAGCGCTCATTCGGTCTGCGGTTTCCGCTGAAATGTCCGCGGGTATGTAGAGCTTAGTCCTGTCACTACGATATTTTGAATCGTAATCATAGAATTCAGCGTCGGGAACGATCTCACCGATCGCCGATATTTCAGCCGAATCATTGCCGAGGACGCCTATTTCAAGCTCCCTGCAGTCAACGGCTTCTTCGATGATCAACCTCTTGTCGTATTTGAATGCCTCTGCCAAAGCGTCTTGCATTTCGCCTTCGGATTTCACACGGCTTATACCGACGCTTGAACCCATATTGGCGGGTTTTACAAACAGCGGATAGCCGATTCCCCGCGATATGGCGCCGATCTCTTGGCGCGCGTTCGACAGAAAGTTTCCGTGAGACAGAACCATATGCCGGCATACGGGAAGTCCCGCGTTTATCCAGATATCCCTTGTGAAGATCTTATCCATGCTGATCGCGGAGGCCGCGACGCCGCAACCGGAGTAGGGGATGTTCAGCGTTTCAAATAATCCCTGAACCTTGCCGTCTTCTCCGTAAGGGCCGTGAAGCACGGGAAAGGCGAAATCTATATGTTCCCGCAGCTTGCCGGGGTTAAATGGCGCCGCCGTGGAACCTGCGTCATTCGCTGACTCCGGTATGAGAGTCTTGACGCGCTCGTCGTTCAAATCCCGGAGCTCGTGCATGCCGCCGTTTATGATGAACCAGTTGCCTCTTCTGTTAATACCGATAGGCAGCGGTTCGTATTTTGTGCTATCAATAGCTTCCAGGACGGAAGCGGCGGACAGTATAGAAATCTCGTGCTCGCCTGACCGTCCCCCAAAGATGATTCCCAATCTTGTCATGAATAAACCTTAATAAACCTTAAATATTGCGCCTTCGCTTGTCCGTGACCGCAGAATCCGCAACGGCCTTATGAATATTACGGCCGATGCCGAGACTCCGGTCTCCACAACTGCGGAACCGCGCTCTACGCTATTCCTTCCACAATGTTGTTTAGCTCCGCTCTCATGGCGGCAGTTTCACTAGCCGCCTCAGCCTTTGTTTTGCCGAGCGCCGTAAGGTATATCTTCAATTTCGGCTCCGTGCCGGAGGGTCTCACTATGATAGTGTTTCCGTTTTCGAAGACATATTCGAGTACGTCGGATTTCGGAAGCGTCAGAGTTTCTTCGCCGCCGGCGACAAAGAGATATTTCTTTGATGTAAGGTAATCCGCCGTCTCCGCGAGTTTATTGCGAAACAGCTTATCCGGAGAGCCGTCTCTGAGGACGGTCATGATGCGTCCTATTCTCTCCATACCGCTTTCCCCCGCCATGGTGAACTCCATGAGGGAACTCTCATAGAAACCGTATCGTTCATAAAGCTCATTCATCCTTCCGATGAGCGTCGTTCCTTTTTCCTTACAATCGGCGGCCAGTTCAGCAATAAGCATACAAGCGTTCACCGCGTCCTTGTCGCGCACATGTACGCCTGACATATAGCCGCAACTCTCTTCGAAACCGAAGATATATCGGCTCGCTTCGCCTTTTTTCTCCAGCAGGCTGATCTGCTCCCCGATGAACTTGAAACCTGTCAGCACGTTGAGCATTTCAACCCCGTATTCACGCGCCGCAGCGCTTGCCATAGGGCTTGAAACGATTGTCTTCACGGCAACGGGATTCACGGGCATGGTTCCCGCGGCTTTTCTGGAAGCGCATATGAAGTCTAATAGCAGTACGCCTGTTTCATTGCCGGTAAGCTGTTTGTATTCACCCTCGTGCAAAACAGCAACGCCGACCCTGTCGCAGTCGGGGTCTGTCGCCATGAGCAATTCCGGCGCTTTACCCGCTTTTCCGAGCTTATCGCAAAGAGCCAAACTCATAGCAAGCGCCTCTTTCTTTTCGGGGTTGGGATAGGAACAAGTGGGGAAGCTGCCGTCAGCGGGAACCTGCTCTTCAACCACGTGGACCGCTTTCAGACCTATAGCCTCAAGCACCCTTCTCACTGGTACGTTGCCCGTCCCATGAAGGGGCGAATACACTATGGAGATCCGGGAAAAATCCCGCTTGCCTGTCGATAGGGCAAGCACGGCGTTAATATACGCGTCAAGGGTCTTGTCGGGTATGATGCAGAGCCGCGCGGAAGACGGCGCGGACTCGTAGGCTTCCGCCTGTTTCAGCTTTTCGGCATAATCGCCGTGAAAACGCGGAGCAAGGGTCTTTACATCCCTGAAAAGGTCGAGTCTGTCTATATGCGCGGCTATGTCGTCCGCTTCATCCGGCAAGCTCTGCTCGCCCTCAGGGTCGTAGACCTTGTATCCGTTATACTCCTTCGTGTTATGGCTGGCGGTGATCATAACGCCTGCCGCGCAGCCGTAATATCTGACTGCAAATGATAGGGCGGGGGTTGGCGCCAGTGCCGGATAGATATACACGCCTACGCCGTTTGCCAGCAGGACGCAAGCAGTCTCAAAGGCAAAACGTTCGGAATTTATCCGGTTATCATAGCTTATGGCGACAGTCGGCGGATTGCCCGCTGCGGAACCGGTTTTCTCGTTGATGTAATCCGCGAGTCCCTGGGTGATCCTTCTGACCGTGTACACGTTCATACGGTTCGAACCCGCGCCGAGTATGCCGCGCATACCGCCCGTACCGAACTCAAGCTCTCTGTAGAATCTGTCGTTTATTTCATCCGCCGCCGAACCATCGGCGCCGCTTTCGTCGGCCTTCTTCAAAGCCTCAAGCTCATCCCTCAATTCATCATCAAGCTCTGTTTGCTCCAGCCACATATCAAGTTGTTCAAACGCTGATTTTCGCATAAGTTTACTCCTGAATAATTCGCAGACTGTCTTGTCCGCCATTTTTGCTGCTGCGGATTCGCAAGCGCGCTTATCTTTAAAAAGCGCGAAGACTGCCGAACCGCTGCCACTCATTAAGATCTTTTCAGACTGTATATTCGCGCTCAAAAGGCACATGATTTTATCAATTTCAGGATACTCTTTTAACGCAACAATTTCAAGTACATTGGCCATGTTTTTTGATATTTTCGCATAATTCTTCGTTCGCAATCCCTCGATTAAAGCGTCTGTATCCGGTCTTTCATTGATCGGCGCGGCATCAAAGCCGCTATAGATTTCAGCGGTTGAAACCGCAACGGGAGGCTTGGCGACTAAGACCCAGGCGCGCAGTGGAGGGAGAGGGGTAAGTCGTTCGCCTATGCCTTCGGCTAGGGCGCACACAGCCGCTGCGGGGTCACGCGTAAATCCGACGGATTCGTTCAACGCCGCCTGCCCCATGATGCAGAAGGGGACGTCCGCGCCTATATGAACACCCAGTTCCATCAGATCACGAAGGCTGGGCGTAGGCGACCGTCCTGAGTCAAAGCCCGGCGTGGACAAAGCCCCACGAAAAAGCCTGGCCAGCGCAAGGATTACAGCGGCGGCGTCGGCGCTTCCGCCTGCGAGACCTGCGGCGATAGGTATGTGTTTGTCGATATGTATGAGGATTTCACCGTTGAATTCCGGAGCGAAGCTTTTGATGAAAAGCCTCGCCGCCCGAACGGCAAGATTGTTTTCGTCACGCGGCATTACAGCGTATGTTTCGTCTTTGTACTCGAAGGACGCGGTCAAGCTGATCGCGGCGGCGCGGTCAGCCGTCAGCGCTCCAGCCGCCGTCAAAACCGCCGCCCGGTCAGCAGTCAGCCCTTCAGCCGCCGTCAAAACCGCCGCCCGGTCAGCCGCAGGCGCTCCAACCGCTGCCCCTTCTGCCCGAACAACAGAAACAGTGACATGATCCTTAATGCCTATCTGATGCATTACAGTTCGTATATCGTGATAGCCGTCAGAACGCTTTCCAAGCACATCTATTGAAAGATTTATCTTTGCGTAAGCGTTAACGGATATTGTATTCATCCGCATATTCTACTTCTTCTTTTTCTTGCCGGTGGATTTCTTGGGTCGGGTCGTACCTTTGGCTCTGCGTTCAGCCTCTTCACGCGCACGTTTCTCAGCTGCGGCTTTCCTACCCGACCGATAGACGCCTCCGCCTTCGGATATCGGATGCGGACGTCCTACGCGCTTTACGCGCTTGTCGGCGTATTTATCCTCATCCTTCTCCGCGGAAGCTGCGCCGACAGGCTTGCCGCCCGCACCGCCGGGTTTTGAGGACGCGGCCTTCTTTTTCCGCTTCTCTTCCTTTTCGACTATTTCCGTGACGCTCTTACCGGTTTCTTTCGCTACTTTATATGGATTGACCTTAGCCTTATCGTCGGTTTCATTGGCCTTTTTCGCCTGGCGTCTCATAGTGAAAGACGAGAAACCTATCATTCCGACAAACATCACAGCCATCATCGCCATATTGATCTTCATATCGGCGCCGGAGTCGCGGGTTGTGAAGCTTATGGTCTGCGCTTCGCCGAGCACAGCTCCGTTTTTAGCTTCAAGCTCTTCGCCTATGGTCAGTGTATATTCAAGGTTGGAACCCAGACCGACGTTCTTATCGGGGGGCTCCGCCACTACCAATATGTATTTGTTATTATCATCAGGGAAAAGCACCAAAATAGGGACTTCCTTACCATCGGCGCCTGTGAGCGAAAAGCATGACTGGTTGGCTTCCCTCAACGATTCAGTAGACGATATGTCGCCGTCAAAGAAGAGCTTTATGCCAAGATTTATAGGGTATGAAGACGTACTCCCATCCTCCGGGTAATTGCGCAGCAGATTCAGACTTGCAGCGGAACACACGCCTGTAGACAGGATTAGTGTTAGCAATACTATAGATATGATGCTACTGAATTTTCTCATTGAAATTGAAACCTCCAAATTAATTGTTATTTATATCGCTACCGCTTGGTTTTGCGCAATTCCGAAAAGAACTCCTTCATTAAGGTTTCGCACTCATCCTGAAGCAGACCTACGTCTATCGCGACACAGTGATTCAGTCTGCTGTCACTAAGCAGCTGCCGCAGCGATACACACGCGCCCCCCTTGGGGTTTAAAGCGCCTATATATACCTTCTCCACCCGAGCCAGAAGCAGCGCGCCGGCGCACATAGCGCAAGGTTCGGTCGTCACATACATGTTACATTCTGAAAGCCGCCAGCCGCCAAGGGTTTTGCAGGCTGCCTTTATAGCTTCGATCTCCGCGTGCGCCGTGGGGTCCTTGGCCGATTCGGTTTGATTTCTGCCCCTGCCGATGATCAGCCCGTTCTTTTCAACAACGGCGCCGATGGGAATCTCACCGTACCCCGCGGCAATGCGAGCCTCCGCAAGGGCTTCCCTCATAAAAAACACCGAATTCCCCTCAATCATCGCTTTGTAACATCTTACTTAAAAATTGGCGTATCCTGGGGTGTTCGGGCTTGACGAAAATATTCTCAGGAGGACTGTCTGCGAGGACTGTCCCGTTATCCATAAAGATGATCCTGTCGGATATTTCCCTTGCGAACGTCATCTCGTGGGTCACGATTATCATGGTCATATCTTCTTCGGCCAACTGTTTTATTACTTGAAGAACTTCGCCTATTAACTCGGGGTCGAGAGCGGACGTAGGTTCGTCAAACAACATGATCTCGGGGGACATCGCCAATGCTCGGGCGATAGCCACCCTCTGCTGCTGCCCTCCGGATAACTGCCCGGGATAAGCATCCTTCTTTTCAGAAAGCCCAACCTTTTCCAATAATACAAGCGCCTTTTTTTCGACGGCCTGTTTATCCTCATTTTTCACTGTAATAGGCGCTTCGATCAGATTTCCGAGGACTGTTTTGTGTGGGAATAAATTGAAATTTTGGAATACCATGCCAAGGCGGCTGCATATGGCAAGCACTTCACGATTCTTCTTATATACGGAATTACCTTCCGAATCAACACTTGCGATGTACTCGCCTTCGAAACTGATACTGCCCTTGTCCGCGGTTTCAAGATGGTTTAAACATCTGAGCAAGGTGCTCTTGCCCGAACCGGAGGGGCCGATCACCGATATGATCTCACCGCGTTCCACTGTGAGATTGATCCCCTTTAGCACGTGCAATTTGCCAAACGATTTATGCAGATTTTCAACGTTTATTATTTCAGATCCCACATGAATCTCCAAACCTGAACGAATAGCGGCTTTTCGCCGTCCGCATTCATTCAGTTCTTGTAATGAGCGAAGCGTTTTTCCAGTAAGCGGAACACCTGTATGATCACAAAGGTGAAGCACAGATATATTATGGCTGCTATCAAGAGTCCTTCCACACGTACGTCTCGCGAAACCGTGACCTGAGCGTTTCGCATGATCTCGGTCACTGTTATAATCGAGCAAAGAGCAGTGTCTTTAATCAGATTTATAGCCTCATTGCCCATAGGAGGCAGTACGAGTTTTACGGCTTGGGGCAGTATGATCCTCTTCATCGTCTGCCATGAACCCATGCCGAGCGCCTTTGCGGCCTCATATTGTCCCTTGTTGATCGACTGAATACCAGCTCTGAATATCTCCGTGAAATAGGCCGCGTAATTTATTACAAAGGCCGTATAAGCGGCGAATAAGGCTTCTAACTGAATGGCGCCGTGTGTGAGCGCCGATAAGCCGTAATAAAAGAAAAACAACTGCAGTAAGAGCGGCGTCCCGCGGAACACCCATGTGTACGCTCCGAGCAATATACGCAGCGGCGCGAAACGGCTTATCTTGCCGAAGGCGCATATAATTCCCAATGGAATTGAAAAAACAAGGGTAACAGCGTAGATCTTCAGCGTTACCCCGGTTCCTTTTAAAATGAATTCTGTTATGCCGGACAAATAATCAAAATCCATCAGCCCTCAATTTCCAAAAGCTCATCCTGCGTCAACTTTTCAACATCGCGTATTACGATGTTCTCGCCGAACCACTTGCTACTGATAACATCCGTTGTGCCGTCATCCTGCATTTCGTCAAGCGCGTCGTCAATGGCCTGGCTCAACGCGGCCGAACCCTTGCGCATCCCTATACCGTAATATTCAACAGCAAGGACGTCGTCAAGCACCCGATACTCGCCGGGCAGTTGGGTCATTTCATAATTGATCAGCACCTTGTCCACTGCAACGACGGAGATCCTGTCGCTGATTCTAAGATCAAGCAGGGCATCCTGATAGTTGTCATAGACGGTGAGATCCTCTATAATCCCTAAAAGTGCGGGATCAGCGTTAATCGCGGATAAGGCGGCGCTGTCTATCTGGCAGCCTATGAGCTTCCCTGCAAAATCGGCGACCGAGTTTATATCGGAATTCGCTCTCACTACGAAGACCTGCTCATTGTTCAGATACGGTTTGCTGAATTCAACCGCCAGATCCCGTTCCTGAGTGATGGTGTAACCGTTCCAGATGACGTCGATGTTGCCGTTAAGCAGATCCATCTCCTTAGTGCTCCAGTTTATAGGCTTGACTACGAGATCAACGCCCAATTTGTCGGCTACGCCCTGCGCCAGATCGATGTCGAAGCCTACGACTTCGCCGTTCTGATCACGAAAACCCATAGGCGGGAAGCTGTCGTCGCAGCCAAGGATCAGTTCGCCCTTGGTTGTTATATCTGTGAGTGAAGTGTCTCCAGCGGACTGAGCGTCGCCGTTCTCGGCGTCCTTATTGCCGCATCCTGCGGCAGCCGCGCCTATGAGAGTCACAAGCGCCAAAAGTATCAATAGTTTCTTCAATTTAAATCCTCCGTTTTTCCCCTTTGCTTATTACTTACATGTTAAAAGTCCCTTTTATATGTAATAAGGTCTTCTGCGATTTCGTTGGCGGCGATAGACACCGGCTTTTCGGTGTCGGCCTCGGTCAGAACCGCTTTACCCTCAATAAGATCCCGCGCCCTCTTTGCAGCGAGGATGACTAAGGTATAACGGCTGTCTGCCTTCTCCCTGATGAGATTAATTGATGGATATAACATGTAACTCCCTCCTGATATGCAATACCAAACCGCAACAGAACTTCGTCCCGAAACGGATTGGCCGGTACCGTTTTTGCAATAAATATGTACGCACTTTAATAGAATACACTAAATCGTGATTTTATTCAATCACTATTTTTCGGTTTACAAATAATTTAAATGAAGACGAGTCAAACGCCGCGTTATGCGGAACTCAGTTTGAAACTGAGTTCCGCACGGGATTTCGGATTATATCAAAAATCTACGGCTGTTCCGTAATAAATAGCCTTAAGTATATTCTCCATCTCGGCAGGCGTCACCCTCCTCGGGTTAGCGCCTGTGCAAGCGTCGCCAACGGCTTCCTTGGCGATGGAAGTGAGCTTTGCCTTGAATTCATCCTCGGGCACGCCCCATTCCTTGAGCGTCTTGGGTATGCTGAGTTTCACATTGAAATCATCGATCTTCTTTATAAGCCCGGCGACAAGCGCGGCGTCGTCACTGCCTTCGATGCCGGAAGCCCTCGCTATATCGGCGTATCTTGAAGCGTCTCCTTTCGCGTTATACTGGATCACATATGGCAGATAGATCGCGTTAGCGCAGCCATGGACGATATGATCGCCCTCAAAAATGGCGCCGGTCTTATGCGCCAGCGAATGTACTATGCCCAGCAGCGCGTTTGAGAAGGCCATGCCTGCGAGACACTGTGCATAATGCATCTGCGCCCTTGCATTCTTATCCCCGTTATACGAATCCGGCAGATACTCAAAGACCATCTGAATCGCTTTGATGGCCAGCGGATCTGTGAACGGAGAATTCATCCTCGAAACATAGGCCTCTATCGCATGGGTCAACGCATCCATACCCGTGTAGGCCGTCAGTGTCTTCGGCATGGTAGCAGCAATCTCAGGGTCGACAATGGCGATATCAGGCGTTATCTGGAAGTCCGCCAGCGGGTATTTTATGCCCTTGGAATAGTTCGTAATCACCGAAAACGCCGTAACCTCCGTCGCCGTTCCCGAGGTTGACGGTATGGCCGCAAACTTCGCCTTCTGACGCAGCTCCGGAAAACTAAACGGTTGAATAATATCCTCAAACGAGGTCTCCGGATGCTCATAGAATACCCACATAGCTTTAGCGGCGTCTATGGGCGAGCCGCCGCCGATGGCGACTATCCAATCCGGTCGGAATTTCCGCATAGCCTCAGCGCCGCGCATCACTGTTTCAACGGACGGATCCGGTTCGACATTCTCGAAAAGCTCCGTTTCCATACCGGCTTCCTTCAGATAATCAAGCGTCTTATCCAAGAAGCCCGTTCTGCGCATAGCGCCGCCGCCCACGACGACGATCGCCCTTTTGCCCTGCAGTGTTTTTAAGACGCCTAAAGCCCCCTCACCGTAATAAATGTCCCTCGGTAATGTAAATCTTTTCATTTTCCCCTCCAATCCTTTAAGGAACCGCAGTTCCTGATGTAATATTAACGATCAAGCCGTATTCGCGGCTGATTCTCAATCCTAAAAGCCCTTTATAAGTCCCTTTAATTATATCGCAGGAAGGCAGGACTGTCAAGCTGCGACCTTGATACGCGGCAGGTTTGCCGAACCGAATTCGATTGGCTGCGAGGCCTGCCCTGAACCGCCGTTGATACGATGGCAGGCCGCTTGCTCTCGGCGCCGGCATGCGGCCGGGCGATATCCCCGAGCAATGTATGCCTGCACGTTTTACATAAAATACTTCGGGCATACTTGCTTTTATCCGAAAATAACATTTTCAGAATATATATCCCGGGAGATGGATTAAGGAAATACGCGAAATTATGGGGAAGAATGAGGTCTGCGGAGTTTGCGCTCGGTTCCAACAAAGCACGGTCGATTTGTGGAAAAAACTTCCACGATATTCGCTTTATACAGCTGCAAATAGTGAATTTCAAGCAATAATAACCGAGAAGTGGAGAAAAAAGTAAGCTTTTTTCCCCACTAATTTTTCACCCCTTAAAGGCAATCGCCGATCATCAATCGACTACCGCTTTCTCGAATTACAGCACCCAATAAGCCTAGTATTTCCAAGGTTATTCACGAATATTTCTAATACCTTCAAATGTTATTCAGATTTTGTAGTTAATTCTATCACTTTTATATTTACCCTGCAATACCTGATGGAGAAAAAACCTTACTTTTGTCACCGCATGTACTGCCGTAAGTGTTGAAATTTAAAGATTTTTAGCGAGTTTGATATAGCGTGGCGCCTCGCGCGTAAATCGAACGAAACGCTCAAATATCTATATTGGCGCAGTAGCTTCGAGAGTTTGTAGAGCTTCATTTGTTTATCAACAATCTCGCTATATGGTGAGCCGCTTTGAAATAAGGAGACGTATCACAGGTGTTCGCGAGTGTAGGAAGCAACGGAAGTGTTGCAGACTTACTTTTGTGCGCCATGAATTCTCGTGCCGCACCGAGTGGGTATACCGCATTAGCATTGGCTGGAGTGGAGGATGATATGCAACAAAAAGATATAGCTATAGTAGGAATGTCGATATATTGCCCGGGAGGCGACACGCTGGACGAGTTCTGGAATAATCTGTCAAGTGGCGTGGATTCCATTATAGACGCGCCGGATAGTATTATAGACAGTTATTATTTCGGACGTGAGGAAGGCGCTATAGATAATTTTTACTGTAATCGCGGAGGATTCTGCAGACCGTATAAGGTTGATCCTTTGCGTTATGGATTTGTACCTATTACCTTTGAGGGCATTGAGACGGAGCAGGTCTATGCTCTCGCGGGTGTGGAACAAGCGCTTATCGACGCCGGGATATTTGAGAAAGATATCTCCCTGAACAAGTGCTCGATCATAATCGGCAGAGGGAATTTTTCCGGAAATATCGCCTTGCGCGCGGCTGAGGTCGTGCGTTCGGGTCCTCAGTTGGAGCAGGCCGTTAGATACGCCTGCCCCGAGATACCGGAAGAGGAACTTACCAAGATCAAAAAAGAATTTCAGAGTATGTGCGGTCGTTATCAGGCGGATACGGCCATAGGCACGATGCCCAGTCTTGTCGCCTCTCAGGTCGCTAACCGCTTCGACATGCACGGACCCGCATACACTGTAGACGCGGCCTGCGCCAGCGGCATTGTGGCTGTGAATCACTCGATCAACCTGCTTGAGAGCGGGCAGTGCGACGTAGCCGTAGCCGGAGGGATGCATCTCATTCATAACGCCATGTTCTGGAGCGCCTTTAATATGATGGGCGCCATGTCGCATAAGCAAGAGATATCCCCGTTCAGTGAGGACGCCGACGGGCTTCTCATAGGTCAGGGCGCGGGTTTTATAGTATTAAAAACGCTGGATCGCGCCATTGCGGATAACGACAATATATACGCGATCATAAAGGGAAGCGCGATATGCAGCGACGGTAAAGGTTCCCATGTAATGGTAACATCTGTTCAAGGACAGATCAGGGTGCTTGAAGCGGCGTGGAAAGACGCCGGGATGGATCCGTCCAAGATCGGATATATTGAGGCTCACGGAACGGGTACGGTGGTAGGCGACCGCACGGAGATTTCTACATTGACGCAGTTCTTCGGCGGCGTTTCGGAGCCGGAAGCTTTCGTGGGTTCTGTAAAGTCTAACATAGGACATACAATGCCGGCCGCCGGTATGATAGGTCTCATCAAGACGGCGTTGGCTATTTATCACCGTAAAATTCCGCCAACGCTTCACTGCGAGAAGCCGCTGCAGGCGATGAGTGAGTCGCGTTTCAACGCGCCGCAAGAACTCATAGACTGGGACGGAGAGAAGTACCCCCTCGTAGCAGGCGTAAACTCCTTCGGATTCGGCGGGGTGAACTCGCACGCGGTGCTCACGGCTTACGAACAGCCGCAGGGCAGGAGCGTCAGACCGTTTGCATATTACGGCGAGACTATAATCGCCACAGCCCGCACAAAGGAGGCTCTGATCAAGAAGCTGGAAGCCGGAGATTTCACCAATACCGGAGGCGACTACCGCATCACCGTATTCGATCCCAAACCGCAGCGGATACAGCAGGCTATAAATATCGTTGATACTGATGCCGCGTGGAACGGTATGATGGATATTTGGTACACCAACGAACCGCTTATAAGCAAGGGAGGGAAGGTCGTCTTCATGTATCCCGGTTTCGTGGTGGATTCCGAGTTTGAGACGAATACAATCAGTGATTATTTCGGACTTGAAAGGATCATTGATTTTGAGGTGGAAAGGGAAAGCGATTATAACGGCATACGCCCCTATTTCGTGATGGAACTGAACTCCACTGCACTTGATAAGCTGAATATAAAACCCGATATATACGCGGGTCACAGTATCGGCGAGTGGCACGCCGCTACTGCGGCCGGATCGATCGGCGAAGAAGACATCGCCAGAAAGATCATCGAGCAGATGATATATTTTATCAGCACGCAGAAGGCGCCGATGTATTATATCGCGGTCAGCAATGTCAGCTATGAAAAGATCGATGAATGGCGCAATACGATAGAACGTGTTTATGTAGCGAACGATAACTGCCCCGATCAGATAATCCTGTGCGGAGATGAGGAATCGAAGGATAAGCTCATCAAGGTGCTTGACGGTGAACAGGTGTATTATCAGCTGCTCCCGATGTTTGCGGGGTTCCATACCCCCTTTGTAGAGGACTATGTGAAGGTCTGGAAGGAAACAGCCGAGAATCTAACGTTTAAACAAGCGGAGAAACCTGTGTGGTTGAGCACGCTCCAGGCGTCTCTCACTGACGACAGAGCGGCCTTCATTGATGCTATGTCGCAGCAGCTTGTAAGACCTGTACGCTTTCGCGGCATGATTGAGAAAATGTATGATGAGGCTGACGCCCGTATTTTCATACAGGTCGGCTTGGGATCGCTCGTGGGTTTCGTGGATAATACGCTTAAGGGCAAGAAATACGCGGCTATGGCGTCGAGCGTGTCTTTGCGCTCGGGTATAGAACAGTTGAGGCGCGTAATGGCTATGCTGTTCGTGAACGGAAAAGAAGACGTTGATTTTAAATTTATGGGGGTTAAGCCGCAGTATTTGGTGGAGCACAGCGTCGTTCCGCTGGCAGTTACGCCGAGAATCGTAATGGAATTCCCATTGCTTAAGGAAACGGTACAGAAGTATTATAGAAGTTCAAACAGCGGCGGCGAGCTGGCGGCGGGGCTGTTAAAGTATAAGAATTCAGAAAACCCATTGATCCAGGCCGTGAATGAAAACATCGTGGACGCGGTGAATGTACAGCGTGAGCTGGTAGATCTGTTCGAGGACAGCAAACCGATGGCTGTGAACCAGGCGCCGAGTGAGATTGGCACGTATAAACGACCTGTCTTAGTGCGCGGACGAAACGCCGCGCCGGAAACGCCGCTTCTCAGCAAAGCCGAGCCTGCGAAGAGGATTGCCGAGTCCGCGAAGAGGATTGCCGAGTCCGCAGGAGCCGAAACCGCGCCTGCGGGAACAAAGGGCAAGAAAGGCGGCAGATTCGAAGAAG
Source organism: Eubacteriales Family XIII. Incertae Sedis bacterium (assembly GCA_031264295.1). GTDB lineage: Bacteria > Bacillota > Clostridia > Peptostreptococcales > Anaerovoracaceae > JAISED01. The sequence continues at coordinate 3,992 of JAISED010000070.1, read as the reverse complement.
ATATGCACATGACATTCTCGGAGCACCCATATCTCATCGATCACTCCATAATCAGACAGCCGAAGGATTGGCCGGTTCAAGAGGATTTGAATCCGGTGGTTCCGTTCACACTGATGCTGGAGTTATTGGCGGAACTGGCGCTCCAACATGCTGAAGGGAAAAAGCTTGTGCGCATCAGTTCGGCTATGGCCATGAAGTGGATAACGGTGGAAAAACCCTTTAGCGCTAAGGTTATAGGGGTCTGGAAGTCCGACGACACGCTTGCGCTTACGATTTCCGGTCACTCCAGCGCGAATTTCCATTTTGCAGATGAATATCCGCAGCGGCCAAAGGAGAGCGAACTGGATCTGGATATCGGGAAATCCATCATGAAACCGCTGACAAAAGAGGAGGCTTATGACAGATACGCCTTCCACGGGCCTCTTTATCAGAGTGTGCAAGAATATACCGCCATATCTGAGCGGGGGATCTACGCGATGGCGGAAAAGCAAGTAGGCAGAGGCTCGCTGTTGGACGCCTTAGGGCAGAACCTGGGACTCTACCTGCATCTGACACAGACGGTAAACACGATTTCATTCCCCATAAGGGTGAATGAGATAAACTTTTACGATGATATGTTTGACCAAGTCGGGATGTTCGACACGAAGGTGATGATAAGCAGCAAGTCCGATTCCTTAGTAGTGGGGAATATGGTCATGAGCCGCGATGATAAAGTCTGGATGACTGCGAACGGCTGGATTAACCAGCGGTTTGAGAATGACCGCGACATGTGGAACTCCATAATCAAGCCCCAGAGTAATGTGACGGCCGGCGCGCTGGCTCAGCATGTGTACACGTATCATGACGTATACGAAAAAGCCTATAGCTGGATGCTCTTGCAGGGCAGATATCTCAACAGGGCGGAAAGAGACTACTATGATGAACTGAACGGGAGAAGCAAGCAGTACGCTTTTCTTATAAGCAGGATAGCGCTCAAGGATGCCGTGCGTTCGTATGTTAAGGGCGATGATGAGAATTATCCGTTCCCGGTAGCCATAAATGTGAGTTACGATGAGAATGGAAAGCCTTACGTTTACGGTGACGGAGAGTTGGGGGAAAAGCTTAAAGCATTGCACATTTCTTTGGCTCATAAGGGCATGCGGTCTGTGGCGATTGCTTCGGGCAAACCTGTGGGGATTGACCTGGAAGCGATCGAAGAGCGCAGCGATGATTTCAAGAAGCTGGCCTTTACAGAGAAGGAACTGGATATGCTGGCGGGACTGGGACAGGATAGAGCGGATGAATGGTGTACGCGATTTTGGGTGGCAAAAGAGGCGTACTCGAAGATGCTGGGCACAGGACTCGGCGGAAACCCCAAAGCGTTCGAAGTTGAGGCGGTGAACGGCGAGGAACTCATCATAGGCGGCGTATCGGTGAAGACTATGATATATGAAGAGGATTTTATTATTGGATGGACGTATCGCATAGAAGACGAATGGGCGGAGCAGGAAGCTGATTTTAATCAGCAGGCAAAGCTCAAAGTCGGTTGACGGGCGGACGTCAGGCGGACAGACCGGCTCTCGGCTTTATGGGCGGAGGGCGGACACGGGTCGGATCCCGGCCTTATGGGCTTAGGCGGACAGGCCGGCGCCTAGTCTTATGGGCGGACGTCACTATAAATCGGTATTACAGGAGGCATCATATTTTATGAGCAAGATAGTTTTTATTAATCCGGCGCCTGGGAAGATGGCTAAGGGAGGCAACTATCATTCAACTATTCTGGAAAGCATAAGCAAACGAACCTACTCGTATATCCCGAATCTTTGTGGTCTGATTCTGGCCGCGTTGACGCCGGATAAGCATACATTTGTTTATCTGGATGAGGAAATAGAAGATATAGATTATGACGAACCGGTGGATCTGGTTGCCATCACCGCTATGTCTTTTCAGGCGAATCGCGCTTATCAGATATCAAGCGAGTTCAAAAAGCGCGGCGTTACTGTGGTCATGGGCGGCATACACGCCAGTATAGCATGTGAAGAGACATTGGAGCACTGCGACGCTATCGCGGTGGGCGAGGGCGAGAACTCATGGCCTGCCTTGCTTGAGGATTTCGAGAACGGGGTCTTAAAGAGGCAGTACCGTGCCGGTGATTATCCCCCGGTAGAGACGCTTGTGAGTCCGAGGTACGATATACTTAAACACGAGCACTACCTCGCGTACCCGATTCAGGCGACAAGGGGCTGCCCGTACAGCTGCGATTTCTGTTCTATCAAGCACGCCAGCGGTCACAGGTATAGAATGCGCGACATCAAAGACGTCATTAATGATATAAAAGAGGCGGAAAAGTACAACGGCGGCAACGTCGCGGGCGTTGAAAAGAAAGCCTATTTCTTCGTAGACGATAATCTATACGTAAACCGTGAGTACAATAAGGCGCTTTTCGCGGCAATGGCGGAACTCAGCATCGTTTGGGACGGGCAGGGAACTGTGAATACGGCAAGGGACGAGGAAGTGGTGAAGCTGATGGCCGCAAGCGGATGCAGGAGCTTTAACTTCGGATTTGAATCTGTTTCAGCCGAAAGTCTCAAGGAGGCCAATAAACCGAAGATCAATGTCGTAGAAGAGTACAATGCGGTAATTGATAACTTGCAGAAATACGGTATTGCGGCCGGAGGTTTTTTCATCATGGGTTTCGACGGCGACGAGGTTACCGTGTTCAGAGAAACTCTGGAATTTATTAAGGAATTCAATCTGTTCCAGGCGGGTATCAGCGTGCTTACGCCATATCCGGGAACTGAACTTTATAAACGGATAGATGGCGAAGGCCGGATATTCAATAGAGATTGGATGAAATACAATTCATGGAACTGCGTGTTTACTCCAAAGAGGATGAGTCCGGAGGAGCTGCAGATGGGCTTCGAATGGCTTGTCGTCCAGGTAACTTCATTGGAGCATGTCAGAGAAGTTACAAGGCGCTTCTGGGAAAACGCGTCACAGAGTTCCAAACCGACCTTGCGTTTAATCGAGAGGTTGGCGATCATCCTCGTGGCTGCGTTTAAAATTAGAGGTAAGGCCTACAAGCCGCACAGGAAGTTCTTATACTGGGCGGCGCGTCATCCCAAGGCGAGCGATTTCAGATTCATATTCTGGACTGCTCTGCGCAATGAATTTACGAGCAAGATAAGCGGACATGCTGATCCGGCGGAATTAAGGCTCAAAAATCAAGCTGAAAGCGGCGCTCGACTGGGAAACGACGGGCAGACTAGAACCAGAACGACAGCATAAAATTTTGATACACATCATGAGGACGCCCGATTGTGGGGCAAAGGCTTGAGGGGATTAAGAAGTTCCCTTAAAAGTCGATTGGTTCCTCGATCCTTTAAAAAAGGCGGCATAGGCAAGATCGAAAGTAATACCATGTTTGCTTCCTCCCAAGCAAGCATACCGCCTATGCCGTCATTTTTTTATTTTTTGCAGGCGACAGGTTTTCGACTTTTGATTACATGGATGTGCCTCTACCATTTCCGACTAGGTTTTTTGTCAGGCTTGGCAGTGATAATGTTAGTGCAGATATAAAAAATTTGGCCGATTATTTTGTAACCAATAATGGAAAAAACCTAATCAATGTATTTGACCTTTTCCACATTGTCATTTATGGGAACAAAGGAATATTCATTGATAGGAGCGAGAGTATCAAATAGCTGGACTTTCTCACCTAAGACAGAGCTGCTACAACTTCACACTTTTGGTAACGAGCATTGTCTAGCACGATATGCACAGGCATCCCTTCATATTCCGATGTAAGCTTCCGCAATATGGAACTGTGAAATAATAACTTGACTGTTTGGATGATTGTGGTATAATGTTTTTATCAAGACAAATGAGTATAGGGAGGTGAAAACATTATGGAAGAGCGGATACAAATGATGTTGCCACAACTAAATGAAATGCAGAAACGACTGTTTCTGGCAAGCGAGGCAATTGCGTACGGACGCGGAGGGATTGCAAAG
>JAISED010000032.1 GCA_031264295.1 Eubacteriales Family XIII. Incertae Sedis bacterium | reverse complement strand
GTATACATCGAACATGGTAATGGGACGCAAACAGTATATGAGCACCTTAAAGAGATAATGGTGAACCCGGCGGACGATGTGCTTAAAGGGCAGAATATCGCTATTTCAGGAAACACTGGCACAGATAAGAACGGGAATCCATATCCACAGCATCTACATTTTGAACTGCTGCTTAATGTACCGGATTATGATACTGCGGAGGCATTAGGGAATGGAGCGCCAATTTATAATTGGCCAGCCGGAACAACAGGATACCATGTAAATCCCATGCTCAATATAAAGTAAGTTGCAGCACTGAATTTTCTGTTAAATAGTTGCAAATAAAATCGAAATTGGAGGGCGAGAATGATGATAAAAGGATTTACAGTGCTGCTAATAGTAATATTGCTGTGTACAGGTTGCACAGTATCAAATGTTGAAGAAGATGTTATGTCTTACGCAGGTAAGAGCTACGATGAATTAAAAGCAGATGAGAGGTCTATCACAGACTACAGTTTCAGAGCCATATCCTCGAACTTCACCATCGTTACATTGCCCAGCGCATTTGCTTTATCTTGGCAGCCTTTTGTAAAACCTGTTTTAGCAAACAAGTAAAAATGAACATCTGTATAGTGAAACAATCTGCTTCTTTCTATAAGCGCGTCAAGCACGGCAGTGTCGATATTTTCATTCGTCCATTTACATTCACAGAAGATCGCGGATGTGTTATCTGATGTACCCATAATGTCAATCTCGGTTTCACATTTATTCTTGGGGTCATTACCCCACCAGCGGCCTAAATTAATAAAAGGGATTGCAGCTTCGCCCTGTCTGTTGAGTGCCCATAGATATTGCTTGCATATTTCTTCAAACACGCCGCCCATGAAGGCTGTTATTTGCGGCGCAATTTTCTGATAAACGATTTCTACCAATCCGCGCTGGATAGCTGTAATATTATCCGGAATAAAGCGATACCAAAACCGGAACATAGAATCTTCGAGCGCATAAATACTTTTGCGTGAATTATTTACGCCAAATGGCTTTTCTTTTTTTACAATGCCTAAGGAGATGAGTTTATTCAAATAACTTGCGGCGAGTGCAGTGTCAATCCCCGTTTTAGTGCATATTTCTGACATCCTGGACGCACCTGCAGCGATTGCCTTGATTATTGAATTATATTGCGCCGGGTCGCGGCATTCTTGCTTAATCAAATTCGTTGGCTCTTCAAACAGATAAGCATTGGATCCTAAAAAATAGGTTTTTATATTTTCTTCAATGCTTAGATTTTCATCCATCATGGACATATAAAGTGGGATGCCGCCTGTAATGCCATAAATCACCGCCAACTCCATAATATTGAATTTTTCAAAGTACTCTTTTACTTCGAAGAATTCAAATGGGAAAATTTTGAATTGGCATGTACGTCTGCCAAAAAGCGGACTTTGATAACCGTTCACCTGATTCTCCATAAAAGACATGGACGAGCCGCACAAAATTAAATACATCTTGGAAGAGTATTTATTCCTGTCAATCAACACCTGCAGAATAGAAGAAATTGCCCTATAACAATTTGCCAAATAAGGGTATTCATCAATTACAAATACAATTCTGCGTTTTTCGGCAATTTTAAACGCTGTCTCCAAGGCTTCTTGAAAGCCCGCGAAGCTGCCTGAAGCATCTGTAAAATCCTCAGAAACAGCAAAAATGCTTTTACTCAGCGCTTCCAAATTTTCTTTTGCGTTACCTTCGATTCCTGTATAGAAAATCGTCTCTTTATCTTTGATGAACTCATTAATGAGTGTGGTTTTTCCCACGCGGCGGCGACCGTATATAACAGCGAACTCCAATTTATCACTTTCATATCGTTTATTTAAATAGTCAAGCTCTCTCGATCTTCCGATAAACATCAAATGTCCCCCCTTCAGCATGTAACATGAAGTATAATTTAGTTAATCATACTTCACTAATTTGAACTTGTCAAGTTATTTTGATAGTCGTATTTGCGGGTATTTACGGGTATACTTGCGGGCAAAGATTGAAAAAATTCAAAAACGCAGATTCTTTTGACAATTACCAAAAATTGAAGTATAATTACGTGAAAGATAAAACACCAATTTATTGGAAACAGTTAAAGTTAATAGGAGGTGATACAAAATGGGAGTCGTAGGTGGATTGGATGTTTCCATCATCCTAGTTTATTTCCTCATGCTCATCGCGGTTGGGTTCTATGTCGCGAAAAAGCATGTGAAAAGCGGCGAGGACGCATCGATCGCGGGACGTAAGCTGGGCGTGTTCCTCGGCGGCATCGGTAAGACCGCAAACAGCGCGGGCGGTTCGAGTTCGGTCGGCGGCACGAGTTGGGGATACCAGCTCGGCATCGCCGGAGGTTGGTACGCGTTTTCCGAAGGCATGACTTATATCATTTATCTGCCCATCATTAAAAGAATCTGGAGAACACTTTATCGCACGAGAACCGCGTCTGCGGGTCAGTTCTTCGGATATCGCTGGGGCGCGGGCGCGCGGCTCTATGCAGGTCTGATCAACGCAATATGCTATATGGCCTTCGTCGGCGCGCAGATCATAGCCACCGCAACGGTCATTCAAGTTCTGCTGGGCTGGACATATATAGCCAGCCTGCTCACTTCGACAGCGATCATCATCATATATTGTACAGCAGGCGGTCTCAGAGCCATAGTGCTGACGGACGTCATTCAGGTGGCGCTGATCCTCATCGGTATGATGTTCATTATGCCGCCCATCGTATTCAAGAAAGCCGGCGACGTACTCGGCGGAGGCGGTTTCGGCGCTGTATGGGATACGCTCAAGAACGGTGAGCTTACTGCTTTCATGACGGATCTTGGCGCCCCCGGCGTATTCGGATGGCCGTATATCATCGGCGCCATCATACTGCCTTGCATACTTATCGGAGGCGTGGCGCAAGCCGCTTTCCAGTACCAATCTTCGATTCAGAGCGCTGACAAGGCGTTCAAATCGTTCTTCATGGTTCCCTTCCTCTACATTCCGGTGTCGATACTGGTCGTTATGATGGGTATGTGCGCCGTAGTGCTATATGGAACAGACCTTATGCCCGAAATATACGGAGGGCCTCCGGGTGGCGATCCCAACATGACGCTGCCTACATTGATCCGCGACTTCATGCCCACAGGACTCGTGGGACTGCTCCTGGCGGCCATACTGTCCGCGACGATGAGCACGAGTTCCACCTGCCTGATCTGTTCGACGACTTGCCTGACAAGAGACGTCATCGAGCCGCTTTTGAAGAAGAAGCTGGACGACAAGGGTTCCCTCTTGCTCTTCCGCGTCTCCATGGTTTGCATCGGCATCGCGACGATAAGCGTCACATTGTGGGCGACGGATATTATCACACTGCTCACGACAGCGTATTCGGCTGCGTCGGCAGGACTATTTATACCATTCATGTGTACGATGTTCAGTAAGAGTACAACGAAGGTGTCCATATACTCCACGATGATCCTGGGCTTGGTTGTATACGGCGCCACAAGCTTTGGTTGGCTGCCGTTCCTGCCCCCTGTAATGCAATCAGCGCCTCTCTATATCTCGCTTCCGCTATCGCTTGTTTGCATAATCGTCCTTACCCTATTGACGAAGAACTCAGGGAATCACGGCAGATTGGACGCTTACTTTACAGATGAGTGGGAAAAGAGTCCCGGCAATTGGGAAAAACACCCCGAGTTGATTGACGGCCCCGGTCCCGCGAGACTTCCGGATGAAGTAAAAGCTGGTCACGGCGCTTGATTCATTGAAAAGATCCGACATCTATAGAGGCAGAATACTGACGCCGCCGTTTAAACCGACGGCGGCGTTTGTTCTCCTCTGCGAGCGGCAAGTTCCGCCCTAATGGTCTCAAATCGTTGCTTAGTGATGGGGAACCGATAGAGGAAGAACGCCGCGATAACGAACATTACGCCTGGCGCCAGCGTAAAACAGTCGTAGATAGCTGCGATAGCGCCGGAACTCTGGACTGCGGCGCCGGATTCGAAGCCGCCGATCTGCAGTCTGACGCCAAGCAGTTGCATGCCGACGGCTGACGCGAGAGATTGAGCCATGGGCATCGTCGATGTGATCGTGCCTGCGCGCTTGATCTTGTTCTCATACTCGTCAACCTCGCAAATGTCGTAGAATGTAGCAGGCATAAGTTGATAATACGCTGTGCTTATGACGACGTAAACGAGCATCAGCAGGAGTATAAACGCTATATGGGCGTTCGCGATATCCGCAAAGCGCAAGAGCGCCATTATGCATCCGCAGACGCTGAGGCACGCGATCAGCGCCGTTCGCTTATCGAAACGTTTGGCGAATTTCATCATCGGTGCGGCGAGTACTATGCCTAAAAGACCGAACACTAGCATGAGAACAGAGATAAACGAACCGGAAAATCCCATTTGGAATGTGAACGCATACATGCGATCGGCGATCATCATAGAATTCCCGATCAGATATGCGATTACGGCAAATATGAGCAGTCGCAGTGGTCGCAGTTTGAGTACCTGACCATAGTCGTGCGCCAGAACCTTCAGCGAAAATGGTGATAGTTCACTTTCGCGCTTCGAGGGCTGCTCGCGTATCGACAAGCCCGTATAGAGTATACAGCCCGCAGATATGCCTGCCAGAATTATCGTGACGCACAACCACGCGCCGCCGGCGCCGAAGCCTGAGGCCTCAAGGCGTTCTACGGCGAATGTGGGCAATGCGCTGCCGATGAGGAAGCCGGTGGTATACATCACATAGGAATAGGTGCGTATAGTCGTGCGTTCATCGTAACCCGTGGCTATTTCCGCTCCCCAAGCCAGATGAGGGATAAAGAAGGCCGCGAACAGCACCCAGAAACCGGCGCCCAGGCAGAACATGACGGCGATTCGCAACGAGCCGTGCAGAGGCAGTTCGGAGAACATCAAACAAGCGCAAAGACCCAGAGGCGCGGAAGCAAGTATGATAAACGGACGTCTCTTGCCGAGCTTGTGTTCAAAACGGTCGGACCAAGCGGCGAAAAACGGACCCGCTATAGCCTGAAATACGGCGCCCGTCGCTGCGATTGTACCCGCAACAGCCGGTGGAATGCCGGAAACCGTCGTCATATAGTACAGCCAAAACGCGGTAACATAACAATATAACATACTATCGCCGTTACTTGCGACAGCATATTTTAACAATGTTGAATTCTTCATATTTAAAAAATATCATACATATAGAGAATGTACAAGTGTTTATTTTGAAAATTTTTACGAGATCGGAAATCGTCACCAGATTTTCGGTATGAGCGCCACGGCTATCCTTCTTTTCACTGCGGCTGAAGCCGCGGAAAACGGTGAAGCTGACGAGGGTTTTCGGTGGTTGCCTACAGGAGGCGCATATGGATTTTCTTTTCGATAAATTATTTTATAATGGCAGGATCTACACTATGAACGAGCCGAATGAAACCGTGGAGGCCATCGTAGTGCATGACGGGAAGATCATTTTCGCGGGTTCAAATGAAGAGGCGGTCACCTACCCCACCGCCCAAAAAGAAGATCTCGGAGGCCGGATCGGTCTGCCGGGGATTTCCGATACCCACATACATGTGTTGTTTGATTGCAACAATAAAAACAATATCGCGCTTAACAAGGCGCGAAGCATTGATGAACTCGTTGAGATCATGCGCAGTCACGACAATGGCGGCAGCACTTGGTTCACAGGCTGCGACGTAACCATGTCGGATCTCGCGGAAAATCGTTATCCGTTCAGATACGAACTCGACAGAATATCCGCAGAACGTCCAATCGCTATCATGAGCCACTGCCTGCATGTCACCATGGTAAACAGCAAGGCGCTTGAACTGGCGGGGCTGACGAAGGAAAGCGCAGCTGCAGACTCGTGTGTCACATGCTATGACGACGGCGAACCTGACGGCATAATCAGAGAAGAGGCCTATGCCAAATACTTCGCGCCGACGCTGATGGCGCTTATCGGCGATACGGATTACAGGAAAGAACTGATCAGAAAGCACATCGGCGGCTATTCACAGCGCGGCTATACGACACTTCACGCGATTTCTTCCTTTGACGCTACGCCGCCTATCGAATATTTTGACCAATATTACGAACTTGAGCGTGAAGGAAGCTTGCCCGTCAGGGTTATCATAAACTCCGCCTATTTCCCCGAAACCCTTAACGCGCAGACCGGTTTCGGCACGGACATGGTAAAGGTGGGCGCCAGAAAGATATTCCTAGACGGTTCGCTCGGCGGGCGCACCGCCGCGATGAGAGAAGCCTATTCGGACATGCCGGATCAGAAAGGAGATCTATTCTATACGAAAGACTCGCTTGTTGCTTTGCTTCGCAAGGCTTATGACAGCGGCCTGGAGGCCTCCGTGCATGTAATAGGAGACGCCGCGATGGAATTGCTCTTAGACGCCGCCGAAGAGGTGTATCCCGCCAGCGATGAAGCTTGCCCGAAAAAGCGGCTCACAGCTGTGGGTCTGCGCAGATTACGCGTCATCCATGCGTCGGTTGCGGATCCCGCACAGATCAACAGGCTGAAGCGATTGCCCATAATGCTCGACGTGCAGCCGAATTTCATACACTCGGACGGCGGTTTCGCACCGGACAGGCTCGGCGACCGCATGAAAGGTTTCACCCCATTGCGCTCATATATCGACGCGGGCATATTGCTCACAGGGGGTTCCGACGCGCCTGTCGATCCGCCGCTGCCCTTCCTCGGCATAGAATGCGCCGTTACGCGAAAGAGCATTGACGGCTTCCCTGCGGACGGCTTGGTTCCCGATGAGGCGATCAGCGTCTATGAATCGGTAAGCATGTATACGAAAAACGCCGCTTACTGCTCCGGCGAAGAGAATATCAAAGGAACGATCTCCGCAGGCAAATACGCGGACTTCATACTGATAGATAAGGATATATTTAAGATAGAACCGACGGAAATACATACTATAGAGGTTTTAAAAACCGTGGTTGGCGGCCTTACGCGTTGGGAGGCATAGAACTTCCGCTGACAGTTAGGCGGTCGTGAGCGATGACGCTTCCGCTGACAGTTAGGCAGTCGGGAGCGATGACGCTTCCGCTGACAGTTAGGCGGTCGTGAGCGATGACGCTTCCGCCGACAGTTAGGCGGTCGGGAGCTAGGAGCTGCGGCGCTGGAGTTTATCAAGCCATAGCGCTTCGGCTCTATTCAGTAACTCACTGGCTATGTCTTTTTCTCCAACGGTTTTTATGACGCTTCCGTTTTGGAATATAAGACCTTTGCCGTTTCCGCAGGCGACGCCGACGTCGGCGTGCGCAGCCTCACCGGGACCGTTTACCGCGCAACCCATAACGGCGACCGTCACAGAAGCCGCCCTATCCGCTCCGGCGCGCCCTTTGATCCGTTTTTCCATTTCACGCGCGCCGGATTCAACCACCTTCACCAAGGCTTCGAGATCCACATGGCACCTGCCGCAGGTTGGACACGAAACGATATGCGCCGCTCCGTCTTTGAGATCCAGGGACTTCAAAATCTCCGCCGCAAGTTCCGCCTCCTTGACAGGATCGCCGGTAAGCGATACCCTGAGCGTATCCCCTACCCCCGACATGAGCAGAGCGCCTATACCCACAGTAGACTTCGTAACGCCGCTCATACCGTATCCCGCCTCAGTGACGCCTATATGAAACGGGTACTCCGTATTGGCGGCGGCTATCATGTGCGCCTCATAGTTAGCGCGAATATCCGACATCTTTATAGACACTACAATATTATCAAAATCCATATCTTCAAGCATAGCTATATGCTTGAGCGCGCTCTCCGCCGCCGCTTCCGCTGTAGCTCCGCCGTATTTTGCCGCAATCTCACGTTCAAGAGAACCGGCGTTCACGCCTATTCTGATAGGGATTCCGAATGTCTTCGCGCACTCTACAACGCGTTTTACATTTTCCCTGCCGCCTATATTGCCGGGATTTATACGGATCTTATCCGCACCCGCCTCTATAGCCGCGATAGCTAGTCTATAATCGAAATGTATGTCCGCCACAATAGGCGGAAGCCCGCGCACACGCTTTATAGCGCCGAGCGCTTCAACCGCCTCCATATCCGGCGCCGCCACGCGCACTATATCACAGCCCGCCTCGGAGAGAGCCTCGATCTGCCTAATGGTGGCCTTGACGTCACGGGTATCGGTATTCGTCATCGACTGTATAGATATCGGCGCTTCACCACCGATAATCACGCCGCCGCAGTTCACCGCCCTGCTCTTTCTGCGCGTCATAATTCACCGCCTCATTTCTCTAAGCACGCCGCCGAACATACTGCCGCGCGTCATTCTCACAATGCCGCAGCCTACTACTGCGCGTCTTGTTAACTTAAATCAAAAACCTCGTCACATCTTGGAATGTGACGAATATCATCAATCCGAAGAGCAGCAAAAGCCCGACCATGTGAATCCTTCCCTCTATCTCATCGGTTATCACCTTACCTGTAAACTTCCTTATTATGAGGAATAACAGGCGTCCGCCGTCAAGAGCCGGAAGAGGCAGCATATTTATAATGCCGAGATTCAGACTTATAAGTGCGGCAAGCTGTATGAGCTGTCCGATCCCGTTTTTAGCGACGTCACTTACCACGTAGACTATGCCTACAGGACCCGTGAGGTCGCTTATAGCCGCTTTGCCTGTGAAAAGCTGACCGATTATGACGATCATGCTTCTTCCCATCTCAAAGGTAGCTACAGCTCCCCTGCCTATGGACGCAAATATATTCGAGAATCTGTGTTCCATGCCGGGTGAAATCCCGATCTTACGCGCGCCGCCTTCATCTTCATAGTAGCCGCTGCTTATTTCAGTCGCTTCTCCGTCGCGTAAGACCGTCAGATTCAGTTCGTCGCCATCTGAATGTTCTATGGCGTAACCGACGTCTTCCCATTTTTCGATCTCTATGCCGCTGATCGCCACGATTCTGTCTCCGCTCCTGAGACCAGCCGCCTCAGCGGGACTGCCCTCCCCGACTAAATCAACGGTCGTACCGGGCGTTCCGAATGAAAACACGATCCCCGACAGCAGCAGCACTGCCAGCAGGACATTCATAAATGATCCCGCCACCACCGTGATCGCCTTGGCGAAGAATCCCTTGTTGTTGAAACCTCGGGGATCCTCTGAATCCTTGTCTTCCCCCTCCATCGCGCAGGCGCCGCCTATGGGCAATGCTCTCAAGGCATAGTCGGTTTCACCCTTTTTGAACTTGAAAATGAGCGGTCCCATGCCTAGGGCAAATTCGTTTACCTTGATTCCTACAGATTTTGCCGCGATAAGGTGTCCGAGTTCATGGATAAATATCAACAAGCAAAATATGATTATAGCGTACAAAACAGTAATTATAGACATAACATCTCCTTTAACTTAGCTCTTACTTCACCATCTAGCTTCATCACATCATAGACATCATTCACATTGACGGATATGTGGGACTGCATAAGCCGCTCAAGATTTTCTTGTATGTCCATGAATCCTATTCTTTTTTCAAGAAAGAGTCCGACCAAGACTTCGTTCGCCGCGTTAAGCGTTATAGGCCGGCTGCCTCCATCCGTCATCGCTTCTCTGGCCATTCTGAGACATGTAAACACATTGTCGTCAACATGTTCGAAAGTAAGCCCGCTGAGCGCCGTAAAATCCAGCGCCTGAGCGCCTGCGTCAATACGCTCCGGATAAGCCAGAGCATAGGCTATAGGCGTCTTCATATCCGGTGCGCCCATCTGTGCTATGACAGAGGCGTCGCCGAACTCCACCATCGAATGTACGATGCACTGGGGATGTACCAGAACCTCGATCTTCTCAGAGGGTAGATCGAACAGCCAACCCGCCTCGATTATCTCAAGTCCCTTGTTCATCATCGTTGCGGAATCTACTGTGATCTTGCTTCCCATATTCCACTTGGGATGCGCCAAGGCCTGCTCAAGGGTCGCATTTCTTAGCATAGCCTTCGAAAATCCGCGAAAAGGGCCCCCTGAAGCTGTAAGCAAAATCCGTTTAGGCTTATTGCCGTTTCCGCCTTGAAGAGCCTGGAAGATCGCGCTGTGCTCGCTGTCCACCGGAAGAATTCTCAGTTTCCGCCGCGCTGCCTCCGCCATCACCTGCTTCCCTCCCGCAACCAGGGTCTCCTTGTTAGCGATAGCTATATCTCGATTAGTGACTATAGCATTCCAGGTGGGAATAAGCCCCGCTGCTCCAGAGAGAGCGTTCAGCATCAGATCATAGTCTCCGTGCTCCGCCGCTTCAGCGAGTCCCGCCGCTCCTGTGAGAAAACGCACTTCCGGAAACTCCCTTACAAGCGCCGCGACGCCGCTTGCGTTCACCGATGATAGTGCGGAACTATCGCCTGCGCCTCGAAGCGTTGAAACACCGCCTGCGCCCGCCATTGCGGAAGGCGCCGCGCCTCCGATCACTGCGATAGCCGGTCGCAGCCGGATAATCTGCTCACGTAAAAGCTCCAGGTTCATGCCGCAAGTCAGTACGGACACCTTGAACCTTTCGGGATATTTTTCTATTACGCTCACAGCCTGTACACCGATCGAGCCGGTTGAGCCAAAGATCGCTATCTTTTTCATAATCACCGCACAATGATAAATATTATATAATAATGCACTACAGGCGCCGTAAACAGCAGGCTGTCAAATCGATCTAACACGCCGCCATGACCTGGAATCAAATTCCCAAAGTCTTTAATACCCAATTTCCGTTTAAAAATTGATGCTGTGAGATCGCCGAGCTGAGAAAAAATCCCTCCTAGCGCTCCGATGATAATACAGTGAATAAATACTTCGGGTGCAACGAACCAGCCGAATAAGCCGCAAAAAAACATACTGCCCAAGAGTCCGCCTACGGCGCCTTCCACTGTTTTTTTAGGACTTATACTCGGGCACAGCTTATGTCTGCCTATCAACATTCCCGTGAAATACGCCATTATATCTGTTCCGAAAGCAGTTATGAAGATCAGCCAAATGAGATTGCTATGCACATTGAGCTGATCCGTGAGCACAACATGAAATGAAAAAAAGCAAACATATAATATCCCCGTCAATGTAGCCATACCGTCATAGACGCCGCGCTTCTCTATTTTAAACATATAGAGAAATGACAAAAATATAGTTATCGTAAACCAAAACGTATACGAATGTGCAATATAAGCTTCATCCCAGCCGGAGGCAAGATAGTTAAGGCCATAAAGCATGACGGCGGAAACAAGCGCTACGGCTGTTGAAGGCGTCACGTCCGCTGTCTTAAATGAGCGGTAAAATTCGCGCGTGCCCAGAAGCCCCACTGCGAAACACGCCGCCGCGAGAACATATCCGCCTATGTAAACCGTAGCTAACAAAGGGATCATTATTATTGCTGATATCACTCTCGTTTTCATCGTCCACCGAACCTGCGCGCGCGTCCCTGATACTCTTCAATGCTCTTTTCAAGCTCATCCGGACTGAAATCCGGCCAAAACACCTCGGAAAACACAAACTCGCTATACGCGCTTTGCCAAAGCAGAAAATTCGATAAACGCTTTTCCCCGCTTGTACGTATTATAAGCTCCGGATCCGGTATGCCGCTCGTATACAACCTGTCTGCCACATGCTGCTCGCTGATCTCGTCGATGCCGAGCGAGCCTTCAAGCAAGTCGGCGGCGATCGCCCGCGCCGCTTTTACAAGCTCCGCCCTTCCGCCGTAATTAAGCGCTATATTGAATTGCATGCCCTCATTTGACGCAGTTGTTACCCGCGATTTTTCCAGCCGCAGCAGCGCCTTTGCCGGTAATTCCTTATACTCACCCAGAATATTCACCCTTACATTGTTGCGGTTCAACTCTTCTAATTCTTTATCAATATAGAGAACCAAGAGCTTGAATATCCCGGATATCTCATCCTTGCTCCGCTTCCAATTTTCAGTAGAAAACGCATACACCGTCAGGTGCTTGACGCCGAGGACAGATGCCCGCTTAACGATCTCCTTCAAGGCTTTCATTCCCGCATTATGCCCCGCCAGCCTTGGCAAGGCGCGCTTAGCCGCCCAACGCCCGTTCCCGTCCATAACGATCCCTATATGATTAGGGATCCTATCCATATCTATCATTTCAGCCCTCAAAAAGTAATTGCTCAAACATCATACCGGTTTCGCCGCTTTTATGCGGCTGATACTGACAAACAACCTACCGGTTTCGCCGTTTTTACGCGGCTGATACTGAACTCAGTACCGGTATTAACTGAATGGAAACGGCTTGCTCACCAATAGGTTACGACCAATTCCGCACAGCGCAACGCGTCGTCAAAGCGCGCTCTGACGACATGCCGCCTTCCTGTAATCTGTCTGCCAAATGGTGGTTTAGTTTCCTTCACAACGTACGATATACCGTCCGCTTCCAGCGCCGCAACTGCTTCTTCGGTCTCCAGCCCGATCAAGTCGCTTATATCAAACCGAGCGTATCCCGGCGCCACCTTTCAAACCTCCATTATCTCATTCACCTTTTCGGCGATGATCTCATCTATCAGTTTTATACTTTTATCCGACTTTTTTTGGACGTCTTCCAACTCATTCTTGAGATCGTCCTCGGTGAGTTCGCCGGCTTTTTCCTGTTTTTTAAGGATTTCATTGGCGTCGCGTCTTTCATTTCTTATCGCCACCTTGGCGTCCTCTCCGTATTTGTGAATGAGTTTGGTCAAATCCTTTCTTCTTTCCTCTGTAACCGGCGGTATAGAGAGCCGTATCACCTTCCCGTCGTTATTCGGGTTTATGCCTAAATTCGCCATGTTCAGCGCCTTTTCCGCGTTGTTAAGCGATTTTGGGTCAAATGGAGTGATAAGAAGACTCCTCGGATCCGGCGCCGTTATATTCGCTATATTCTTAAGCGGTGTCGGCGTACCGTAATAATCCACCATTATTTTGTCGAGCAATGCCGGATTAGCTCTGCCGGCTCTTACGGTGTTCAAATTCTCTTTTAGTACAGATATACTCTTTGCCGACTTTTCATCCAGAACTGTTTGCGGATCGATACTCATGCTAACGCCTCCTTTATTTTACATTTTGATTCAAATAGTATAACCGGTTTATCGCACTATAGTGCCTATGTTTTCCCCATGAACGGCTTTTATAACATTACCGGGCTGTGAAAGCCCGAACACATGTATCGTTATATTATTGTCACGGCACAGTGAAGCCGCCGTGGAGTCCATGACCTTTAAGTCTTTTTCCAGCACTTCCTGATGGCTGAGTTCGCTGTATCGCACCGCGTCGGGATTTTTCTCCGGATCGTCCGAATATACGGCGTCTACCTTTTTGGCCAAGAGGATGACGTCAGCCCCGATTTCAGCCGCCCTCAGCGCAGCCGCCGTATCGGTAGAAAAATACGGATTCCCCGTACCCGCCGCGAATATGACGACAGCCTTCTGTTTAAGAAACGCGACCGACTCATTTCTGGAATAAGGCGCCGCGACGCCGTCCATAGCTATCGCGGACTGAATCCGAGCCTCGATCCCCGCAGCCTCAAACGCGTCCCTGAGCGCCAGCGCATTCATCACTGTAGCCAACATGCCCATATAATCCGCCGTCGCGCGGTCTATACCTAAAGCGCCCCTCCCGCGCCAGAAGTTGCCGCCTCCCACAACAAGAGCTGTTTCAACCCCGAGTTCGATTATCTCCTTGATCTGCCTGACAGTCTGCACAAGCATGGCGTCGTCAATCCCGAATCGACCTTCGCCGGCCAGCGCTTCACCGCTTATTTTAAGCAATATCCGTTTATATTTGAGCATATTCCATCCTTTCGACCGAAGAACCACTGCCCGCCATCTTACACAAGCAACAGTGCAGATACTGAACTCAGTAAGCAATACCGTCGGGCAATATTCATGCCATACTTACCGCCGTGCAATTTTATTATACCATAAGGCAGCGTTGCGCGCCTTAACTTTTTGAGGCGGCTTTTAATTAACTGAAATCCATCTCATTTAGCAGCAGTTCCTGAAAATCATCTTCATTCGCTACGGATACATGCTCCGACATCTTAGCAATGCGCTCGGCGTCTGTTTTCTTTCTGTCGTCCGTGAGTATGAGAGAAGCGCCGTCTCCTGCGGCGTTTCCCATTGAAACGATGAATTCTTCGCCTACACCCGAAAATAAACCTATCCTGCACGCGCTTCTAATGTCTATATTGTTTCCGAAGGTTCCCGCCAGAAGCAGTCTTGAAACCTCGTGCGGCGCTATGGCTGCTCTAGACAAAAGCACTTTTATTCCGGCGGATATCGCCGCTTTCGCGAGCTGTATTTCTCTGACGTCCTTCTGCGTGATCACCACACGCCCACCGTCTTCACGGCTAGAAATGATGAATTCCCGGCATTGTTCACCTTCGATCATCCTTGAATAAATCACCTCGTCCGTTCCCGATTCTTTCAGTTCATCCGCCGTACTCATCCTGCCGGTATTATCCATCAAACCGGCTTCAAGCAGAGCTGCAGCCGCACTTATAGCGCCTGAGCCGCACAAACCTCTGGGTGATGTGCGCCCTACCGTCAGACAG
Source organism: Eubacteriales Family XIII. Incertae Sedis bacterium (assembly GCA_031264295.1). GTDB lineage: Bacteria > Bacillota > Clostridia > Peptostreptococcales > Anaerovoracaceae > JAISED01. The sequence goes on along the minus strand of JAISED010000032.1, from coordinate 3,724 downwards.
CTGACGCCGCTTCTGCTTATATCCACCTTTTCAACAGCGCCGTCCCCGGCTCTCATGCCCATATTCAAGGAAGCCCCTTCGAAGGCCGGTCCCGCCGCCGCCGAACACACCAAAAGCCGCCCCTTGACCATAAGCGCGATTTCCCCGTTTGTGCCTATATCCACAAACAATGTACAACCGGGGAGTTCGTCTATGCCGACGGCGAGTAAACCCGCAGTTATATCCGAACCTACATAAGATCCTATGCACGGCGGCGCGTACAATTCAGCGCCCGGCGCGGCCTCAAGTCCTATACTCGACGCCTCCGTCAAGACAGCGCCTGTGGCAGTCGGCATATAAGGCGGAACCGTCAATGCCGATGGATCCTCGCCCAGCAGCAGATGTTGCATGACCGTGTTACCGACCGCTGTGATCTTCCTTATATCGCCTCGTCTGATGGCGTATCGGTCTTCAAATATATCTATTATATCATTCATGCCTCCAACCACGGAAGCCTGAAGCTTTTTCCTTTCCGCCTCGCCCTTCATCGCGCTCGCAAGTCTGAATATAATATCGGCGCCGAACCTGGACTGAGGATTGCCCATCGCGAGTCTGCCTATTAAATTATTCCTGTCCAGATCCCATAAAATACCAGTGAGAGTAGTTGTTCCCACATCGAATGATATTCCAAGATTATCCATTTTTCTCAACCTGATTCCCTGCGTCCCCCGCATATCTCGTACAATATCTGCATCCACGTCTGTCTCCAACGCACTCTCTGCACCCTGCTGAAGGCAGTCCGCCAATGTCCGTGGCGGCAAACAATATCCCGCAGTGCGACTTCATAGGATGTATTACAGCATTTTCGGTGACCTGTGCTCCGATTTTAGAAAAATCGATTATCTGCGCCATCTTATGCAATTCCGTAAGCTCCATACCGTAGAATCCAGGACCGAAAGAGTCGGACAGCACTGCGCCGTGAGCGGGAATACCCGCCAGCAAGGCCGCGCCCATAATCGGCGCCGACTTGAGCAGCCTCATCCGCAGTTCGTACATCCCCGCCTCCAGATAAGCGTTTGCCCAAGCGTCAGCATAGAAGGCCGCCATTATATTATCTTCGCCCTGCTCGCCGCGAATATTGCTTTCAGCCTGTTTAAGCGTTATCGCGTAGAAAATAACACTCGTAAGTTTGCGAGTGTCAACAAGTTCAAAAGCCGGGCACGTCAAACTCACTCCGCATGCAGTAAGCATATTGCCATTAACGGATTCACGGCCTTGAAAAACGGCAATGGCGTCAATGTCCGCATCCTCCGCCCACCTGTCATGGACATCCAAGGCATCAGCCAACATCGCAGCGTCTTCCTCATCGCCTTCGCGGAATCCGCACATCCGCTTCAGATTATGCGCCGCCGTGTTATAGAGCGGCGGCAATAGAAAACTAAAGCTTATTTCCTTCATCTTAATATTAATAGTATAAAAAGCGGCATGAGCCGCTTTTTATTATATACGCCGAAACCTATTGTCATACCTGGCTCCGAATAGTTTACTGCTATTTACCCATCTGCTTTGCGACTTCTTCCGCAAAGTTTTCTTCCTTCTTTTCCAGTCCTTCGCCAACCTCGTAGCGTATCATAGCGGCGACGCTGAGCTTCTTTCCGAGAGCTGCGGCAGCGCTTTCAATATACTGGCGAACGCTAATATCCCCGTTCTTTACAAACTTTTGTTCGAGAAGACAGGTCTCCTTGAGTTCCTTCTTAAGTCTCCCGCTGACCATCTTTTCAACTATATCTGCAGGCTTGCCTTCATTCAGAGCCTGCTGAATAAGTATCTTCTTCTCCGACTCAACATACTCCGGGTCTACCCCCGACTCATCAATAAATCTGGGACTCATAGACGCCGTCTGCATCGCAACGTCCTTCCCCGTGACAAAGACCTCATCATATGAAGCTTCTGTCTCAAAGCCTATAATGACGCCGATCTTCCCGCCGCCGTGAATATATCCTACATTAACGACGCCTGGGAGTTCAGTCCTTTGAACACGTCTTACATTCATGTTCTCGCCTATCGTCGCTATTAAACTGTTCAACTTATCTTTCACTGTGCCTTCCCCGAGCTTCTTTTCGAGGAAGTCGTCCAGATCATTCCAACCCGGTTCAAGCGCAAGCTCCGCGAGATTCTCCACGAAGGCGATAAAATCCTCATTCTTCGCTACGAAATCCGTCTCAGAATTCACCTCTACAATACTTGCAACCTTATAATCCGGTGAGAAATTGATCCTCACAAGACCCTCTGAGGCTATACGCCCCGCCTTTTTCGCCGCCTTCGCAAGACCCTTTTCACGAAGCAGCTCTATCGATCTCTCGATATTTCCGTCTGTTTCTACCAGTACCGTTTTGCAATCCATCATTCCCGCGCCTGTTCTTTCGCGCAGTTCCTTGACCATTGCCGCAGTTATTGCCATATTCGTCTCCATTCCGCCATGTCGGCAGTATAATTTTTTATTGTTACTATTCTAACGCGGCGTTTGAATAGTTTCGATTGAAATGATTACACTATCGCTATTATTCAGAATCGCTGTTCTGTTCGACAGCCGCGTCTTTGACTTCGGCGTTCGCGGGTTCTTCCGCTGCGGCTTCTGATTCTACGCCGCTTTCATAGTCATTCGACGACTCGCTACCGGAACCATCGTCAAAGCTTTCGCCCTGTTTACCTTCGATAACCGCGTCAGCCATGCCGCCTGCGATGAGTTTTATCGCGCGGATTGCGTCGTCATTGGCCGGGATTATGTAGTCCACATCGTCCGGATCGCAGTTGGTATCGACTATACCTACGATGGGAATGCCCAGAATTCTGGCTTCCTTTATCGCGATCCTCTCCTTTTTGGGGTCAACCACGAACAGAGCCGCCGGCATACCCTTCATTTCCTTGATGCCTCCCAAGAACTTTTCAAGCCTGCCTTGTTCAAGTCTCAGCTTGATGACTTCTTTTTTCGTTAAGGCGTCAAAGGTGCCGTCAGTTTCCATATTCTGGATCGTATACAGCCTCTTTATCCGTTCCGAAATCGTTTTATAGTTCGTAAGCATGCCACCCAGCCATCTTTCATTGACATAATACATGCCGCATCTGATAGCTTCGTCCCTGATAGCCGCCTGCGCCTGTTTTTTCGTGCCTACAAACAGTACCGGAGCGCCGCTTTCGCCTATACTGCGCATGAAATCATAGGCTGCGTCTATCAGTTTCACCGTCTTCTGCAGATCTATGATATAGATCCCGTTTCTTTCAGTAAAAATATAAGGCGCCATCTTGGGGTTCCATCTTCTTGTCTGATGCCCAAAATGTACGCCCGCTTCCAACAACTGCTTCATCGAAATAATTGACATTCTTTTCCTCCTGGTTTTTTCCTCCACCGAAACGTTCGAAAGGCAGCCATCCAGGCGCCAACCAGCCGCGATCCGGTGTGTGTATTTGTTTATACTTCTTTCGGGCGGCGTCAAACCCCGCCTTCATTCCCTGCGCCGGATTCCGGGCAAGCCAATCCAGACGCAAAAGAGCACATCCTTTTATACTATACAATACAAACAGAGAAAAAGCAAGAAAATTTTTCTAATACTATTTTCCTGTCAATCTGTGTCTATTCAGAGGTATCAGGGAGGGCACAACAAATAAAGGCGCTTAAAGAACGCCCGTGCGGACCTGCGATTTGGTGCTTAGGAGAGTAAAAAAGGGGATACCCGTCAGGGCGAAC
>JAISED010000063.1 GCA_031264295.1 Eubacteriales Family XIII. Incertae Sedis bacterium | reverse complement strand
GCCTTGTTGTATCCGTACCTCGCCTCGTTCTGGATTTCGGAATAGGTCGATATGCTCGTCGAGTCATAAGCAAGCGCGTCGCCGTCGGGCATCCGGTCGCAGCGTTGCTTGAAAAAGTTCTGCTGGAGGCTTTCGTCCCTTCCTACCTTTACGAAAAGGTCATGGTATATGTCCTCCGTAATGCCGTCCTCGTAGGGGAGGGGGTGATTGAACTGCCAGGTCTGTATGCCGGGGAGGGACTGGCCGTTGGTGGCGAGCATATACCTTGCGAGGGATATGATCTTCTGCGCGGCGCCGACGTCGGTCGAGCCGTATATGGCGCTGTCAATCCCTGATGCGGCGCCGATGTGATCAATGATGTCCATCATGCCGACATGGTTCCTTTTGGCGGCTACAGTTCCTGTTTTTTCTTCCGGAATTGCCTTTTGGTGGTGTTTCGGGCGTGTCGGCACAGGAATTTCCGAGCCTTTTGGGATTTTAGCAGTCAGCTTCGAGCTGAGCACTTTGTTATATTTTTTCTCCGGGTCATAGATGGTCTGGCGGTCGATAACGTAGATATCGCCGTTCTTCTGGGGGACCATGATGGTTGAAGTTTTTACCTGTCCTGATGGTTTCGCTGGCATGGCTGCTCCTTTCGTTTTGAGTATATAATATTATAACATACACTCAAATAAAAAGCAATACCTAAATGCAGTAAATTCAAAGATTTACGCCATCAGTTAAATCAAAATATTGAGTAAAAAACGTTTTGAGTAACTAATTCACGACTTTAGGGCTGATATAATGACAGAGGTTCCTACGCCAAAGTCAAGAATCAAAGGAGGGAAGTCCAAATGGACAATAATATCTTAGCACATACAAAGTGGAATTGCATCTACCATGTTGTTTTCATTCCCAAATACCGCCGCAAAAGCATGTATGGGGAAGTGAAAAGAGATGTACAGGAAGCATTGCGAAAGCTTTGCGAATATAAAAACGTAGAAATATTGGAAGGCGCAGTATGCTCAGATCATGTTCACATGTGCTTGAAAATTCCTCCAAAGTTCAGCGTTTCGGACTTCATGGGGTATCTGAAAGGGAAAAGTGCGCTTATGATATTTGATAGGCATCCCGAATTTAAAAAGTATGGCGACAGACACTTCTGGGCACGCGGATATTACGTTGATACAGTTGGACGCAACGAGGAACAGATACGGAAGTACATAAAAGACCAAGAGGAATCGGACAAGTTGGGGAAATAAAAAAGAAAACCTCTTTCAGAGGTCGCGAGTGGTGTATTTGGCAAAGGAACCGCGCCTTTTAGGCGCTGCCATGCAGTGACGCCCTTATAGGGCGCGGTACATACCACCACTTGAAGTGGTGGTATGTGATTTGTTCAATACATTTTTGGGCGATGTCGGATTCGCTGTAATGTATTTGCCAACACCCCCGGTCGCTAAATTGCGGCGGTGTAGCACCCCCGTTCGCCCCATTCATATAGAATTTCAGGAATTATTGAGAAATACTTGCTTTATCAGGCTTATTATGATATATTCCAAATGAAGAAAAAGTACAATTAAATATGTGAATATAGTTGGTTTTAAAATGGATAACAGTAAGTGCAACGGAAGTATAGATCCGTTTGGAATGATCGAAAGACCGTTAAGAATAGCGATGCTTGGCCATAAGCGCATACCGTCGCGTGAGGGCGGAGTAGAGGTTGTTGTTGAGGAACTGAGTAAGCGCATGGTGGGTCTGGGGCATGATGTAGTCTGTTATAACCGCAGAGGACATCATGTTATAGACGTGAGATTCGACAAACGTAATTTGTCGGAATATCAGGGTATTCGACTCAAAAGGGTTATGACATTTGACTTAAAGGGCTTGGCGGCTATGACTGCTTCTTTTTTCGCGTCTTTAAGTATTGCTTTTGGTGAATACGATGTTGCCCATTATCATGCCGAAGGATCATGCATCATGATGTGGATACCTAAGCTGTTAGGCAAGCGCTGTGTCGTCACTATTCACGGTCTGGATCATAAAAGGGCAAAGTGGGGGAGATTTGCCCGCGCATGTATAATGTGGGGTGAAAAATGCGCCGCGAAATACGCGGATGAGATAATAGTCTTGAGCAAGGGTGTTCAACAGTATTTTAAGGATGTGTATGGCAGAGAAACGAAATATATACCGAATGGAGTTATTAGACCTGATATAGCCGAGGCGGATTTGATCAACACGGAGTTTGCTCTTGAAAAAGACAGCTACATCCTATTTCTGGGACGAATTGTTCCGGAAAAAGGTTTGAAGTATTTGATAGAAGCATATAAACAGGTTAAAACCGATAAAAAGTTAGTCATAGCAGGCGGCTCTTCTGATACAGATAGATTTATCACAGTGCTTAAGGCATTATCCCGAGGCGATGCGCGGATAGTTTTTACGGGATTTGTCCAAGGCCAATTGCTGCACGAGTTGTATAGTAATGCATATATTTATACGCTTCCTTCCGACTTGGAGGGCATGCCGCTTAGTTTACTTGAAGCTATGAGTTATGGCAGGTGCTGCTTGGTTTCGGATATCGCTGAATGCGCCGATGTAGTTGAAGAAATGGCTTTAGCATTCAGTAAAGGCAATGTAAGTGATCTGAGGGATAAACTGCAGTTGCTTTGCGATAGTCCTGAAATAGTGGATAAATACAAAGAATCGGCGGCGGATTTTATTTTACGCAGACACAGTTGGGACGACGCTGTGTGGAAAACTCTTGAGTTATATCATAACACATCGCAGATACAGAAGACCGAAATGAGATCAACTATATGAAAATATTGATGGTTAATAAATTCCTCTATCCTAACGGCGGTTCAGAGACCTATATGCTCAAATTGGGGGCGTATCTTCAATCTGCAGGACATGAAGTACAATATTTCGGGATGGAGCATGATGGACGGTGTGTTGGCAATAGGCTCAACATGTACACGTCTGATATGGATTTTCATAGCGGCGGTAAACTGCAAAAGCTGTGCTATCCAATAAAGGCGATTTACTCCAGCGAAGCAAGAAATAAAACCCGTCTGGTGTTAGATGATTTCGCGCCTGATATTGTGCATTTAAATAATTTTAACTATCAGTTAACGCCATCCGTGATTATGGAGGTGGTGAGATGGCGTAAAACGAATAAAAAAAAATGCGGCATTTTTTACACGGCACATGACTATCAGTTGATTTGCCCGAACCACCTGCTCTATAATCCCAAAACACATGGATGCTGTGAAAAATGTATTTCCGGACATTTCATCAATTGTGCGAAAAGTAGGTGTATTCATGGTTCGATAGCCAAATCCCTGATCGGGTCAGCAGAGGCGCAGTTTTGGAACAAAACCGGAGCTTATAAACATATTGACGCGATTATTTGCTGTTCGGAATTTCTAAAGAACAAAATGGACATGAACCCGATATTCAAGACGAGGACAATAGCGCTGCATAATTTTATTGATAGCATTCATCACAGCGAGTGGCTTAAGAAGGAGTATGTGCTGTACTTCGGACGTTTTTCTGAAGAAAAAGGTATCCGCACTTTAGTAAAAGCGTGTCGCGAACTACCGGATATTCCATTTATTTTTGCAGGTTCAGGATCACTTGACACATTATTAATGGATATACCGAACATAAGGAATGTCGGATTTCAGCATGGGGCGCCGCTTGCAAAACTCATCGGAGAGGCAAGATTCAGTATATATCCGTCCGAATGGTATGAAAACTGCCCATTGTCGGTGATGGAAAGCCAGATGTATGGGACTCCTGTTCTCGGCGCGGATATAGGCGGCATACCGGAATTGATAGACGTAGGGCGAACCGGCGAAATGTTTAAAAGCGGCGACCTTAATGATCTGAAAGCAAAGATCATAGCGCTCTATTATGACAAGGGAAAAAATGGGCGATACAGCGTGAACTGCACGGAATTACCGTTCGATACAATAGACAGGTACTGCGATAAACTCTTGGGAATATATCTCGCGAAGGCGAATTCATCGGAGGAGTAAGGTGAAAAATTCAAGCAGAAAGAAATGGCTATATGTTCCATATAAGCTGTTTCCAAAGACGACAGGAAAGATTTTATATTTTAAAAACTTTCACAAGTGGCTGAAACCGGAAAATCTCACCACATTCAATGACAAGCTCAGATGGCAGTCGCTTTACGATGCGCCGCGTAATCCACTCATGATTAAATGCTCTGATAAATATCTTGTTCGTGAGTATGTATCGGCAAAGGGTTATGGCAAGTATCTCAATGAGTTGTTTGGTGTATGGGACTCGCCCGAAGAGATAGACTGGAATCTGTTGCCCCAAGAGTTCGTTTTAAAATGCAATCATGGATGCGGGTATAATATTATTTGTAATGACAAATCCCAGATAGACGAGGCAGAAGTAAAAAAAGAACTCAAACGATGGCTAAAAGACGATTATGGCGTATATAACATTGAAGCGCATTATAGTGAAATTTCAAGAAAGATCATTTGCGAAAAGTATCTGGCAGATGCCGGGGGCGGCGTGCCCCCGGATTACAAGGTGTATTGTTTCAGCGGCGAGCCGAAGCTGATTTTGGTGGTCACTGATCGTGATGTTGGCGCGAAACTAAGCGTTGTGGACACATCCTTTACGCCCATGTTTGATATTATTAGAGACGACTTGCATATACTGCCCCCTCCGCCGAAGTGTATGCAAGAATTGTTAAGGTGTGCAACGGATTTATCAAAAGATTTTCAATTCGTCCGCGTCGATCTTTATGCGGTGAATGATCTGCCGGTTTTTGGGGAGATGACTTTTACACCGGCTGCCGGACATGGGAAATACTACACGGAAAACGGTAATATGACACTTGGGAAGATGTATAAAATAGATTGAGGCAGAACAACAGATGAAGAAGTTAAATGGTACGGTTATTGTTACATATCGGTGCAACGCGCGTTGCAATATGTGCAGCAGATATAAACGTCCGTCTGAACCAAAGGATGAGATTTCGGTTGAGACAATAAGGAAATTGCCGCGGATGTATTTTACAAACATTACAGGCGGTGAGCCGTTTATAAGAGAAGATATGAAAGAGATCACTCGAGAGATTTACAAGAAAAGTGATCGTATTGTCATTTCTACAAACGGGTTTTTTACTGATCGTATTGTGGATTTATGCAAGGAGTTTCCGGATGTCGGTATTCGTATTTCTATTGAAGGTTTAGAGGCGGCAAATAATAAGATTCGCGGTCTTGAGGACGGCTATAAGCGAGGGTATGACACACTGAAGAAGCTTGTTGAAATGGGGATGAGAGACGTCGGATTTGGTATGACTGTTCAGGATATGAACGCTCAAGATCTTGTCGCACTGTACAGGCTTTCCGATGAACTGAATATGGAGTTTGCCACTGCATCTTTGCACAACAGTTTCTATTTTGTGGAGTCGAAAAATATCATACATGATCGTCCGATGGTTGCCAGGCATTTTGAGGATCTAATAAATGAACTTTTAAAGTCGAATAGTCCCAAGAAGTGGTTTAGAGCGTACTTCAACCACGGATTGGTTAACTATATTTACAGCCGGAAGCGGTTGCTTCCTTGCAATATGGCATTTGACACATTCTTTGTTGACCCGTACAGCGATGTGATGCCCTGCAACGGGACTGAAAAAAAAGAGATTATGGGCAACCTGAATACCCAGTTATGGGATGAACTTTGGAACAGCGATCAGGCTGAATCTGTTCGCAGGAATGTCAGAACATGTGAGCGTAACTGCTGGATGATCGGTTCGGTTTCCCCGGCGATGAGAAAGTATATCTGGATTCCCGCTTTGTGGGTTGTCAGACATAAGCTTTTGCGGTTCTGGAAAAGCAAAAAATATTCGATGTACGAGAATCGCATTGTACGCGATTTTCGTGACGGCAGGGTCAGCAAGGCGGAGTTGGATAGATGCAGTACCTGTGAGATGCAGTGCGAACAGGAGTAAGCGTGTATGAAAATACTGATTGTAAGGACGTCAGCCATTGGAGTTAGCAGCCAATTGATAAATACGTATAACAGCCAAGAGATCGGTTTAGCAAAGGCATTGAATAAAAAGGGATGCACCTGCGATGTGGTTTTTTTTGGCGGCAAAAAAAATAGCGTGTCTGATATATGGTTTGATGAAGGTAAGTCTTTTAAAGTTTATTACATTGGAGGCATTGATATTTTAGACTACGGATTTTTCATTGGGCTAAACGCACTTGCTGAGAGATATGATGTTATTCAATCGGCGGAGTATAATCAGATTGAAACATGGCGGCTTGCTAGGCGCTTCCCCGGCAAGGTGCTTGTTTATCATGGCCCGTACCACTGTGATTTTAATAAAGGATATTATCTCAGGACTAAAGTGGCGGACTTCTTATGCCTAAAAACGTATATTCAAAACAACACGCCTTTTATAACTAAAAGCAAGCTCGCAACGGAATTTCTGCAGAGTAAAGGTATTTCGCGAATCTATACTATGGGGGTGGGCCTAGATCTTGAGCAGTTGCATGGCGCATACACAGCGAATAATACTGTGTGTGAATTTATTTCAATGATCGCTGATCTGGATACACGAAAACTACTATATATCGGCAAATTGGAGCCGCGTAGGAATATATTGTTCTTGCTTGATATATTCAGCCATATCCGTGACAGAGAACCGGATATCAGTCTAGTGATCATAGGCGGCGGCGAGGTGGATTATGTCAAACAATGCTTTGATTACGCGGAGAAGGCAGGCGTCTGTGATTCGATATTTTATGTGGATAAGATGGAGCAAAGTCAGCTAAAGGACGTATATTGTGCTTGTGATGTTTTTTTACTTCCAACTATTTATGATATATTTGGCATGGTGTTGCTCGAAGCCATGTATTTCGGCATACCTGTAGTGACGACTAGAAACGGCGGCTCAGATATCCTGATAACAAATGGTGAGAATGGAATAGTTATTGATAGCTTTGATTGTGATGAATGGGTAGACGCTATATGGGAACTGTTACATAATCAATCTAAGAGAGAATTGATTTCCACGAATGCAAACAAGACAGTTCGCGAAGAGTTTACCTGGGACGTGATGGCGGAAAAATTCATTGATATATACGCAAGTTTAGCATAATGATCGTAAAGGAAGCGATGTAATGAATACAATGATAAAACTGCCTTGCAGGCGCGTGGTAGTTGGGAATACATGTTTTTACATCTTCTGGCTTATTTTATTGCTGGGGAAGGGCCTGGGGTATACCTCCAAGATTCCGGCCATGCGAATGATGACCTGGTGCGCTATTCCATTTGCATTATTGAAACTTATATCAACAAGGTGGAGCAGAATGGAACTTTGCATTGTTATCCCACTGTTTATGTTAGGTATTATAAATATGCTTTTTACAAAAGAGACGACAGCGCTCTTGACCGTTATTACAATTTCATGTATGAAGAACATTGACATGGATACGCTTTTCCTGCGAAGTTTTTGGATCAAACTGGGTTTATTCATATATACGATATCCAAGTCGCTTTTGGGCATTACAGACATGGAGAAAATTATCAGATATGAAGCGGACGAGATGACTGTCAGATACGCGTTAGGGTATGGACAGCCAAATAGTACACATTACACTTTATTTTGCATTATAGTTTTTTGTGTACTATCATATAAAGATGCCTTGAAGTTTTTACATTATCTGCTTTTAATGTTAGGGAATGCATTATTATACGGTTTTACATATTCCCGAACCGGGTTTATAATGTGTACCGGCGTCATAATAATAGGGTACTTACTGAAATTTAAAGGGACTAAAATGATTTGGCGATGGTTTGTTGATATTATAGGGAAAAATGCGTTTCTTATTTTATCACTGGTAAGTATTGTAATTTGTTATTTGATAAATCAAATAGAGTGGTTAAGCAGCTTTGGAACTTTGTCGTCTAGATTTATCACTTCAGCCGCAGTAATCAATGATCAAAATATATCCTTATTTGGGAACTATGGCGTGGAGACAGACTTTGGTTACATTAATATATTATATACTGACGGCGCTATATTTTTTTTGCTGTTCATCATGCTCAATACAGTATTACTATATAGATTCAATAAAATGAAAATGGCTCATGAAACATTGATAATGATCTGCTATTCTGTTTATTCGCTTTCAGAGAGCTATACAGACTCGATACTGATGAACATATCGCTTGCCTATTTTTCAGCGATATTATTTAAAGGTAATAGTAGAGGTATTTAATAATGCCAAAGCCCGTAAAATACAATATACTTCGCGCGTCCATGGCGGTGTCCGCCGCTACGATACTGCTGCGGATTCTGGGTCTTATACGTGAAATTGTCCTCGCGGCGGCGTACGGCGCCGGAACAGTATCCGATGCTTACATCATTGCAACGACTGTCCCAAGTGTCATACTACTGGTTATCGGCAATGCGGTAACAGCGACATATATTCCGCAGTGTGCCAGTCACAATGGCGATAAAAACCAGTTTACAAGCAGTTTGCTTACAATGCTATTTATTGTCGGATTTATTTTCGCGTTCATATTCACACTGTTCCCGCAAGCCTTGGTATACATATTTGCGTCCAAACTGGCTCCGGACGCATTTGATCTAGCGTCAAAATTATTGCAAGTGATGGTTTGGTCGGCGATTCCGATGTTACTGATTGGGATTTTCAGGGCATATTTGCAGATTAAGAAAATTTTCTTTGTTGCGATAGCATCCGACGCTTTGATCAATTTCTGTGCAGTTATTTCGATAATTTTGGGCAAATTTACTGAGAGTTTGATCCTTCTGGGCATTGGCGTCATGATTGGTAATATTGCGTCTATGGCAGTATTAGTTGTATTTTGCAAAAAAAAGGGTCTTCGATATTATCCGCGTATTGATTTTCGCGATGAGCATATTAGAAACATGTTGAAATTGATGCTGCCGATCACACTCGCTGCTGCAGTGTTGGAGATTAATCAAATTATAGACAAAAATCTCGCTGCATCGCTCGTCTCCGGTACTGTTGCTACGCTCAGTTACTCTTCTAAACTCAACAACGTTGTAACCGAGCTTGTCGGTTCGGCGGTGACTATAGCATTATTTCCGCGAATGTCTGAACTTGCGGCGGAAGATAACATTTCAGCCTTGAAAAAGCATCTGATAAGATGGGTGATAACATTAACGCCTATGCTTTTGCCGCTAACTGTCGGGATGGTGCTGATAGCTAAGCCCATAGTGCAAATCCTGTTGGAACGCGGCGCCTTTGAGCCGGAGGATACCCAGCGTACTGCAGAATGCCTGCAAATGTACGCGCTGAGCATTTTAGCAACTAATTTCTCGCCGCTTTTTATAAGGGGATTCCATGCTATGAAACAAGCGAAGATTCCTGCGATCCTGTCAGCTATATCCGTAGCAGGAGGAATCGCGCTTAAACTATCGCTCATCGGAACATTTCAGCATAGAGGACTTGCTCTTGGAACCAGTGTTACTAGTATGCTATACACTATATTACTGGTGATTATGTTCCGCAAGACAGTAGGGGCGCTCGGCTTGCGCGAACAAGTTCCGGAGCTTGCAAAAATAACTTTTGCGAGCGCAACTATGGGTGTGTTCGTATGGTTCGCGATCCGTAATACTCCGATCATGAACGGAGCTTATATGCAGTGCCTGTTTTGGACTGTGATAATTGTGGGCATTGCTGTGATTTTGTATGGAGGGCTTTTAGTGTTGTTGAAGGTTAAAGTTATTACAGGTGTTGTAGTTGAATTGAAAAAGAAGATGAGCCGCTGAATAAGATCTGATTCATGGGTAAAGTGAAGGGATGGTCAATGTTGTGGGAACAGAAACCGCTGATATAAGCGTCATTGTACCGATTTATATGATCAATGAAAATTACCTCAGGACATGCATAGAGAGCCTTATTGCAGTTAAGGATACGCCTGTCGAGGTCATACTGGTTGACGACGGTTCGCCGGATAACTGTGGTGAGATCTGTGATGAATATGCGGGCAGGGATGATAGGATCCGCGTTATACATCAAGTGAACATGGGCGTATCCGCAGCGCGGAATAACGGTATGGCGGCGGCGAAAGGGAAATGGCTATGCTTTGTGGATGCGGACGATTGGGTCGAATGGGACTATTATGAAATGTTGGCGCCGTATACACAAAGCTTATGTGATGTGATAATGTTTGGCTGTTATATGAATAACAAAAAGGTGCATAGTGAGGAGTTAAAAACGCTGCTTCAGACAGTCTCTTATGAGGATTTATGCTGGCGCTGGGTATTGTTAAATAAGTATAAAGTATCAGGTCAGATATGTGCGCAATGCTATAAATTGTTTTCCAGAGAATTTATAGCAAAGCATAAAATCAGATTCGAACCGGGATTATGGATGCGTGAAGATGGTATGTTTATGTTAGATGTGTTTATAAAATCTCCAAAAATGGATCATTTTGATGTATACTATTATCACTATCGAATACATATGCTTTCAGTCTGCAGAAGTTATAATCCTGACATCTTTGAATGGGCAAATGCATATAAAACATATATATATAAGCGTATTTCACTTTATACGCCTTATGAAAGCAAGAAAAACGAGCTGAATTTCGATATACTCACTCTTTCATTATTGCAGAGCGAGTGCAATAGGATATATTTTTTCCACATAGATAATACGAAGTCTTATAAACTAAGACGAGATGAGTTTTTGGAGCATATAACAGAATCGCAAATGAAAAAAGCCATAAAAAATGTAAAAGTGCGTGAACTGCGTTGCCCTCATACCTTTATACTGTTACTTATTAAGCTGCGCTGGTTCTTCATGTTAAATTTTATGTATAAGGTTCGGTATTGGTTGGCGCATTGATGTGCGAAAAAGAACACAATATTTTTTATGATGAAGTTATCGGTGAAATTACAATACTGATAAGAACAGATTCATGGTGCAAATGAGAGCGTGAGCAGGTTAGTATATGGAAACAAAAGGAACAAAAACTGTTGATATCAGTGTTATTGTGCCGGTTTATAAAATCAGTGAAAACTATCTCAGAATATGCATAGAAAGCCTCATTGCGGTTCGGAATACGCCTGTTGAGATTATACTGGTGGACGATGGATCTCCGGATAACTGTGGTGTGATTTGTGATGAATACGCAAGCAGGGATGATAGGATTAGCGTCATACATCAGGAGAATCAGGGTGTGTCTGTGGCGAGGAATAACGGCATTGCAGCGGCGAAGGGTAAATGGTTATGTTTTGTGGACGCGGACGACTGGGTCGAGAAGAACTATTATGAGATGTTGGCGCCGTATACGCAGAGCTTGTATGATGTGTTAATTTTTGCCGATTATGAAAATAATAAAAAAGTTGCTTGCAAGGGGTTGAAAGGCGTGTTGCAGACGGCTTCTTATGAAGAACTATGCTGGCGCTTGTTGCTGCCAAATAAATATAAAGAGTCCAACGAAATGTCTTCTCCGTGGGGAAAGCTATTCTCCAGAGAATTTATAGCTAGGCATAAAATGAGATTTGAACCCCGATTATGGATGGCGGAAGATAGATTATTTATGTTGGATGCGCTTGTAAAATATCCCAATGTGGACTGTTTTGATACATACTACTATCACCATCGGATACATATAGCTTCAGTTAGCAAAATGTATAATCCCAGGATTATTGAATGGGTAAGTACGTATAAAACATATATTGATAAGCGTATTTCGTCTCGTCTGTGTGATGAAATCAAGAGAAATGAAATGAATTTCGACATAATCACACTTTCTTCATTACAGAGTGATTGCAATAGGATATATTTTTTCCATCCATACAATCCCAAACCATATAGATTAAGGCGAGATGAGTTTTTTGAGTATATAGAAAATAGGCCGTGGATAAAAAAATCCATAAAAAGTGTGAAAGTGCGTGAGCTACGCCCCATTCACGCCATTGTACTGATATTTATCAAGTTACACTGTTTTTTTATGTTAAATTTTATGTATAAGCTCCGATATTGGTTGATACATTGAGGGAACCAATGAATTGACAGAAAGAGAGAAAATCCTTGAACCATTTAATGGAACATAGTGATCATATAAAAGAAGAATTTTCAATAGCCACAAAGGATAATCATGCATTTCCATTGTACATATGCTTTGTGCTATGGCTGGCGGTGTATGGCTTGGGTTCATTGGGCGCAGCCATATTGGGAGATACCTTGAGAGGTATACTGTTCCTTATAATCCCAGGGTGCGTATTTGTGATTTTATTTGTGAAATATAATGGCAAGTCTAGGTTTGTTATTGTTATTACAACAAATGAAATTCTCTGTGCTGTTATGATGATTTTCATTTTCATAAATCTGTTCACATACAGAAATAAGATCGGTGAAGTGATGATAATGATCGCGGGTATCACTTTTTTCATGATATTGATTCGACTCAAAGGATGGCAAGGAATTTCTTTAAATGTGATGAGGTGGTATGCCTACATACACATAGCGCTGGGTTATTTCCTGTGGTTCAAGCCGGACATCATCCGTAATAGCTTGATTTATTTATATGATCTGAATGAACATAGTTTTAATGTATGCATGGATATGGTAGATAGCGGCTATATGATGGGGGTTTTCAATCACTATTCTTCAATGGGGATGATTGTTGGCACCGCTCTCGTGTTAGTATGCGCAAAACATCTTTTTTCTGCTGAGAAAAGAGTTAATGTCATGGGAATTTTGATTATAAGTATTACACTTTTTTCCGTATTTCTCACTGGAAAGCGAGGTATTCTACTATTTGCGACTGCAGCAGTATTGATCACATATTTTTGGTTTTATTCTAAAGCAGATATTCTAGGGAAGATTTTGAAATTGTCTGTTGGCGCGGTTGCTATGCTATTGATTGCGTATTTTATTTTTAGAGATGTTAATATCGTAAATCAAGTGTTTGTAAGCTTAGGACGATTTTCACCTTTTGGGCATACGAGTTTGAATTCATTTTCTAACGGGAGAATTGGACTCTGGACACTGGCTTGGGAGCTTTTCTTGCAGAATCCCGTTTTTGGTGCAGGATGGGGCGCATACTACGATTTGTTAACGTATGATAGGCATTTTGACGTACATAATGTATACCTTCAGTTGCTGTGTGAAACAGGAATTGTAGGCTTTTCTGTATTCATGCTGTTTTTCATAAGAACCCTTGTGAACACTTATCAATTATTGGTTCGTGAGGATCAGGCCGTGAAAAAACAGCATCTTTCGTTTTCGTTTTGTATGCAGATATTCTTCTTGCTTTATTGCTTCACAGGGAATCCGCTTTATGAACATTATACATTCATCCCGTATATAATCGCATGCGCCATCACCTACTCGGCATATTACAAATCGCATTTACTTGTTTCGCCAATACGTATAGATACAGAGAAGGGAGGCGATAGAGTGCAGGGAAAAGAAGCAGAATATATGGCAGCTGTAATTACTGTACATCACGTGTGCAACTACGGAACACAACTTCAGGCTTTTGCCACACAAGAAAAGTTAAAACAGTATTATGACGACGTGGTATTCATTGACTATCGCAGACGAGATACTTATGGCTTAGGGCTTATGCGTATATTCACCAAAGGCAATCCGCTTAAAATACCTATAATACTGCCTACGTTGGTTTACTGGTGGTATCTTTTCGGCGGATTTAGAAAAAAGTATCTTCATCTTACAAAACAGGTATACTTGAAAGATGCGGATTTTGACAGTTTTGACGACTGTGCCGACGTTTATTTTTCCGGAAGTGATCAAATCTGGAATACTGGTTGGAACGGGGGCGTCATACCAGCATTTTACCTGAGTTTTGCGCCTGAAGATAAACCCAAGTTTGCGTTTGCTTCAAGCTTTGGTAAAATCAGATTTACAGAAGATGAGATTACACAGTCTAAGAAATACATTGACAGATTTTGCGCCATCTCTGTGCGCGAAGAGAGTGGAGTGAGTGTACTCAAGGAGCAATACGGATACGACAATTGTCTGCGGATAGTGGATCCCACATTGTGCATGCCGGCGTCGTTCTGGCGTTCTGTCGCACTGCCGAGCAAGATAAATGACGATTATATTCTGATATATAATCTCTACAGGAGCCATATGCTCGACAAGTACGCCGCAGAATTATCAAGACGCACGGGGTTGAAATTGTATAGGTTCTGCACTAGATTTGACCATGTTTTGCGTAATGGTAAGAGCTTGATGATGCCAAAGATCTTCGAATTTGTAACACTGATTGATAACGCGAAATATGTATTGACCGATTCTTTCCACGCTACTGCGTTTTCGATGAATCTGAACACTGAGCCTATATGCGTCTATCCGGATTGCTATTCAGGAAGAATTTCGGAGTTTTTGGATTTGCTGGGCGAAGGGCAAAGACACATATTGAGTTTTGAGGACTTTGACGTACTTGAGCGACATGTTGATTTCGAACGAGTAAATATGATTTTAGATGAAGAAAGACATAGGGCTGATAAATTCCTTGAACAAATCACATCAGAAAATATAAGGCGCGGAAAATGGAATCAATAACTGAAAGATGTACAGGCTGCAATGCTTGTCGGATGATTTGCCCACAAGACGCGATTACAATGGGCGAGGACGAAGAGGGGTTTTACATTCCGATAATCAATGCGTTACTCTGCATAGATTGCGGTCTATGCGTAAAGAGGTGTCCGCAAAACCAAAAGCCAAGATTCCGCCGAAATGAAGTCCTACAGGTTCTGGGCGCCCGCTACAAGGATGACGCTTTGCTTAGCAAAAGTGCCTCAGGAGGCGTGTTTATAGGAATAGCAACGATGATTTTAGAGCAAGGAGAGGGTGCGGTTTTCGGATGCGCTTTTGACGAGAACTTTGTCGCCCATCATATCTGCGTGATGGATTTTAAGGATATAGCGCCATTGCAGAGTTCAAAATATGTTCAAAGCGACATTGGGTATACCTATTCTCAGGCAAAGTTATTGCTTGATAGGGGTAAAACCGTATTATTTTCCGCAACGCCTTGCCAGATTGCTGGATTATATGCTTTTTTGGGGAAAGATTACGATAGACTTTTTACAATTGATTTAGTTTGTCATGGAGTCCCGTCGCCGCTATTGTTCAAACGCTACTTAGATTGGCTGGGCAAAAAATACGATGGAAAAATAATCTATTACAATTTCAGGTGCAAGGAAAAAATCGGCTGGGGTTTAGGATATAAGACCAAGATCAAGGCGAGAACAAAGATCAAAACTAAGGCGGGATTTGCTGAGAACGACCCATACTATTCAGCTTTTTTGAAAGGAAGCACATATCGTGAATGCTGCTACTATTGTAAATATGCAAATACAAATAGAATCGCCGATCTTACTACCGGCGACTTTTGGGGTATCGAACAAGCTCACCCTCAGTTTTTTGACAAGCGTGGAATATCGCTATGCCTTGTGAATACCACAAAAGGTGAGGAACTGATCGCTAAAGGAAATAATTTCGAGCTGATCAACAGTTCGTTGGCAAATGCTGTTTTAAAGCAGTGGAATCTTAAATCACCAACGCTTAGACCTGATTCGAGGGATACACTGAAAAAGTTGATTGGAGGCATGGACATTTTCAATACGCCCCTATTCAAAATAGCCTATAAGATCAGAATAAAATCAGCTATAAAAACAATAATCCCCAGTTCTATCGTTCGATTTATAAGAATATTAAAAATTGCGATAGTAGCTGGAAATAGAAAGAGGTAGATAATTGGTATTTTCAAGTGTGTTTTTCCTATTTGTATTTCTGCCAATAGCCATGGCAGGGTATTACTTAATGCCGAAAAGGCTGGCAAATAGCTTCTTGTTGCTCGCATCAATCGCGTTTTACGCTTGGGGGGAGCACAAGTTTGTTGTGATAATGCTCGGGTCGATCGTTGTCAACTGGGCGTTTGGGCTGGCGCTTGAAACGCGGGGCGGCAAATTAAGCGGTAAAGTCCTGATAGCCGCTATGGTATTCTTTAACTTAGCCATACTTTTTACCTATAAATATCTTGGCTTCGTGGAAGATAATGTAGAGCGTTTCTTTGGAGTAGGGCTCGGACTGCCGAAATTCGCGCTGCCGGTAGGCATTTCATTCTACACATTTCAAGCTATGTCATACGCTATAGATGTGTACCGTAAAGTCGCCCCGGTGCAGAAGAATCCGCTTAATACCGCACTGTACATTATGATGTTCCCGCAGATCGTAGCCGGACCCATCGTTCGTTATGGCGACATAGCTGCACAACTTAAGGTGAAAGAACGTTCTATTGATAATTTTTCCTATGGTTTGCGGCGTTTTATATTCGGCCTCTCTAAAAAGCTCATACTTGCCAACACCTTTGCCATTTACGCCGACAGTATCTTCGGCACTGCGTATACAATCGGTACGTTTGAGGCTTGGATCGGTATTGTTGCTTATACGCTCCAAATTTACTTTGACTTTTCAGGGTATTCCGACATGGCGATAGGCTTGGGCGCAATGTTGGGTTTCAAATTCAAGGAAAATTTCAACTATCCCTATATGGCGTCGAGTGTGACTGACTTTTGGCGGAGATGGCATATATCGCTGGGCGCGTGGTTCAGAGATTACGTTTATTTCCCCCTCGGAGGTTCGCGCGTTAAGACAAAATCGCGCCTTGTATTCAATCTATTTGTTGTATGGACACTGACGGGAATATGGCACGGAGCGCGATGGCAATTTGTCGCCTGGGGAATGTTATACTTTGGGCTGCTGACATTTGAAAAACTGCTTAGCATTCCTCAAAGAATAGAGGCGTCGGAGTCGCGATTTTTCCCCATGATTTACCGCGTATGCACTTTGTTGGCGGTAATGTGCGGTTGGGTAATATTCAGGGCTAACGGTTTACGCGCGGGGCTGAAGTATGTACAGTCTATGTTCATTCCGCACGCTGACGTGAGCAACATTTCTATCGGGTTTCTGTGCCTCATTGTTATAGGCGTGTTCGCCGCAACTCCCGCCATGAAGAGCTGTTTCATCAAAAATGGAGATGAAACGGGCGCCGCCGGGCTTGCCGCGCAGTACGCCGGTTTGCTGTTGCTCTTCACCGTCTGCGTTATGTTGATCATATCCGGCGGGTACAATCCGTTTATATATTTCAACTTTTAGGGGGCGATAGATAATGTATGTGAGAAATATAAAGATCGCGTTCATTGCCGCTTTTTTTCTGATTATTGCTATACCTCTGGCGTTCATAGATCCCACACCGGGAAAAATATCCGAGATGGAACAGCGTAAGCTTCAAAATTTCCCGCAGATATTTAATCGGGCGGAAGAGACAGCGTATGAAAAGCTCCGTGAGGGAGCGATTGAATTTCAAAGGTTCTTTGACGACAGAATAGGTTTCAGACTCTGGTGTGTGGAAAAGACCGCCATTGCGAAAATACGTCTGTTGGGCGGGGCATCAGGGAAAAGTTCCGTCCTTGGCAAGGACGGTTGGACATTCAGTAAGGGTTTTAGATACAATGCGGAAAAAGAGGCGGAAGTTATATCGGCGCAAATAAAAGTCGCAGAATATTACAGCATCCGGAATATTGACTATTACTTTGTTCTGCCGCCGGCGAAATCCGAGGTATATCCGGAATATTTGCCGCCGACGATAACCCCGCTAATGATACCGGATATAGACGGCATTTCTGCCGCGCTTGACAGGGAAACTGATGTCAACTGCGTAAATACGAAAAGTAGAATTCTTGAGTATAAGGCAAAGGGGAAGGTATTCGCCGCAGGTGATCATCACTGGTCGGGTATGGGTTCATATGCCGGCTATCTGGCGATAGTCGACAAACTCACTGGGAACGGGTATGACATAAGGCCTATTGATGTTCAGTTCGTTGAAGAAGTTGCTCCCGAAAAAAGTGGTACTAACAATTTGGGGCTTCCGGGGATTTTTACGAATGAAGGTTTTGTAGCGGATATAGTTCCTGTCGCGAAGTGGGATCAAAGGTCAAAAACGAACAATAGCGGCGCTGATTGGGACAAGCTGCAAAGGCTGGAAGAAAAGTATAATATTATAAGCGCAAGTTGCAATATTTATGAAAATCCGGAGGCGGAGTATGGTACACTGTTGATGTACGGAGATTCTTTTTTCGGGAGGGCGTATGACATCGGAGCGTACTTTGCGGAGCATTTTAAGAAAGTGATTCAGATTCGTATTAATGAGTCTGAGATAATACCGGAAGCTGACGAGTATTTTAAACCGGATATCGTATTTTACGAAAGGTACGGGAACAGTATATACCGCAGCGCTAACGCGGCGAATTTATTGCCGGGATTGTAAGGTACATATGTCTAAAAACGCAACAATAGCAGATTATGCGCGCATAGCGCGCTTCGATCACTGGATAAAGCAGCTATTCATTCTGCCGGGCATGGTTTTCGCCGTCGCCTCGACCCGGAGTTTATCGCTTTGGCTTTCCAGAGAGAGCGCTCGCTATTAAGAAGAACGACGCACCCGGCATCGCTCTCCCCGCCAAACCCCGAAGACCGCTCGGTTCGCCCTCCGGTGTAAAATGGTGCCGACATATGCGCATTGGTGGACTTCTTAAGCGAGAACTACGAAAAGGCTTGGGCGTCACCCGCGCAGAGCCTGTACTTCGTCAATCGTGAGCTTTGTATGCCGCGCCACAAATTCATTCGGAAGTCCTTCGGCGATAAGACTTTTAGCGAAATCTATGCGCCCTTTTTTGCGTTCTTCTTCGCGCCCTATTTCAAGTCCTTCTTCGCGCCCCTCTTCAAACTTACCATCTATTGCAGCAGCTATCATACCTTCTTCGCGCATTCGGTCTAAGCACCATTGATAATATTCCTGCATTAGAGTGGGATCGGAAACCGCGCGTTTGTAAAGGTCGCAGAACTGCTGAAAGCCTGCGTCAGCGTTTCTAAAATCTTGTAGTTGTGGGGTCATTTGGATTACCTCCTCCAAGTTCAAATTCTTCTGTGCGGCCGTATCCATAGCGTATAACCAGCAATACAGCGCGTCGTCAAAGTCGGGTTTTTCCTTCCTGAAACGGGGAAGCTGTATGTTATATATAGCGAACTGCGATATGGCGGTGCTTTGCGGTGGTTTGACATATTGCAGTTTTATTGGCTGTAAATATTCACCATATATTATCACACCTGTTCATGTTCGTCAAGCGGATAACAAAATTATGCCAAGGTTTTTACGATCCATAAATCTTCAAAAAAATGCCCCAAACCAAAAAAATGCTTGCATTAAACTCCGGTCATGGGTTATAATAAGCGTCAGTGGATCAAATAACTATATATGAGGGGAATTAGCTCAGCTGGGAGAGCGCGTGGTTCGCAATCACGAGGTCAGGGGTTCGATCCCCCTATTCTCCACCATTATCACCAAACTCGAACCCGTATGGCCGGATAGTCCCGGTCGGTGACGGATTCGGGTTTTGTGTTTTTTGGAGTGAAGAAAAAGTGACGTCAGTTATTGCGGAATTGTTTCAAACTCATTGAACATATGTTCTGAATATGCTATGATGATAATGGGTTACGCATAGACGGGGACAGACGCTTTACAATCGACGAGAAGGCCGCGCCGCTATTGGAGTGACTTAAAACGGAAGCTGAAAGCAGAGGGAAGCCAACTGTACGAAAAAATCGTACAGTTGAAAATGACTGCGCCTGACGGCAAAAAACGTTTAACCGACGTAGCCAACACCGAACAGCTTTTACGCATCATACAGTCTATACCATCGCCCAAAGCAGAGCCGTTTAAGATGTGGCTTGCTCAGGTAGGAAGCGAGCGCATAGACGAAACCGCCGATCCCGAACTTACGATTGACCGCGCTTTAGAAACATATCTTAAAAAGGGCTATTCGCAAAATTTGATGGTTTCCCGCGCTCATACTTTTTTCGTTCATCCGAGCTTCCTTCCTACTAATACTTGCGAGCGCGTCCGCGCATATCTAAAACACGCGCCGAAGCCTCCATTACCTCGGGCTTTGCCGCCGTTTCCGTGACACCCACATCCCACCACGCCCGGCCTATCGCGTCGGCTCGGCGTCGGCTTCGTTAATCCCATTGACAAATCCTCTCAAAGGGTATATTCTAGGCTAAATAACGGCGTTCTCGCAATCTTAACCAGTTCTAGAAGTATGAATCGGGAGGTATTTGAAATGAAGAAATTATTCGCTGCAATTCTCAGCATATCATTATTTCTCAGTTGTTTCGGAGTCGCTTTTTCCAATACGGCGGGGGGCGGCGCAAGCGGCGGCGGGGGAGGCGGCGTTGCGCCGGGGGCGCCTGTAGCTGACTCATCATATGAAGCTATATCGGAAATTGTCAGTTCTATTTCAGCCCCGAACTCCGGTCTCGACGGAGAGAGAGCTTTCGATTATCTTTCATATGTATTTCTGGGATGGAGAACTACAGGCGGCACATGGCAAAACCACGTTATTGAGAAATTTGTCATGGATCAACTCAAGGACGCGGGCTATACATATTCTGCAAATGTAGATAAGACGGAGGCGGCCGACGATGATTATGCGTGGCTGTCCTATTATGATTCAAGCGCCAGGGTATGGTCTCCCGAATACGCAAAACTTGAAGTAACCCAGGCGCCCGCAGGCAGTGAGAGCCTCATAAGTCGGGTGAACGTCGAAACCTACTCGTTCAATCCCGTCACCGACACATATATCGACTATTATAACAGCATCTACGGCGTTAGCGATATTGACGAAATGTGGGATTGGATAACCGAAAAGGACGACTTGGGTAACAGAATCAACGTATTAAACGGAGAAGAAGCCAAACTGGGCAAACGGACTTACCTGGCATGGCAGACGTGTTTCACTGAACCCGGAGGCACGGCGCCAGAAGACGCCGCAGGACTCGAAGGCGAGGCAGTGTATGTAGGAGTGATCTCTACTTCAGGCGGCAGTCGTGTCAGCAGCATTTTCCAGGGCGCCGAGGCCGAGGCTACGCTGGCGGGCAAGGTGCTGCTCTCAGATTCCTCACTCAGCAACACATTTGCCTTTGCGCAGAAAGTAGGCGCTATAGCGGTTATGTCATCTTCTTCACTGAATGACTACAATCTCCCAAGCATTGACGGCGTATTGCAGGAACCGTTTATGTATTCGGCGAGATACGCCTCGGGAACCGGCTCAGCAAACGCCCTCGCCGCGATGAACAACGGCAAGCCCATTGTTGAGTGGCAGTGTTCATATGACCAGAAAGCCGCACTCAAGGAATTGTTGGAAAAAGCCGTGATAACAGGCACGCCGGTCAGGATAAAGAGCGTCAGCATAGGCGACATCTACACGATGAACGGCGACGATCCGAGAGCCAGGGGGCAGGTGGTCGGGATGGCTGAAATCAAAGGCGCAAGCAAGCCCGACGAACGCATACTCATCTGCGCCCACGTGCAGGAACCCGGTTCCAATGACAATGCAACCGGTGTAGCGGCGTTGCTGGAGATGGCGACCCGCGTCAAGAAGCTGATCGATGAGGGGAGGATTGAAAGACCTGCGAGAACTATAACCTTCCTGTGGGGCGATGAAATGAATATGGGGACATTATGGATGAGCGATCATGATCGCTCCGGTCTTGTTGCGGTTCTCGACATGGATATGGTGGGCGAGGATCCGGCGAAGACCGGCGGCGTAATGCGTATAGAGAAAACGCCGGATCCTTCGGCAACTTACAATTACACCCTGGATGTACTCCCGGACGGCGTCCCTTATTATGACGAAACATATAACCATCGCACGGGCAGCAGAGACAGCTTTGTGCGTCTGCCGGATTCTCACACGCTGTGGGGAGCGGGCAGCACGAACGGTCTCTTTAGATCCGGGCATTATCTGAATGATCTGTATATGGCCGTGACGCAAGAAGTGATAAATACAGTGGACGGTGAATTCAGCGTGGAAGTATGCCCTTATGAAGGCGGCAGCGACCATTCAACCTTCCTGCGTGCCAACATCCCGGCGCTTCTGACATGGCATTTTACAGACTATACATATCACTCATCTGTGGATACGCTGATCATGTCGAGCGCCCGTGAAATGCGCAATGTCGACATTGTTACATTTGCGACCGCATATTTGATCGCCGATACCACAGACGATAATCCGGAACTCGCGGAAATGCTCATGCAGGTCGTATATGACGCCGCGTTAGAGCGTTTCGCGAAGGAACGTGAGAACACAGATCACCACAGGCTCTATACGACCAGGAACAGTAAGCCGATAGATGCGGAGATCACGAATGAGGTCGAGGCGTTAAACGCGTGGGGCGACTGGTATATAGAGGCCGTTTCATCTCCCGCGCAATACCTGCTCAGCGGAAAGGGAGACGACTACGCGGCGCTGGAGAGCCAATACGCGGAACAGATCGATTCCGTCAGGGACGAAGCGGTCGCATATGCGGAGAATGCTATATGGACACGCGGAACCACCGTTAAGGTGAATCCGTCTGTGCGTATTGCACTCAAAATGCGGAGCACGTATCAGCTTAACACTGTTACCGATGGCGGACTGTATGAGTATACATCATCAAATCCGGGCATAGCGCGCGTGGATAAAAACGGACTTGTCACGCCTGTTCGCGCCGGAACCGCGATCATCAGCGTCAAGCTTATAGACGGCAGCGGACTTGTTTCTACGGCTACAGTCAACGTTACACCGTAACTTAATACAAAATCATATGTGGTTCAGGTGGTTAGGGCGTCTTAGTTTTGAAAAATAGAATATTGACAACAGCACTTGCGGGTGGTATGATGGGTTTAGCTAAAAAAGTTCACAATGACATCTACTCAACGCGAAAACCCGCAGGAGCTTACCCTGCGGGTTTTCAGTTTTGGGCTACCTGCCGATGTCATTCCAGCCTAACCGCTTGCAAACATAGTAGCTAATTACGTTCGCCATGACTGAAATTAAAAAGTTCACAAAAAGCGACATCTACTCACCTCCTTTCTGCTGAAAGAGGTTCGACAGCAAACATAGTGTACCACAAACGGAGAGGAAACGAAAGCACAATTAAAGGTAAAAAATGGAAGCATGATTGAAATATATTACATGAATGTAAAAATACTGGACGATATACAGAGGTTCGAAAGAGGATTTGGGCGATTATCCCACGCGCGCGGGGAGCGAATAATGAGTTACAGGTTTTCAAATGATCGCATGCTGAGTATGGGCGCCGGGTTGTTGCTGGACTATGGGCTGCGGCAGATCGGTTTAAGGGAAAAGGACGCTATGATCCATTATGATACCGGTAAGAAACCGGCATTGGCGGGGGGGCAGGTCGAGTTCAGTCTATCACATGCGGGGGATTATGCGCTTGCAGCTTTTTCTGTGATGCCGGTTGGAGCGGATATTGAGAAGAACGCGGACGGGGGAGTTAGAAGGCAGGAGTCCCTGGGATTGGCGGAACGGTTTTTTACAGAGGGAGAGTGCGCTTATATCAGCAGGCATGATGAGTCTGAGCAAGCGGAGGCGTTTATGCGTCTGTGGCGTCTCAAAGAGAGCTTTTCAAAGATGTTTGGTTTTGGACTTACTTTGCCGCTGGATGGATATGAAATACTGCCGTCAGATGGGGTAGGAGAAACAAAGATAGAGACGCCGCGCCTGCGGATTCTTACAGAAGAGGTTGCCGAAGAAATCCGTAATGCGCACAAGGACGCCGCCGCAGAGGGCAAGAGTAGCGTGGGCGAAGAAATCTTTAAAGTATACAGCGGCGCAGGGGTCACGAGTTACGCTGCTCAAGTCAATAAAGCACATATGGATTCAGCTTACTATTTTTATGAATTTACATTACCCGGATACGGGGCGGCTGTCTGCGGTATGGAAGATGCCTTTGCGGCGCCGGTAGATGTCACAGAGGTAGTGTTATAAACGCCGAATGACTAGTCGAGCGATCGCCCAGGCGATTGGCAGCCAATGATCAAAAACATAAAACACTCCCGTGCGTCCGCTGTAAGCGAATGCACAGGAGTGTTTTCTTGAAAAGAAAGGATTAGCCCTTTATGATCCTCGGCGTGAGCATCTGATGCGTCGCGCAGAAGGACTTGGGATTCTGATAATACGAACCCACGAAGGCCTTGCAGTAGTTTCTGAGATAGGGCATATCTACGATTTCATCGACCAGCCCGTGAGACGCGCAGTAGGCGGGTCTTGATTTATCGTTATACATCTGGATGATCTCGTTCATCTTGGCTATAGTGCCGTCCAGAGGCTTGCCGTCGTCGCGGTCCTTGACGAGTCTGCGGGCGTATGAAGCGGCCGCGGCCGTTTCACCGTGCATGACGTAGATCTCAGTGGCGGCGGTGCCTATGGTGAACGCGTTATTGTTATTCGCCTGGGGCCCGCCGAGCACATAGTGAGCGGCGGCAGTGCCCTTGCGCAGGACGATGGTCATCATCGGTACGTCGGACTGTTCTATAGAGTAGATCAGCGACATGCCCAGACCCAGCATCTCTGCCTGTTCCGCTATGTCTCCCACATCTATGCCGGTGGTGTCTTGAACCCAGATCATAGGTACGCGATCGCGGCCGCAGAGAGTAACGAACTCGTTCATCTTGATCAGACCTTCGCGGTACAGTTTGCCTCCGATAGCCTTATATTCAGCATACTTTGGATAGCCGTCCGCCATAAGTCCCTGATTGTTCGCCACGAAACCGCAGACAAAACCATCGATCTTCGCAAGCCCGCAGTACATCTCGGGACCGTAATCCGGTCTGAATTCCATATGTTCGCTGTTATCAAACAGGCGGGCGAGGACTTCAGGCATGGAATAGGTGCGCTTCTGGTTCATGGGAACCAGACTGTAGAGGTCATCAGCAGGGTATTTCGGCTCAACAGACGGCGCGACACGGAAGAATTTCGGGTCATATGCCGGTAATGTAGCCATATAGCTCCTGATGTCATTGAGAACGTCTTCTTCGGTGTCGCATACGTCCCTTATGAAGCCCGTTCCCCCCTGGTGTATTTCTACGCGTCCCGGCGGCGTAGCCTTGAACATTCTTGTCTGTTCTATCAAACCTTCGGCGACTTCGTCGTCAATGTAGCCCTTAGGGGACATGCCGCTTACGATGCCGGCGCCGCCAACCGCCATATTACATTTCTGATGCCCGATCAGGATCGACGGGCTGATGGCGTGATAGCCGCCGCCTGCCGGGTTGGTTCCGTATATGCCGACGATGATCGGAATACCGAGTTTCTGAAGCTCAGCATGCCGGAAGAAGGGGGTTCCGCTTCCTCTGCGGTTCGGGTAGAGCCTTTCCTGCTCCATCAGCTTAGCGCCGCTGCAGTTCAGAACCCAGACAAGGGGCAGGTGCAAGGTCTTCGCGATATCGGTAACGCGTAAGACGTTGTCCGCCTGACCGGAGAGCCAGGCGCCCGCCATAACCTTGTTGTTGGACGCTATGATTATCGCCCATTTGCCCGCGATTTTACCGAGACCGTCTATGACGCCGGTATTGCCCTCGGCATTTTCAAGGGGATCATAGATCGTGTGCAGGGGACACCATGTGCCCGGATCAACGAGGTATTCCAAGCGCTGCCATGCGGTCCACTCGCCTTTTTCGTTCATAAGCTCCGTGGCCTTACCGTTGTTCCTTACTCGCTCAACCTCTTTCGCGATGAGTTCTTCCTGTTGCTTCAACTCCTCGACATTTTGCTTAAGCGTCCGGGTCAGTGCTCTCCCTATGCTCGGCATTTCCTTAAAATATGGATGCAAAGGATAACCGCTGTTTATCATTTTAATGCTCCTTTCCAAGGCGGGAGACTATCTGTTCGGCTGATAACCGAGTTCTATGCCCGCCACAATACCCATGTGAATGTTAGATGTACCTTCCAGCGTTTCGAACTGCTTGGCGTCGCGAAGCCATCTGCCGCACGGATATTCTGTAGAATAACCGTAAGAGCCGTAGATCTTCATAGCCATGTTCGCCCCGTGAACCGCTGCGTTACATCCAGCGAGTTTTGCCATTGAGGTAGCCTGCTGACTGGGTAATCCGTTCTCCTTCAGCCAAGCCGCTCTGTATACGAGGTACTTAGCCGCCTCGTCTTCAAGCTTCATTTCCGCGAGCTGCTGCTGGATCATTTGGAATTTTCCGATAGGCTGTCCGAACTGAGTACGCTCGTTGGCATAGTTTACGGCGCCTTCGAGACAGGCGGCGCCGAGAGCCGCAGAACCGGTGGCACAGCCCATGCGCGTGTTGTTCAGCATCCACATGCAGAGCTGGAATCCCTTGTTGACCTCGCCCAGAAGATTCTCCTTCGGAATGACAGCGTTCTCAAAGACCAGCTCGGAGGTGGGCGCAGGCCACATGCCGACCTTCTTGTGGATCGGAATGCGTTCGATGCCCGGCGTGTTGTTATAATCGATGATAAAGCAGGACAGTCCCCTGGGACCGCCGCCTTCCGTAGTGACGGCATAGAGCAGACCTGTGTCAGAAGTGTGACCTCCCGAGATCCACATCTTCGAACCGTTGATGAGCCAATGATCGCCCTTATCGGCAGCGAAGGTCTTCATGCTTCCTACGTCGGAGCCGGAATTCGCCTCGGTCAACGCAAAGCTGCCTACAGCCTTACCGCTGACGAGATCCGGAATATACTTCTCCTTCTGTTCTTTCGTACCCCAATGGTTGATGGTCATAGCCGGTCCCCAGCAGTTGCCGCTTATGCTCAGACGCCATGACGTGTGCACCTTGGCGATTTCATAAAGCGCGGTGACGGCCTCCATCCAGCCCATGCCATTGCCGCCGTACTCTTCGGGTATGCTCCAGCCTAAAAGACCAAGCTCGCCCATTTTTGTTAAAATTTCTCTGCGATAATGATGATTCTCTTCATCCTCTTCAATATACGGCGCGATTTCTTTTTCCGCAAAATTACGTGCCATCTCTTGAACCATTTGTTGCTCTTCAGTCAATCCGAAATCCATCAGACACCCTCCCTTCATTAAAACGAATACAATTATAATTATCTATATGATTAAACAAAACCGGTCAGAGATACTTCTAACAACGATACTTCTAATAAGCTGGGGCGAATCTGACCGGCCGGTTCATCAAACAATCGATCATTCGAACAATGGAACCATAGTAACGTAAAGTCCTGTAAGTATAGCAGTAGTGATCACACCGCAGATCGAAGCGCCCATAGCGTATTGCAAAATGGTGACGCGCTTGTTGACCTTGTAAACCTCTTTTTGGGCAACCTTAGCCGTAGACGGTACGCATGAAACGCCCGCTATGCCGATGACAGGGTTGAACTTCTTGCCGTTGATCAGGTAGACCACATAACCGCCTATAACACCGCCGACTCCCGAAAGCGCCAGTGAAAGTATACCGAGAACGAGAAGCGGCAGAATTCTTGCGTCTAAAAGGGTACTCGCCTCGCAGAGTACGCCGAGGAGCAGTCCCAGGAAGAATGTAGCAAAGTAGAGAATCACATCATCTAGCAGATTTATGTATTTCACAACGCCGGATTCCTTTATGGCGTTTCCGAGGAAGAAACTTACGAACAGCGGCGCTCCCATGGGGAACAGCAAACAGAGAAGCGTACAGGCTATGATGTCAAAGATGATCTTTTCCTTACTTGTGATAGTAGTCGTCTTAGCGGCCTTTACAACCATTCCGCGCATATCCTTGGGGATCATAAGACGAATCAGATAGGGATATCCGCCATAGCAGAGGCTCAAGTAGAGATAGGCCACTATGGTGATGGGGACGAATAGATCATTTGCGAGAATCAATGACGCAAAGAGCACCATCGGTCCGTCGGCGCCGCCTACTATGGATACCGCCGCAGCTTCGCCTGCGGTGAGACCCATCGCCCGCGCTATCGGGAAGGTCGCCACTGTGCCCAGTTCGGCGAACAGAGCGATAAGCATGCTGGTAAACGGAAACCTCAAAACATTGCCCATATCGGAGATTACACCGATGCCCATAAATACCAGACAAGCGATCAAGCCGTTGCTGAACGCAAATGTATAGATCGGCTGCAGGAAATCTATCTGCAGAATGTTCACAAGTTCATCCGTATCTGTGACCATAGGATCCATAAAGAGCGTTCCGATCTTGTCGGCGGACAGGAAGAGTACGCCTGCGTTTACAGCCGACATTCCGAAACCCATCGGAATCATAATTAGAGGTTCTAAAGTCCCCTTTTTCCCCAAATAAACAAGTATAATACCAAGAAGTATGAGTGCGATTCGAGCAATCACAATCTTTGGCTCCTGGACGAAGAGGGTTCCGACGCCCTGAAACAGAGTCATCAAATTCATACCGCATCTCCTCCTTTTCCAGGCTTGCCCGCTTTTGAAACGTCTCCATCCTCATTGGGAGAGAGCCGGCGTATGACGATCAGCATCACCTTGATGATGATCGCGATCAGAAGTCCGATAACAAAGGCTAGGAAGTATATTTCTAAGGCGAATAAAACGTCAATCATGCTTCCCACCTCCTTTCTTCCTTGTTAATCCCTTATCTAAGGGATTAACTTTTCTAATTAGTTGGTTTTCCAAAAAGTGTTTTATACTGACAAGCATTTGAATTTACCATACACGCGAGTCAGTAATACTCGTTTCCGCTGTCCGGCCGCAAATTGCGGTCGGAATTTCCAATCGAACACGAGTATAACTCAAGTATTTTAATTCGGTGGCGCCGTTTCTGAAGACGCAATCCCGGTAACAGCGTCATTATCGCCCATCAGTATAATTAGTCTCTTATCAGTTCTTTTCGAATATTGTAAATAAATATCACTGCGATAACCGCCGTTACAACAACTGCGGCCGCGATGCCTATAGGGCTATTTAAAATTAACATTGCCCATTCTCCTTACTTATGGCAACTTCTAAAAACCTCCGCAGCATATGCCGGCGGTAGGTTTTAGAAGTTACCCTAATTGGGTTAATCCTGCGCTTCAAGGCGAAAACGCCAGGCGCAGAACCACTCGTCAGGATGTTCATCAGGCGGGCATCCCACGCATTCTGTCTTTATGTCGGGGTCGATCGCCCGTGCAAAGTTGGTGTACTCAACGACACCGGCTGATTTGCACGGGTAATCGTCCATCCCCTTGCTCTTCCTTGCCGCTTGTACGCGGCAATTGTTCATGCAAAACAAAATGCTGTCGGAACCCTCGTCGATTATCTCCTGTTCATTTATGAAGGCATACATACGCATTCCGAGAGCCTTTTTAAGACCCTCAATGCCGGCCTTGCGGGGCAAACCCAGCAGACGCTTTATAGACCACGCCTCGAAAGGCGAGAACCACGCCCAGCAGGTATCGTTGCACCGCTTGGCTTCGAACATGCCCTGTTCTAACTCAACCGCCTGGAACCAAACACCGTCGCCGGCAAGCCAGTTTACGCCGATGGCGCCGATCAGTTCCCTAAGCTTCTCTTCCGGCATATTTAGGAGAGGGTCGGGAATGCCGTCCGTCAGGGAAAAGTCTAAAACTTTCCCCAAACGTTTAAGCTGAATCCCTCTGCTCTTCTCATACGCCGACTCCATTACTTCGAGTGCTCTGTCAAAGCCCATCTGGTGTTCCACCTCTTTAAACCAGAAGACATGGTGCACGACCGCTCTGTGGAACATATCCACAGCCAGAGCGGCCAGCTCCTTTTGACCGAAGCCCTCGAAACCTTCATCATAGCTCATTTATTTCTCCTTTACCGCCTTGCCCGTCTCTGTTAAGTGTGCCGGTCTTCTAAGCTACGAGACGAGTTTTTTGAATTCCTCGGTGAGAAGGGGAACGATTTCAAACAGATCTCCCACGATTCCATAGTCTGCGACCGTGAAGATGTTGGCGTCGGGATCCTTGTTGATCGCGACTATGACCTTCGACGAACCCATGCCGGCTAAATGCTGGATGGCGCCTGATATACCGCAGGCAATATAGAGGGTGGGGGAGACAGTCTTTCCTGTCTGACCGACCTGGAACTTCACATCTCTCCAGCCCGCGTCAACAGCCGCACGGGACGCGCCCACAGCCGCGCCTATGACGTCCGCGCATTCCTCAAGTATGACATAGTTCTCGGGACCCTTCATGCCGCGGCCGCCGGAGATGATGATGTTGGCTTCGATCAGTTCCGGACGGAGGGAAACCGCTATAGCGATATCCTTTACGATGGCCTTCAGATCCGCCGCGTCGATGTCGGC
The DNA here is from genome assembly GCA_031264295.1 of Eubacteriales Family XIII. Incertae Sedis bacterium. Taxonomy (GTDB): domain Bacteria; phylum Bacillota; class Clostridia; order Peptostreptococcales; family Anaerovoracaceae; genus JAISED01. The sequence goes on along the minus strand of JAISED010000063.1, from coordinate 52,740 downwards.
GCTTTCGTTCACAACTTCAGGCTGCTTGGAAGCGTCGGGTTCCGCTACGGGGAATGTGTTCGGACGAATAGTCGCCAGGATCGGCGCCGCGCTGAGCACTACATCCGCGAATGCTTTTCCGCCGTAGATCGGGCGCTTAAATGTGAATGCGCCGTCGTCTCCGAGTTCAACACCCGTGCTGTCGGACGCCATGCCGACGCCGAGGCGCTGAGCGAGTCTGGGCGCCAAGTCCTTGCCGATAGCGGTGTTGCCGATCAGTACCGCGCGAGGATCGCCGCCTTTGATAACCTTGTTCAGGGCGGATGTGTACGCGCCTGTGGTGTATTTTTCGAGCTTGTCGTCGTCGATGACGATGACCTTATCAGCGCCGTAAGGGGCGACTGCCTTCGCGAGATCCGCGACGCCCTTTCCGGGGATGACAGCCACAAGCGGTTCGCCCAGTTTATCGGCGATTTTTCTGCCCTGGCTCAGAAGCTCAAGTGAGACTTTGCGGATCGCCAGGTCGCTTTGTTCGATTATAATCCAAATTCCTTTTGCCATGCCAATCTCTCCTTTCTATAGAGCTTTCGCTTCTTCCCGCAGGAGCCGCGCGAGTTCTTTCGCAGCGTCGGCGGGTTCGCCGGGGATGACCTTTCCGCCCGAACGGGGGCTGGGAAGGCTGTACTTCGCGACGGTCGCCTTGGCCGCCGGTACGTCTAATCCGAGATCAGCGAGGGTCAGCGGCTTAATTTCCTTCTTTTTGGCCTTCATAATACCTGCCATGGAAGGATAGCGCGCCTCGTTCAGACCCTTCTGAGCGGTGAATACAGCGGGAAGGCTGACTTCGATCAGCTCGGTTCCGCCGTCGATCTCACGGGTGACAGTTGCAGTTTCGCCTTCGACGTCAAGCTTGAGTATGCTGCTTACCGAAGGGATCTGCAGCGCTTCAGCCAAACGTACGGAGACCTGGGCGGAACCATCGTCAACAGCTATGCGCCCCGCCAATATAATGTCATACGGGATGTCGGCGACGGCTTTCGCCAGTACGTCGGCAGCCACGCATTCATCCGCGTCTGCGAGAGCCGGATCGTTCACAAGAACGGCTCTGTCGGCGCCCATCGCCAAGCCTGTGCGCAATGAAGTTTCGACACTCTGACCGCCGAGACTCAGCAGAACGACTTCGCCGCCGAACTTCTCTTTGAGTCTCAGTCCTTCTTCTATAGCGAACTCGTCATATGGGTTGATGACGAGGTTCACACCGGTTTTGTCGATTTTGCCGGAAGCGTCGAGCGCAATTTTTGCTTCTGTGTCAAAAGTCTGTTTCATACAAACCAGAATATTCATAAATACTTCCTCCTCGATCGTTTTATTTTCGCGCGGGTCTCATCAGTCTTTCAGGATGGATGCCGCGACGACTATGCGTTGAATCTCGCTTGTGCCTTCGTATATCTCGGTGATTTTAGCGTCACGCATGAAACGCTCCGCCGGGTAATCGCGGGTATAGCCGTAACCGCCCAGGATTTGAACCGCCTGAGTGGCGACCTTGTTCGCGGTTTCCGAGGCAAACACCTTAGCCATAGCGGAATACTTCGAGACAGGAACATTATGCGCGGTAGCGATTGCAGCCGCCTGGTAGACCAGAAGCCTTGCCGCCTCGATCTGAATAGCCATATCTGCGAGCTTGAACTGTGTGACCTGGAACTCGGAAAGCGTCTTACCAAACTGGGATCTTTCCTTGGAATACTTCAAAGCCTGCTCATAAGCGCCCTGTGCTATACCAAGCGCCTGAGACGCGATACCGATTCTGCCGTAGTCAAGAGTCGTCATCGCTACCTTGAAGCCTTTGCCTTCCTCACTGAGCAGGTTCTCGACAGGGATATGTACATCTTCCAGGATCAGCTCATAAGTGGCGGAAGAACGGATACCCATCTTCTTTTCCTTCTTACCGAAACTGAAACCCGGTGTGCCCTTCTCAACAATGAAGGCGGCTATACCTCTGTTGCCCTTGCTCTTGTCCATCTGAGCGGTTACTACATATGTGTCTGCATAGTAGCCGTTCGTGATGAAAAGTTTAGTACCATTGAGAATGTACTCGTTGCCCTGTTTCACAGCAGTCGTGCGTGTTCCTGAAGCGTCCGAACCGGCCATCGGCTCGGTAAGCCCGAAAGCGCCCATCTTCTCGCCGCTTGCAAGCGGGGAAAGATACTTTTGCTTCTGTTCTTCGGTTCCGAACAGATAGATCGGATTCGCGCAAAGGCTGGAGTGCGCAGAAACAGTTACACCCAGCGACGGATCCACACGCGACAGTTCCTCTACTGTGATCGCGTAGGAAATATAGTCCGCTCCAACGCCGTTGTACTCTTCGGGGAATGTTACGCCCGCGAGACCTAACTCGCCGCATTTCTTCCAGAGTTCAACAGGAAATTCTTCCTTTTCGTCACGTTCTTCCGCACCAGGCGCGGCCTCCGCCTCTGCGAAATCGCGAACCATCTTACGCATCATTACATGGTCTTCATTCAGCTCAAAATTCATTACGTCACCTCCTCTTTTTCTTACTCAACATTTGCCAATGTGTCGCCTTCCTGTACCAGATCACCGACCTTTACAAGGATCTCTTTTACAGAGCCATCCTCGCCGTAAACAACATTTTCCATCTTCATAGCCTCAATGATGAAAGCTTCGTCGTCTTCGGTAACTGCCTGTCCGACACTGATGTTAATCTCCTTGATCTTACCCGCAATGGTACTGATGATTTCTGCCATTGGTGATACCTCCTTGACATTCAAAAACTATAACTGTTAAAAGGTTAAACCGTTTAATTCGCCTGTTATTACTCACCGCTCAGGCAGGCGTTATCCCTCTCGAAACGGGAACGGAGCTTCACTTTCACGCGTAAAGACTGCCGTACCGCAACGGGCGGGCAGCGAGGCCGGCTGCCCGCTTTGCGGTTAAGAGGAGCGGTGTAATGAGCCGTCGGCAAACCTGCTCGCCATGAAACCGGCAACTCATAAATGTAAAAAGCAAGAACTGTGCCATGGTGTCTGGCAGCGAAGTAACGGTTATAATAAACCCGCCGAATAAGGCGGCGCCTGCTTCGAAATCAATATGCTGATTCTAAAATAGTAATATATGTAAACGACATTCTCTGCCGTAGTGTACGGTTTTGCATACATATTACGATAACTGTACGGTTTTCGATACAAAATTATTCGGCGCGTGTTACGCCGTATTTTGAAAGCCTTTCGTAGAACGCGGAACGGCTGAGATTGAGAAGCTTAGCCGCGGCGCTCTTGTTACCCTTTGCCCTGCGCAGCGCGTCCATGAGCATTTCGCGTTCGAAATTCACGTGGGCACTGTGATAGGATGCGTGTATCTGTGAATAGGAGGCGTTTGACTGCAGCGATATCTGCGAAGGCAGGTCGTCAACGCCTATATCGCCTTCCCAGACGTAGTTTGCCGCCCGTTCGATGGCATTTTCAAGTTCTCTTATATTGCCGGGCCATGGGTGTTCAAGCAGGGCGGTTCTGGCGCGTCTGTCCAGTCCCGTTATCTTTGTGCCCAGGATGTGGTTGGATTTTTGTATGAAGGACTCCGCCAGCGGGATGATATCGTCGGTACGTTCGCGCAGGGGCGGTATATGAAATTCTATGACATTGAGCCGATAATAAAGATCCTCGCGGAAGGTTTTATTTGCTACGGCTTCCATGAGATTGCGGTTGGTTGCGGCAATAATGCGGACGTCGACGTTTTGCTTACTGCTGCCGCCTACCCGTATAAATTCTTTTTCCTGAAGTACCTGAAGAAGCTTGACCTGAGTGGATAGGGGGATATCGCCTATCTCATCCAGGAAGACGGTTCCGTGCTGCGCCCTTTCAAAGAAGCCCGGCTTTCCGCTCTTCAATGCGCCTGTGAATGAACCGGGCGCGTAGCCGAACAGCTCGGATTCAAACAATGTCTCGGGTATAGATACGCAGTTGACGATCACGAAGGGATGCTCCGCTCGCGGGCTGAAATCATGAATGCCGCGTGCGAACATGCCTTTGCCCACGCCGCTTTCGCCCGTCAGCAGTACAGTAGAGCTGCTTCGCGCGATACGTTGGGCGTCTTGTTTGATCTTGCTGAATCCCACGTCATGGGCTATGATATTGTCAAAGCTGCTCCTTACGCCGTCGCGCTTTTCCAGCTTCTCCCTGTAATATTCCATCTCTTGGTTGAGAAACGACCACTTGCGAAACAGCTCTTCGGCAATGGCGTTGTCGTTAAGGTATACGGTACTCACGATGCCGGTGATCTCATCGCGCTCGCTGTTTTTCAGCGGGGCGTGGGATACCAGGCATTTTTTACCGTTTATATCGCAGTTATCCACCTCCACAGAGCCTGAACGAGCCACTCTAAACGGGGTGTCGGTCTTGAACAGACGCTGAACGGGCTGATCTGTGATCTGATCGAAGGTCTTGGAGAACAGATTACAGGCTTTATTGTTCACATATTTGATCGCGCCGCTTGTGTCGGAAACGAACACGCCGTCCGAAGAGGAGTTGAGTACGCCGTTGATCGTCGTTTGCAATGTGCGCACTATCTCAAGTTCATGGGCGATCTTCTCGAGTTCAGAGAGATCCCTGAAGGCGTAGCTTGCCCCGATAGGCACGTCGTTTTCAACTATAGGAGTGCAGTTTATCATAACGGGGAGGGAGCGCACGGTGCGTTTATAGATGCCGCTGAAACGATCTTGAAATTCAACCTCGGGGAATACAAAGCCCATCTTCTTGCCGAGGACGTCGGACACGTTCAGATTGAACATTCTCTCCGCGGCGGGATTTGCTTTAATGATGCGTTCGTCGGTGTCTACGATGACGATGCCTTCCTGGTTAACGCGAAACAGGGATTCTAAAAGGGCGGAGGAAGCCGTAACGAGGTTTTGACTGGCGATCAGATACTCCGCCGTGCCCATAGTGCCCACTACCTCATCACCATCCAGAACGATGACGGTATCTACGCGGCTTTTCCTGACCCTGGAGACTAATGAAAATTCATCGTATGATAAGTCGGCGCTGATGCATACGGGATTTTTTATCATAAAGACCTCGCAGGGCGCGTCTATATCGGCGCCTTCAAGCAAGGCTCTGAAAAGGCGTTTCTTAGGGAATACGCCGACCAGCTTTCTGTGCGCGTCAAGCACCGGCAGGAGATTTACCTTGTTATCCTGATAATACTCAAGAACTGTCCGGAGGGTATCGCCGGGGAGCAGAGGCTTGAAATTGGTATTCATCATCTCTCTGACGGGCATGTGCTCGACGAGATTGAGATTCTTGGGGACGTTCATTTAGTATTCCTTTCGACCTTGCGCGGTGCGTAATGCGAACGGCCTAAACTGAGTTCTTCGGCTAAAAATTCCTTGATGTCCCCGCTCGGCAGGCGAAGCATGAGACCGCCTCTTTCACTTATATCAACAGCGACGCCATCCTGGATAGGCGAGTCCGGCGCATCGCCGTGCAGCCTTACTGTATGTCCTAAAGTCACATTGTTTTCCAGCCATCGTTCACGAATATAAGCGGAACCCGATCTTGAAAATTCCGCGTAATGCATGTCCCACAGCTCGAAGAAGCGTTTCAGAGCGCGGATGCGGGAAACACGTTCACCGAGTTCCATTCTGAGGGATGTGCTGAAATCTCGGAATTCAGGCGGGAACTCGTCAGGGGATTGATTTACATTCAGGCCGACGCCGAGTATGACGTAGCTGCAGGCATTTTTACGAACGCCGCCTTGAGCGAGGATACCGCAGATTTTCTTGCCGTCCACAAGAACGTCATTAGGCCATTTGAGACCTGCAGGGCATCCCGTGAGATCCCTTACGGTTTCGGCTACGACCGCGCCGCACAGTAAAGAGAGCAGCGGGATAGAACTCAGGTTTATATCGGGATTTAGTATCATAGACATGGTGATTCCGCTTCCGGCGGGACAGACCCAAGGGCGCTGCATACGACCGACGCCGGCGTTTTGAAACGCGGCCATAATTACGGTGTCGCTGTGCGCGCCGTCTGCGGCCATCGAGCGGGCGACAAGATTAGTAGAAGACACTTCCCTATAGATATAAACATCCTTTCCCGACAGGCGAAACCGCCTGCGGGGGGTGGAACCCCCTTCGCTCATTTACCCCCAACCTCCATTTCATTTAAAAACAAGGCGCGTATAGTGATACTCTTGAAATCAATTATAAGATTTCCGCGCTTAAATGTCAAGGATTTGTGCGATTATGAGTTGCGATTCACGTGGATAAAAATGACAAAAAGTTGACGGAATGCGGCGAAAATTCCGACAATGATATTTACAGAAATTTACATGTGCCTGTCGAAAATCTTTACGAAAAGTTTACGAAAAGTTCGGGGGGAATTTACGGAAAGCCTCTTGACCAATGTTTCCGCACATGGTACACTTTTACTTGTGAGAAAGAGTTTGGCGCGAAAACATATTTTCTTCCGCGTCATTAGTTTGAAAACAAAAGGGAGGTCTTAGAAGCCTCCAAATACGATTTTTGTGTCTTGGCGCGCTTCCTCTTTTCGAGATGCGCGGCAGGGAGAATAGGGAATCAGGTGAGAATCCTGAGCAGGCTTAAATCTTGATATTTTCGGGAAATAAGCGAACCGCTACCGTATGCGCGGAGTCTGTTTCTTCAGGCGAAAGCCGGCCACCGAAAGGGAAGGCTTGAAACAGACGAGAGGGACTGTGTCTATTGCACAAGCTTCAGATGCGCGAGCCGGGAGACCTGCAAGAAGGCTTTATGGCAGGTATTTTCGCGCGCGCAGCGAGTACTTGTGGGGATCACGGGAATAACGGCCGTGACAATTCCAAGAATTTGGGTTGTCGCGGTCTTTTTGTTTTGTGCAAGATTGAAGGCGGAACGATTCCGCATGACGGGGCAGTGTGGGGCTAGAGATTGAATCCGCAGCGCGTAATGCGCTTAACAATGACAATGCGAAAGGGGGACGCAGTGTTAAAGACACCTTGCAGAATCAGGTCGGGAGTTTGCTGCGGCAAGCGAGACGAAGAGGCCGTCCGCGCCGCCGCTTGCCGAATGCATCTACTTACTTGATTCAGCATTACACCGAAAGGGACGACCCGGCGGAGCGGCGCATGATATACGCGCGTTCGCCCTCGCTGAAGCAAAGTCCAAAATTAAATTCAAGAAAATCAGTTCAATGAAAATTGAACAAAATTAGAAAGAAAGGACAGGTTTTAAGATGAAAGCCACAAAATCCCATAAGAGAATCTTGACCGCGCTGCTCGCGGCAACGATGATGTTTTCACTGATCGGCGCTCAGGCGTTCGCAGCCGCGCCTACGGCGACGGCCGCTCCGCCGGAGATATTGGCGACAGTTCCGGAATATCCGGCGTTTACCTTCGATGTTACACAGTCGCAATTTATTGACGCATACACGGAGTTCGCGCTTGGCGTATCGGCTTCAGGTATCTATTTTTTAGCGCCGTTCCCATCAGGATTCAGCGCGGCGGACATAAGCTGGTCGGATAATACGCCAGGCACGCTGAGCAACATAGCTTCACTGGATTTTGAAAGTGAATTCGACTATGATTTCGGTTCCGTTATTGGCGAAGCACCGGCATATGAGGCGTACTTTTCATCGTACTATGCCAATGCTCCGGATACAGGTCCGTACAGCGTAAAGGCGACGTATACTGCCGACGTTGATCTGCCCGGAGCTGATTTCACCTTTGTTGTAACGAATGAGAGGGTACAGGACGACCCTAACGTGATCGTGGGCGGATTGATATATGCGATTTACGATCCGGACACAGGTCTGCCGTCAGTAACGCCTAGACCATTCAGCGCATCTGGGAATGATTATTACAGCGGAGCGCATATAGGGCGTTCCTATGTGACGGCTTTGGATGGATTTGCCAATGCGGTATATTTTCAAAAAGCAGCGGACAGTTGGACGTCGGCACGGGGATTTGACGGCATCGAATCCATCACGATCAATGGCGTGCCGCACCCAACAACCCTTCCTGACGGCTGGTTGTACCGCGTTTATAAAGCGGATCCGAGGATACCCGGCCAGTATAATGTAGATCCCATGTCTAAAATAATCACCATGGATGATTACAAGTTATCCGAGGGAGACTATGTTGTACTGAAATTCGGCGACTACTATGATGATGAATTATTCCCGGATATCATCAATCCCTAGGTGATCGCTGCATAGTTTAATAGCGCGGGGAGCGGTGAACTTTCACGCCTCCCCGCGATTTTTCGTTAATAAGCGTTTTAAGAAAGGATGCATTTTTCGTGAAGTTACATAAATTCAAATCTATTATAGCGGCAATTCTGATCGCGGCAATGTCGTTTGGATTGTCGCCTGCCATAGGTTCCGCCTTTGCGGCCGAATCGGCCGAGGCAGTCAGTTCGGCTGATCTGCGCACTATAACCATAAATTACAGCCTAAGATCTATCGCAGCTGTTCCGGCTCAAGGCATTTCAGCAGTTACGGCTATAACCGGCGACCAGCTTGAAGTATACAGAACTGAAGATTTTTCGGCTGACAGCAAGGTAGACATTGGCAATGCAACAATAGACACCGCTAACAGGTCACATGTCACATTCCAATGCGAACCCGGCTACTATTATTGGCGTACATTTGCCGGCGGCGGAGATTCACGCAAGCAGACGGCGGACGGTGTGTTCCTGGTGGATGTCGACGGCACCGCAGTACAGGTATTCTATCTCTTACCTGTGAAGTTCGCCGTGGCCGAATATGGATGTGTTTACATTGATGAAACGGAAGAGGTCTACGATGTCAAGATAACAATGTTTGACATGCTTCAGAATGAAGTAAAGCCAATTCACGATCCCGTTACAGTTGGGGATGCATCAGACACCATAGGATTAATGACAGTTGTAGAATATTTGATTTGCACACAGCTAAATAAGTATGTGGATTTTCGGGTGGATCCGTCAAATCCTGATTATGCCATAAATGATTACAGCCTGCAAGTAAAGAATCAGATTACTGATCTGATGTTGTTTACACCAGGTTCAAACCACTTCCCGAACCAAAGAGGTGCGGCGCTAACAGAAATAGAAGTAAAGGTCACACACGGCGCTCCGATAATGTTCTTCAATAAAGTTGGCGCACATTTTACACCATTTCGCATTCTTAATACAGTGACACTCGAAAGTGAAAATGTGGACGGTTACGATATATACAAGGCTAGATTACCGTATTACTGTACTGTTCTTGCCGGCGGTGGGAGCAGCCCGTTTGTGAAAACAGCCGTTGAACTACAAAATATCGGTAGAGCGCAAAATACTGAAAAAGAAATAAAGTCAGTAAACCTGAATTTGCAAACAATTGGTGAGGTCACACGAACGCGGCAAGGGCACAGATCGAATGACCTTTATTTGAATATAAATGACGCCCAGCATCTTGTGATGCCGGAAAATTCTACATTTGAACTGGTGCCGCTGCGGGTTTGGCAGGGATTGGCGTTAGACGATACAATGGCGAACTTTTTCGTAAATCCCGACTACCGCGTTGAGGTGCTCAATCTAAGCGGGCAAGTAAGTGCCGCGTCTAAAAACAATCCGGGGCGGGATTCCTTCATCATATCATCGGGTAATGCCGGTCTGAGCGTTGTTAAGGTGACGTATGATCCCTTGCAGTGGTATAAGACATATACTGAGGGCAAGGCAAGCGTTGATGAAAGCGGATGCTTTACTCCCACACAAACCGATGTGTTCTATCCTGAAACCGATCCTGTTCACGAAGGTATTTTCATCGTGAATACTGTTTCAAATCCTGCTGCGGCAAATCCCACAAATCTTCAGACCAACATAAAAGCGCAGGAAACCAACACGTATTATTTCGACCGCGATGTCTCCGACTATGCGGAGTACACATTCACGCCCGCTGTCGACAACGGCTATATTTCCGTGCGCGTTCACGACCCGCTGCACAATGGCGGCCTCGCCGACGAATGGAATAAGGCGGACAAATGGACGACATACAGACCAAATGCGGACGGCAGCTATACTATCAACCTCAAAGAAGGGCGGAATATCGTTGAAGTGGCGGCAAGTTCGCAGGATTTCAAACAATACCACGTGATCAAGGCCAAGGGCGTGACCGTAAATATTACAAACCTCAGCAATCCTGATTGGAAAAAAGGGGACAATGCAGCTCTCGGCGACACCGTACAGATATTCTTTGACGGGGTTGAGTCCGCGCCGATAAAGCTGGCTGGAATCTATAATTCCGGCAGTATGCACGCTGTATATGAGACTTCGTGGGGAGCAACCATGCGAGGTGTCAGCGACGTCGGCTATGATTTTGCGAATAAAAATTTGCTTAATCTAACATTCATAGAACCGGGCGCCGCTACCTTAAGCAAAGGCGTTGCAACGTCATCAGGTTGGGGAAGCGCATCGGGAGCGCATCACAGTATCGGGGAAAACGGCGTTAAGGCGAATTTGAACGCAGACGCAGTTTCAGGCGATTTCTCTATATTACCAGATATCTCTTTTTACGTGGAGGATGATGTCTTTGCACGTGAGAAGGAGAAAAATGAATATGCCTTGCCCAGTGGCATTAGTTATTATACTACTTCGGTTGAAGCGGAAACACGTCTGCCTGACATCGGGCGTTTCAGGAATTTCGACGTCCCCCTTGCCCGTGCGGAAAATGGCAATATTTACGTATCGACCGCATTACACTTTTATGCGGTAAACGGGAAGGGATATTACCGAAATTGGGTTTCTACACATCCAGATAGCATAGCCGCTAGATGGTTTTATAGTGATAGGGCTGTAATGGACAGCATTTCCGTTTCCGACTGGGGCAGTACGAATCAAGGATTTCTTGAAGCGATTATCACACCCGACGATTTGAACGCCGGCAATCCGGTGGCATATACATTTCGCCGAATACTTGAGGAAGACAGGGGGAGATACCCCTATATCCAAGATGTACAGCTGAATCTCGACAACAAAGCGGATGCAGACTATTACAGCGGACGTCTGTTCGCGGCGGACGCGGACGGCAGCCCCGCCGCAGTGGATACAAGCGCGGAGTTGTCGGGCGATGGGGACAAACCCGTTCTTTCACTCGGCTACGGTTTCCTCGCCACGCGCAGCAGCTACATCGCAGAAGTTCCATATAATGTAAACAATGTAAGGGTAAATGTTCGCCCGTTTACTGAGCCGAACGGTAAAGTTACAAGTGTAACGGTAAACGGTATGCCCGTAAGCGATGGAGAGTCATCTCCTATTGCGCTCACCGGTGATGAAACGATTATCACCGTTGTCGGAATAGCGGCGGACAATGACACAGATACAGGAACGAAAAATACAGTTACATATACCATCAAGGTGAAACGCGGCGCGGCGCCGCCGGCTTTCACGATAGCAGTCGACGAAGGCGCAACGCTTACCATCCGTAAGCCGGACGGCGCGAGGGTCACACAAGATGAAGACGGCGCATGGCCGCTGCCAGTCGCGGATGGTTACAGATATTATGTTGAAAAATCAGGCTATGTGACCAAGACAGGCGCCTTCGACGTAAAGAAGGATACAGAGAGTGTATTCATCCCCGCGTTCACTGATGCCGACAAGTTGAACCAAGCGTCAGGAGCGGCAAAGCTTAAGATCATATCGCAAAACACCGTGCTATACGACGGAGTGATTGAATACGACGCGGGCAAAACCCCGGCGGATCTGGCGCGGCAGGGCTATGTCGAATACAACCCAGGCGGTTACACCGTGCTCCACGCGCTGATCGACGCGCTGAGCGGCAGACAGCCGCAGATCGATTTCACCGCCTATCAGGGGAAGCTGACGCCGAACGTTACGATAAACGGTGAGCCGCTTGCGGGCGCGGCTTGGGTCTTAGAGGCTAACGGACTTGTCACGGCGGATTACTGGAAAACACTTGTTAAACCGAATGATGAGATCGTATTGTACTACAACGAAAACAACAGCGGACAACAACGCGCGTGGTTTACGAACGAAGAAATCAGCGTTGCTAAAGGTGGAAGCATTGCATTTACACTGCGCGGCAAGCCTGTCGGTACAGACGGTACGGTGGGCGCTGCGATTGAAAACGCGCAGATTTACATAGACGGCAATCCCGCACAGAGCGTCATGACCGGCGCAAGCGATCTCGTAACTGATGAAAACGGAAACGTGACCATTCATACCGGAGACCTTGCCCTGGGCGCGCACATAATATCGGCCAAGCTAGGCAGCCCGAACAAACTCACATATGCGCGGGCAGTCCTAACGGTGACGCCGTCAGACGAGCTTAAAAATGTCGTTACATTCCGTCTTGTGGGCGCGGCTAAGCATGCGGACAAGCCGGGCTACGGCGCGCAGACCGAATATCAGAACTGGATCAACCCCGTGGAATATTCCATGGCAGGCAAAACGAGCGCTACCGTGTTCGATGTATTCGATTGGGCGCTCGGTAATGCCGGACTCTCCTACACCGAGGGACAGCAAAACTACATAAGCGCAATTGCAATCCCCGCAAAATACGGTGGCGGAATGCTCACGCAAGCGGACAACGGCTCGAACTCAGGTTGGATGTACACGGTGAACGGCGTACATACGTCGCAGGGTTTGCGCGCGCAGCAAGTCAAAGCGGGCGATGAGATTATCTGGCACTATGTGGACGACTTTTACTTGGAAACAGATATGGACGGCGGTACGCCGCAGTACCCGAACGGCTGGCTGATCCCGCCGGATACCCCGGATATTCCCTACGAGACAGCGCTTGCAAGCGCACTCACGTATCTGCGTACAAGCGTGCCGACGCCCGTATTCGGCACGGGCGGAGGGGAATGGACGATACTAGCCCTAGCCCGCAGCGGATATACAGAAGCCGCTTACTACGATGGCTACTACAGCCGCGTGTTCGCGGAGATAAACGGCAAGGCGAAGATAGACGAGAACAGATCCACGGAGAATTCCCGCGCCATACTCGGCCTGACGGCGATCGGTCTAAACGCGGCAAATGTCGAAGGCAATAATCTTGTCGCACCGTTAGCGGATATGACGTGGGTGAACAGACAGGGAATCAACGGCGCAATATATGCGCTGCTCGCCATTGATTCGGGCGGATATGAACTCACAGGCGCGCGCGAAGCCTTGGTTAACGCGATACTGGAGGCTGAAATCAGCGGGGGCGGTTGGTCGCTCGGCGGCGCTAATCCCGATCCCGATATCACAGCGATGTGCCTACAGGCGCTTGCGCCGTACAGAACACAAGCCGAGGTCGAAGAGGCTATAAGCAGAGCGATAACTTGGTTGTCAAACGCGCAGCAGGACGACGGCACGTTTATAGCCTGGGGCGATAAATCCTCAGAAAACATATCACAGCTTATCGTCGCGCTTTCCGCGCTGGGCATAGATGCCGACACGGATACGAACTTTATCAAGAACGGCAAGAGTCCGATCGACTTTTTGCTGAGCTTCGCGGACGCGAACGGAGGATTCAAACACACATGGGACGGAGCAGTCGACGGTATGGCCACGGATCAGGCCGCATACGCACTTGTAGCCTATGAGCGTTTCGTGAAGAAGCTACCGGCGCTCTACGACATGAGCGATGCGAAGCTTCTGATTACAGACACCACGCCCGCCGTTGACAAGACCCTACTTTCCGCACTGATAGCGAAGGCGGAAGCCGCTGTGCAAAGCCCGGCGTCCTATACCGCGTCAAGCCTCAATAATCTGAAAAACGTGCTTGCGGCAGCCAAGACCATAGAAGCGAAGCCGTCAGCCACGCAAGAAGAAGTAGACGCGGCGAAGACCGCGCTGTCTGAAGCCATAGCCAAGCTTGAAACGACAGGCGGCTCTACAGGTGACAGCGGGATATCTGTCAGCTTTCGCCTGATAGGCGCTACACGGGCGAGCAAGGACGTAAACCTCAGCGCGGGCGTAAACGATTCCGAATACGTAACATGGATACCGACAAGCAGCTACACACTAAACAGGGGCGCTACTATGTATGACCTGTTCATGCTGGCGATTCAGGGCGCGGGGCTTTCACAGACAGGAGCGGAGAGCAACTACGTCAAAACAATCACAGCGCCTACCGTTCTCGGCGCCTACCGTCTGTCCGAGTTCACAAACGGCTCTTATTCAGGGTGGATGTACACAGTAAACGGCAGCCACCCCGGTTACGGGATCAAGGAACAGACATTACACGACGGCGATAAGGTGGTATGGCACTACGTGAATGACTATCGCCACGAGGTGGGCGACTGGTTCAGCGATCTGCAATACCCCACGCTCGGCGACGGTTCACAGTACAACAAATGGCTTAACGCGCCTGATCGCCTGCCTACCTCAGCGGATGCGAAAACGCCGGGCGGGACTTCAGGGACTGCATCAACAAGTGAAATCAAGGCCGAAGAAAGCCTCGGAGGCGGCACAGCGAAAGTCGTAGTCAAGAGCGAAGACGTCAAAGCAGCCGTAGACAAGGCCAAGAAAGACAAATCCACAGCCGTGTCGATCACAGTAAAGGGCAACGAGAGTACAAAGATCGCCGATGTGACACTGCCCAAATCCTCCGCAAAGGAGATTGCAGACAACGGATTCGAATTAGTCGTCAAATCACCCGTAGGAGACATGAGCTTCAGCAAAGAAGCCTTGACCGCAATAGCGGCCAAGACAGGCGACACGCTCGAAGTGATCATAGCAGATCAGGGTAAAACAGAGACCCTTAAGACGAGCAACAAGGCGTTTTCATTGACCGTCAAGGTAGGAGGCGCAGAGATATCAGAGCTAGGAGGAAGCGTCGCCGTATCGCTTCCATACACAAAGAATACGGACGATGACGCAGAGCTGCTTACAGTCTACAAACTCGGCGCGAACGGAGATTATACAGAGATCAAGGATGCAAAATACGACGCAGCGACAGGCAAGATGGTGTTTACGACCTCCGAGACAGGAGAATACTTCGTCAGTGAATGGATCAGCCCGTTTGAGGACATCAAGAGGGGAGACTGGTACTACAAGGCCATACGTTACGTTTACGCAAAGGGTCTCATGAACGGCACAGGCGACTCGGCCTATGCGCCGCAGACGGCGCTAACACGCGCCATGCTCATAACCATACTGGCGCGGGAGGCCGGTATAGACACGAACGGCGGCGAGACGTGGTACTCAAAAGCGGTCGAATGGGGCATAACGAACCGCATAACAGACGGCACAAACCCTAACGGAGAGATCACGCGCGAGCAGTTCGCAGCCATGCTATACCGTTACTCAGGCAGCCCGAAGACGGAGGGCGGTACAAGTGACTACACCGACGCGGAGAAGATATCAAGCTGGGCGGAGGAAGCGATGACATGGGCGGTCAACGGCGGGCTTCTCACAGGCCGCACGAAGACGACGCTGGCGCCCGAGGGTACGGCGACGCGCGCCGAGGCCGCGACGCTGCTGCAACGGTATTTGGAACGCGCAGAATAAAGCTATGGCGGAAAGGCGCACATATGAACGGCGAAGAACACAAGGATCACGAAGATTTTAAAGATTGGGACGAACAGTTAGGGTATATGCGCGCGGGAGGACGAGATGTAAGGGCATTCTTCACAAGGCGTATGCGCTCATCGTCTTACTTTGTGCCGCGTTCGCCGGAAGCTAAGGGTTTTTCACTGCTTGCGACGCAGAAAAACGAACTCTTCCTGCCTGCGTTTACATCGGAGGATGAATTCGGTAAGTGGACGTCTCCCAATGGCGGCGCGTCTTCATTGCCATTTGACATGCTCCAGCATATCGTCGTGGATGACTCAAGGCTTTGCGGCGTTGTGATCAATCCCTTCGGGCGGGCGCTAATTTCGAACTCTTGAAAGCAGCGCCCGGCACGCTACGAACCGCACGCGAAAAAGCCGCTCCCGTATGGATCGCGCCTGACACAATATAATTGATGGGTCAGCAAGTTTATGATATAATTTTGACAGATCGTATCTGATGAGAGGCGGAATAACGCGTTGGATTACAAATTGATGCACAAAGATACTCATGTAACCGATTTGGCGCTTGACGACGCGGCATGTTTTATTGCGAAGATAGGGAGCGTTTATGCTGCGGATCATGTGCCTATAGGTGTTGCAGTCAAAAAAAGCGAAATTGACCGCGCCGCTCTGAATGAGTGGTGGAAGAAGCGCGCTATTCCCGCAAACCGCCAGGGTATCGGAGATGCTTTGCAACTACTGGAGTTGTCGTCTACTCAAAACTTACTGGATAAGTGCTTCGGATTAAGCTTGTCCGACCAATATTGGATATGTCCGGCGCGCGCCTCTCTGAAATGGGCAAATGTCAATTTCTTTGGGAACCATTTTTCCGAGGATCTTGGCGACATCCTGCTTGGAAAAGGAACAAACGGCGCGGAGATCAGCTTGATGTCTCCGGATAATACTTCAGATGGGTGGTTGCGTAAGAAGTGGCTTATCATGAATGGTAAGCGCTGCCTTGTTAAGGGAGGCAGCGGCGCTACACAACAAGAACCCTACAACGAAGTTTTGGCGAGCGCCATAATGCGGCGCTTGGGCATTCCGCATGTTTCCTATAAACTGATGATGCAGGACGAATACCCGTTCAGCGTATGTGAGAATTTTGTGACGCCCCAAACTGAACTCATCAGTGCATGGAATATCATGCAGACGCAGAAAAAGGAAAACCATGTGTCGGTTTACAGGCATTACTTGAATTGCTGCGAGGCTTTGGGCA
Source organism: Eubacteriales Family XIII. Incertae Sedis bacterium (assembly GCA_031264295.1). Taxonomy (GTDB): domain Bacteria; phylum Bacillota; class Clostridia; order Peptostreptococcales; family Anaerovoracaceae; genus JAISED01. The sequence continues at coordinate 36,017 of JAISED010000063.1, read as the reverse complement.
TTCCGGACGTACGTGAAGAGCTTGACCGAATGATAGCGCTGGACTATCTGATTGTCAATGAAGACAGGCATCAAAACAATTTTGGGGTCTTGCGCAATGCCGACACGCTGGAGTGGATTGGGTCTGCGCCGATCTATGACAACGGCACATCCTTTTGGTTTTCAGCGCCTCTGAGCATGATTCACGCCGACGCGTTGAAATCGCCGTGTAAACCATTTCGAACCAGACACAGTGAACAGATCAAGCCGGCGTTCTCGCTTGATTGGATTGACCTGACGGCGCTGGATGGCATTGATGAGGAATTCCGTGAAATCGTCGGGGATTCTCTTTTCATCGACCAAGCCCGGTGTGATATTCTTTGCGATGCGCTCTGCAAGCGGATAGAAATGCTGGGGGAAGTAATGCAGAAACGGCAGCGCGTATCATGACCGTTCCTGACCTTGCCTTAATTTCAAATTTTACTTTTGCCGCAAAAAACATTGCGGATTGGCGTCTTGCATGATATACTATTCGCATAAGATATCAAAGTATTAACGCGGGTGGAGATGGACTGAGATGAACGGCGGCAGGAATATAGTGAGTTCCGAACGAACTGACACCGACATCAAGGTGGCTGGAATCGTGAACAAGATCCGTGAAATGGATCCGAGCTTTTTCAGCGTTGAGCGGATACACGAGAATCGTAATGATGAAGGAGCAAGCCGAAGCGGTGGGTTTGCTATGCAGGACGCGGGCAAGAAGAAAAACCCGCTGATTGGCGATGCGATAGCCGCGTTCGTTGCTACTCTTATGATTTTAAGCGTCTTTAGCGTTTTCGCTAATGCAGAGGCTATTCAAGGGCTGAAACTCAAGACCGCAAATGTATGGGACAGTGCGAAAGCGATTTTGGCAGAAATAGGAAAGCATCCCGACGCGGCGAATTACGTCGTACTTGACGGCGCCGCTACGCTGACCATAGGCTCTATGGGTGAGATCAATATAGCTAAAGAATTCCTTCCCGACTTGCTGGTGCCTGAGCCTACGCCGACAGGATTCGAGTTGGAATCGCTCACTGTAGAGAAAAGCGACGACGGCGGATATTCCGTGGAGTATGTATACAAATACAGATACAAAAATACCGACAACGGGAAGGTGTATATATCATGCGTGAAAATCCAGGGAGATGTCTATGATATCGGGATTTCAGGCGGCGCCGGTGCTATAAAGTCGGATGTAAACGGCGTGGACGTTTATGTGTGCGACGACGGCGGCGCGCGCTTTGTGCAGTTTATACTGAACGGAGATCTTTTTAAAATAGGAGCGGAACAAGCGACAGCCTATGACGCGCTCGGCGGCTTGACCGCGGCTGTAATAGACTCACGGTCGTAGAACCGCCGCATAGCGGCTGCGGGCGGCAGGTGCGAGTAACGAGAGTAATTCTGCCTGCCGTCGGTGTCATATATGAGCGCGCTGCGGGCGGCAGGTACGATTAACGAGAGTAATACGAGGCTGCCGTGAACAATGGTCTGCCGACAATACAAAAGCCCGGGATGAATCATAAATCCCGGGCTTTACGATTTTTAGATCGTATGTCGGATCGTATGTAGGATGGATGCAGCGGCCTACAGAGCCTCGATCGACTCCTTGATGATCGCGGCGGCCTTGTCGCAGTCTTCCTTAGTCGCGATAAGCGGCGGAACCATACGCACAACGTTGGCGCCGATGGAGGTGACCAGCAGTTTCCTGTCGATACAGCCATGCTTCACGTCAAGCGCTTTGGGGATGTCGAGCACAGCGCCTACAAGCAGACCCGCGCCGCGGACTTCTGTGACATGGGGCAGAGCGCGAAGCTTATCCATGAAGTAATTGCCTACTTCCGTGGCGTTTTCGCCGAGTTTATTCTCGATCATGTAGCTGATCTGCGCATAAGCGGCGGCGCAGCACACGGGGTTGCCGCCGTAAGTGGTGCCGTGGGAACCGGGATTGAAGGCCTTGGTTACCTTTTCCGTAGCGCAGATGGCGCCTATGGGCATACCGCCGCCCATGGCCTTTGCCATCGAGAAGATATCAGGTTTGATGCCAAAGTTCATGAATGCCATAGCGGGACCGGTACGATACCAACCTGTCTGAATCTCGTCGATGAGCAGGAGCATACCCTTCTCACGGCAGAGCTTTTCGATTCCCTGGAAGAATTCCTTGGTTCCGGGGATGACGCCGCCTTCGCCCTGAATCGGCTCAAGCATGATGGCGATGGTGTCGTCTGTCACTGCGGCCTTGAATGAGTCGAGATCATTATAGTCGGCGTATGTGAAGCCCGGAAGCATGGGCTTGAAGCCGAGCTGACAGGCGTTGTCAGGCTGACCGGTGGCGGACAGAGCGCCGTAGCTTCTGCCGTGGAAGCCCGCCTTGGCGGTTACTATGTGATATCTGTTGGGACCATAATTGTCAACGCCGTATTTTCTTGCCATCTTGATCATGGCTTCGTTGGATTCAGTACCCGAGTTCTGATAGAATATCTTATCCATTCCGACGGTTTCGCAGATGAGCTTGGCAAGTATCGCCTGCGGAATCGTGTAGGGATAGTTGAAGGTGTGCATGATATCAGCGACCTGATCCTGAACAGCCGCGACTACCTTGTCGTTACAGCTTCCTGCGCTGTTAACGGCTATGCCGCCATAAAAGTCAAGATAGGGAACGCCGTTCTCATCATACAGATACATACCCTTGGCCTTACACGCTACAAAAGGAAACCTTTCATATGTTTCGACCATGTACTTCTTCGCTAGTTCTTTAACCTCTTCCGGTGTGAGATTAACATCTTTGAGTAACATTTTTCAATCCTCCTTCATTTCACAATGTATAATTTTATTTACGCCTCTTCGCCTTCAGCCCTCATGGCTCTGAACAAGTACCCTATCCGCTGTTCTGCGGAGATGGAATCGCGATATTTTTTTGAACCGATGTAGAGTAACGCGCCCAGTACTATCCATCCTATCAGGTAAGCCATGCCTACGTTGCCCATATATCCGGGCGAGGACGGGATGACGGTGATTAGGAACAAGGTCATTGAGATCACTACCGCTATTATCGCCATGCCGACGCCGCCGGGCATCTTAAACGGTCTGATCATATCCGGCTCCGACGCGCGCAGCTTCCAGCAGGAAAGCGCGGTAAACAGCCAACCGATAATAAATGCGGACGATCCGATGATGGTCAGCGGGTCGATGAGTCCTATGCCTATGAACGGCCCCGCAAATGTAGCGATGGCGCAGAGTATATTGCCGCCCATCGGCGTGCCGTACTTGGGATGTATCTTGCCGAAGAACGCGGGTAGCAGCCGCGCCCTGGACATTCCCAGTACCAGCCGTGAACCGGCTATGAAAAAGCCGTTCCATGTGGTAAAAAGACCCGCAAGAGCGCCTATCATAGTAAGCCAGTACATGAACTCGCCCATCATTCCCGGATAGAGCTGTTGGAACATAAGGGAAACGGCTGGTCTTTCAAGTCCCGCGAACTCAACCCAGGGCATTGCGCCTCCCACGGAGAAGATGATGAGACAGTAGAAAAGACCTGCCGACAGTACAGAACCAAGCAAAACCTTGCCCAGGTTTTTGAAATTCAACCCGCTGGAACCCTCTTCCGCGCCCTGCGGGATAGTATCGAAACCTGCCAGAAAGAACGGCGCCATCGCAAGGACAGTCAACAGACCTCCGCCGAAGTTACTGTGCCCCTTGTTCATGACGTCGTTATGCAAGGGGAGAAAGTTCATGAGATCCAGCTTCAGCAGTCCGAATATTATAACAAAAAGTCCCGCGACCAATATCAGTGTAGTACAGAAGGTCTGAACCTTAACTGCGAGCTGCGCGCCCACCCAGTTCACACCTATGACGATGCAGGACAGGATAATTCCGACAATGACCGCCTTAGGGTAAATGCCCGCGCCGCCCAGTACGTAGAGCGGCTCACCGCTCTTCAAAACGGGGAATAACAGGCTGAGAACGTCGTTAATGTAGATGGCCTCCCAAGGGAGGATGTTGATGTAAGCCAGTACGACGAACCAACCTGCTATGAATGAGGGCAAAGTGCCGAACGCCCTTGTTGTAAATGCAACGACGCCGCCCGCCACCGGCATCGCCGGAGTCATCTCAGCATAGCAAAGACCGATGGGAATCATTATAAGCGTGGCGATGGCGTAACCTATCAATGCAGGTACGGCGCCGCCTCCGTTGCCGATCCACGCGTTCAGCGAAACCGCCCAGCCGACGCCGACGATAGAGCCAAACCCGAGCATGAAATAATCTTTTAGTTTGATAGTCTTCTGCAAATCTTGATGTGCCATTATTACCCCTCCTTGTGAATACTACGGCAAAGACAGATTGCTTAACTAGTTAATACTTGGGAGATGCCGAAAGTAAAGGAGAAGAACAAATAGCCATTCTTATATATCGCCGCGTCAGCATAGACCTGTGTCCGGATATTCCCTCACTAGCCGGGCATTGCAAAACTTAAGTTACCCCCATATTTCTTCGTCGGTATAGTTTGGAGCGTTTGGTATCTCATAAGCGATGCGGCTTACATTGATCAAGTGATGGAACCAAAGGTTCTCACTCAAGCTGTTGTTGCCCCATGTACCGCAACCGAGAGTAGCCGTCGGGTTAAGACCGTTTGTAAGCGTTCCGCCGAGGCTGTTAGAACCTATCTGGTTGATCGAGAAACGCGATACCTTTATGCGGGTCGCCGCGTACTCAATGTGTTCTTTCGTGAATGAGTGAATAACACAGCTGTGTCCCGTGCCTTCGCTCTCGATGTTGGCTGCGGCTTTCGCGACGCCTTCTTCCCAAGAGTCATACACATATACGCTTAACACAGGGAGAAGCTTCTCTTTGGCGAGCAGCTCGTCCTTGCCTGTTTTTTCGATTCTGAGAACGATGACCTTGGTGTCCTCGCTGATGTCAAGACCCGCCGCCTTGGCGATGATATAGGGTTTCGCGCCTACCAGTGATTTCGTGATGGCGCCGTCTGTGAATACAGCCTTGCGGAACTTGTCGACAGTCTCGGCATCGTCGGCGTAATAAGCGCCCTGAGCCTTGAATGCGGCAATGACGTCAGCTTCCTTCTCTTTAGGCATGAAGGCGGACTGCTCGCATGTGCAAAGCACGCCGTTGTCATAGGTTCTGCCGCGGATGATCTTGGCCACGGCGTCGTTTATGTCGGCGTCACGATCGATGAGTACCTGAACATTGCCGGGACCTACGCCGAATGCGGGTTTGCCGCTGGAGTAGGCTGCTTTGACCATTCCGGGACCGCCGGTGGAGATACAGGCGTCGGCTAGTTGCATGATGAGGCCGGATGTTTCCACGGTGGATTCTTCGACGACCTGGATCAGATCCTCGGGAGCTCCGATAGCTTTAAGCGCGTCACGCATGATAGCGACAGTCTTTTTGCCGGAAGCGTCGCCTTTAGGATGAGAGCAAAGGATGATGGCGTTGCCGCCCTTCAGTGCGATCATGGCGTTATGAACAGGGGTCATGACAGGGTTGGTCACAGGTGTGATAGCGCCGATAACTCCCATCGGTTTCGCCACTTCTACAAGGCCGCTTTCCTCAATGTAGCGCAGCACTCCGCGGCTCTTGACGCCCTTGAGCTTCTGCCAAGTCACCTTGGGTTTGCCCTTGTTCTTCATAACCTTGTCGTCGTAGTTACCCATACCGGTCTCGTCAACGGCTAGGCGTGCGAGCATCTCAGCGTTGTCGTACACAGCCTTGCCTATGGCGCGGACAGCTGTGTCAACCTGTTCTTGTGTGTATTCCTCGAAGATTTTCTGAGCGGCTCTCGCTTTTTGAATCAGCTCGGATACATGTTCTTGTGCGTTCATGGTACATCCCTCCTTAATTTGTTGAATTTGATGAATAGAAAACGGCTAAATAAATACAATATTGGATTATTATGTCTGCCAGGGTATGAACCCGGGTAGAGGCAACAATTTGAAAGAACGTAGGAAAGAATGCTCTAGGGGAAGAGTACGGGCGGATTGGTTCTGTGAAATTCCGAAAAAAATCGACATAGTACGCTCTCCTGAATCTGATATATTACACTATAATGAAAAGATAACACAGCTTTATAATGCGTGTCAATACGCAAACTAAGTCAAAAACAATGTTTTAATATTTTGAAAATATCGAATATTTGCTTATACGCTATAAAAAAGCAAGACCGTCCAGCCGAGGGTGTACGGTCTTGCAGAAAAACAATATTAATTAGTCTTTTTACGCCAGATTCTGAGTTCTTTCGCTTCGGCGATGAGTTCGTCCTGGAAATCAGGATGGGCTATCGAAATCAGAGCCTCCGCGCGCTGCCAGGACGACATGCCCTTCAGGTTCACCTTGCCGTACTCGGTAACGACGTACTGCACACAAGGCCGGGTGTCGGTGATGATAGCGCCTTCCGTGACCATCGGACGTATACGGGATTTCACCGCGCCTGATTTATCCTTGAATGTAGACGGCAGGCAGATGAAGGTCTTACCGCCTTTCGAGTTGTAAGCGCCCTCCACGAAATCAAGTTGGCCGCCCGCGCCGCTGATGATATAAGGACCGGCGCTCTCGGAACACACCTGCCCGGAGAGATCGATCTCCACGGCGCTGTTGATCGATATGAGTTTGTCGATCTGGGAAGCTATGAACGGATGATTGGTATAGTCCACAGGATAAGCCGCTATGGAGGGATTGTCATGCATGAAGTCGTAGAGTTTCTGGGTTCCGGCGGCGAAAGAGTAGGCCATACGACCCCTGTCGATGTTCTTGCGGGCGCCTGTAACCCTGCCTGCTTCGACCATGTCGACGAATCCGTCAACCAGCATTTCGGTATGTATGCCCAGATCCTTAAGGTCAGATTCCGCGAGCATCATTCCCAGCGCGTTCGGCATACCGCCGATGCCGAGCTGTATACACGAGCCGTCTTCGATCTCGGGGAGAACAAAACCCGCGATCTTCTTGTCTATATCGGACGGCGCCGCCGATGGCAGGACGGGAAGACCACTGTGTCCGCCTTCAACGATGTAGTTCACTTTAGAAATATGGATGACATGATCATAGCCGCCGTGCACCCTGGGCATATCCTCGTTTACCTCGACAATAATAGTGCGGGCATTTTCGAGAGCCGCAGCGTAGTGCGTGATAGAAACGCCGAAACTGAAATACCCGTGGCTGTCCATAGGCGAGACCTGAATGGCTACAACGTCAGTCGTGCAATTCTCGCGGATATAGCGCGGCAGTTCGGAATACTTGATCGGCAGGTAGTAGGCAAGATTTTTCTGAGCAAGCTTGCGCTCGGAACCGCCCATATGCATACTATTCCATGTGAAGTGCTCACCGGCGGGATCGGCCTCTATGAAGGGCAGAGGGCTTATAATGACGCCGCCTCGCAGATTTACGTCCGTAAGCTCGTCCTTGCGTTTGGCCAGTGCTTCGCCGATAAGTCCCGCACAACTGGCGCCCCAAGCGAATTCAACCCAGTCGCCGCTGCGGATCGATTTGACCGCTTCGTCGGCGGATACACATTTTTGCTTGTACTCATCCGTTATTCTCATTTTTTAAATCACCTCTCATTCTCTAATATATGATATTGCTGTGCCTTATTATAGCATCTTTTCCGGCGGTGCACAAATAGATTATTCCCATAATTTCACCTGAATTTCACTTGACAAGTATATATGAAAATCATACAATTATTGCAGGAGGGGTCAAATGAACGCGTTAATACTAAGCATTTCAACAGGGCAGGGTCATCACGCTACGGGTGTCGCCGTAGCGGACGCTTTTGAAAATCTCGGCGTGCAATGTGTGACGATCGACGCTTACGAGTATATCGAACCAAAATTATCAAGCCTTGTATCAAAGGGATATTTGCTGTCGACAGCTCATGCGCCGAGGCTTGCCGCCATGGTGTACAACTCACTTGTGAAGAGGAACTCGCCATCAAGAAAGTTCTCGGTTCCTAAAATGACGAACACTTATCTCGCGTGGGATCTGAAAAAGCACATCCAACAGAATACACCGGATATTATCGTCTGTACGCATGTTTTATCGTCTATTTTGGCGAGCGAGATGAAATATCACGCGTGGACGGACGCGGTGACGGCGGGGATAGTGACCGACTTCACGGTGCATCCGCTGTGGGAAGAAACGGGCGGAATAGATTATTACGTAACGCCGAATGAACTACTTGAGTTTCAGATGATGAGGAAGGGGCTTGACGTCAGGAAGGTTCTTCCCTTCGGCATTCCCATAAGACCGCAGTTCGCGGTCAGAACGGAGAAAACGGAGGCAAGGCGGAGACTTGGGCTGGCTCCCGATAAGATGACTATTCTAGTCATGAGCGGCAGCATGGGTTACGGCAAGATCGATGTTGCTCTGAGCAAGATCGATACACTGCCTTTTGACATTCAAATAATCACGGTCTGCGGAAACAACGCCGATATGTATAAGCGCATCAAACGCATGAAATTCCGGAAGAAGATGGATGTTTACAGATATGTGAACAATATCGACTTGATGATGGATGCGGCTGATTGTATCGTAACGAAGCCCGGAGGCATTACGTCCTCTGAGGCTCTCGCAAAGGGTCTGCCGATGATCATGTTGAATCCCATACCGGGACATGAGATGCGCAACGCGGAATTCATGCTCAATAACGGTATCGCGCTTTACGTCACCAAATCGTTCCCGCTGGAGGAGGCCGTATTCTCCCTTCTGAAGCATCAGGGCAGGCTTGATGATCTGCGCAAGACGATAGAGCCGTATGCGAAGAGGACGGCGGCTAAAGACCTTTGCGAGTTTCTCATAGCCCGTGTGGATGAGAAACAGAGCCGGGCGGACAGCGATGCGGGAGAAAGATAGCCGTCTAACATATTCACCACCATAGGCGCAGCCACCCGGTTGGACAGTGATGCGGGAGAACGATAGCGGCAGTGGTTGAAAAGGCGGGAAAACGAAGAAAGCAGTGCAGTATAAAGCAAAAAATAAAAGAGAGTGAGGATGGAAGCAATGGGTGATTACAAGACAATTTTGTTCGAGGTAAAGGATGGCATAGGGTATGTGACTATCAACAGACCGGAAGCTATGAATGCGCTGAACGGCGAGGTTCTGGACGAACTTGCCGGTGTTTTCGGATATATTGATAAGGCAGATGAAGTCAGGGCGGTAATACTCACAGGAACGGGCAGGGCTTTTGTAGCCGGTGCGGACATCGCGCATATGAGAACGCTTACAGCCTTCGAAGGCCGCGCGCTGATCATAAAGGGTCAGAAAGTCATGTCGCTTATTGAGAATATTGACAAGCCCGTGATAGCGGCGGTGAACGGTTTCGCCCTGGGCGGCGGTTGTGAGCTGGCTATGGCCTGTGATATTAGACTGGCTTCGGAAAAGGCCTTGTTCGGACAGCCGGAGGTGAATCTCGGGATAATACCGGGTTTTGGCGGAACTCAGCGTTTGTCGAGGCTTGTGGGCAAGGGCATGGCGAAGTACCTGATTATGAGTGCGGAAACCCTTAAAGCGGCGGAGGCTTTGCGGATCGGTCTTGTCGAAAAGGTGTTCCCGCCTGAAGAACTGATGGCGGAGGCTGAAAAATTGGCAAAGACGATAATATCCAAAGCGCCCATTGCGATAAAGATGGCAAAGCTGGCTATCAACAAGGGGATCGGACTGGATCTGGAGTTGGGGGTTGCCTTTGAAGCGGAAGCCTTCGCCGGTTCGTTCGCCTCCGAAGATCGTATCGAAGGCATGCAAGCCTTCTTGGATAAGAGACCGGCGAATTTTACGAATAAATAAACCGAGATTGTGCGGCGAGGAAAAACGCCCGTTGGAGAATATATCCAACAGGCGTTTTTTGTATTTTAAGCACTTCCAATAAAATGCATTTTTGACATGAACATACGTGGATATAATAAAACCATTTCTGTGGATAAAATTTACGAGTATTTGAATGTAAAACAGAGAAACCCTTATAATTTCAAGGAATATCCCCAGTGAATTTATCCACAGGCGCCTTTGGATAAAGTTGCCCGTTCTCAAAATGAAAACTGTGGATAAACAACTTAAAGTGATACTATTAAGCCATTTCCAGGCGGTACAAAAACAATCGTTTGCCGGCAAACATCGGTTAACATAAAAACAATCAAAAAAACATTGTGGCATTATCCCTCTTGATATGGTATGATTTATTCAATGAGTCTGATTAGCAAATGGAGAAGGGCTATGAGATATAAAGAAATTGCAAAACCTTTGAGGGACGCGACGGTTCTTGATGAAGAAGATACACTTGATGCTGCTGTAGCGGTCTTAGCTGGGATGAGCGATGCCTTCGGGGTTCTGTGGGTGCGTACGGCGCGCGGTGAGATTGGCGGATTCCTGACGGCGCGTTCGCTGATTCTGGCTGTTGCGGCGAACGCCAAGAACCTCGTTGAAGCGCTGCGCGCCGCCTCTGTAGGCGCCGTCGAGTCGCGTAAGAGCGAGGACGTCGTCGATATGCGGGATTTCGAACACGCGGATACGCTCTTGATCGTTGACGACGAGGGAAGACCATGCGGTTCAGTGAGAAGGGTCGCTGCCGTGCAGGCTCTCTTTGAAGATGTGATAAGGCGTTTGTCAGCGGCGGCAAAGCAGATAGAGCCTTTGGGAGGGGATGAATACGCGGGCAACTGGATTTTTCGCCTTCCGGCTTATCATACATCGGACGAGATGAGCCGCTTGATAGACGCTATCTCCGACAATAACGCAAAGCTGCTGAAGATATTGAAATATTCCGCTGACAGTATATTTGTCGCCGATGGCAAGGGAGTCGCGGTTTTCGCGAATAACGCCTTTGATAAACCGGCGGGGCTGGATAGATCTAAGTATATCAATGTGCGCGCTGATGAATTGGAAAAGCAGGGACATATAAAACCGTCTCTAACGCCCATGATCATCCGCGAAGGCAAGAGCATTACCATATTACAGGAAGTATTAAACAGATTTGGGCGTGTTACCCAATGGATTGTAACGGGCGTTCCGATCTTAAACGATCACGGCGCGATTGAGATGATAGTGACAAACGCCAGGAGTATAGAAGAATATGAGCAGCTTAAACACTATGTAGAAAAAACGCGCGGCAAGACATTTACGCGTCCGGTGGTGCGCGACGACGACAAAATCATCTGTTTCGGCGGGCAGATGCGGGCGGTGGTGGAGATAGCTGAAAAGGCCGCCGAGACTGACTGTACTGTCCTGATCACAGGGGAATCGGGGACGGGTAAGAGCCTGCTTGCCAGGTATATTCACGCAAAAAGCTCGCGCGCCGGGAAAAACATGATAGAGGTAAACTGCAACAGCATACCGGAAATGCTGTTTGAGTCTGAGTTTTTCGGTTATGAGTCGGGCGCGTTTACCGGCGCCAAGGCGGGAGGTAAGCCCGGGCTTTTGGAAATCGCCCACGGCGGTTCCATGCTCTTGGACGAGATCGGCGATATGGCGCTGCCCCTGCAGGCGAAATTGCTGAAAGTCCTGCAGGATAAACGGGTAACGCGGATCGGAGGATTCAAGGAGATAGACGTCGATGCGAGGATTATCGCCGCGACGAATAATTCTTTAACGGACAGGATAGCCGCGGGGACATTTCGCGCCGATCTGTACTATCGCCTGAATCTGTTCCCCATACACATCGCGCCCCTGAGGGAAAGGGCGGATGATATACCCATGCTGATCGATCACTTTTTAAGGCTTTTCAACATAAAACACAGGAAGCAGACCTTCTTTTCGGATAGCGCTATTGACGATATGTGCGCATGGGAATGGCCGGGAAATGTGCGCCAGCTGGAGTATTTCGTGGAGCGCATGGTCATATTGTTCGACGGCGAAATCGGAAGGCTTGATCTTGACTCGGAAGAAAGGAATGGCAGCGTGGGGCGTGAATCCGGCGTGCGCGCGTCGGCGGTGTTCAATCCGCGGCGGGATACTTCGGTGACCGTGCGGAATATAATGCCGCTGCAGGATGCTCTGGACGAGACGGAGCGCCAACTTTTTGCCTTAGCCGCGGAAAGCGGACACAGCTCTTATGAAATCGCCCGAATACTTTGCACAAGTCAGGCGAACGCTTACAGAAAGCTAAAAAAATATATGACAGCGGAAACTTAAGGGGACTTCGGGAGCGTGACGAGGGCTTCCGGAGATTGCCATAATAATACAACGACGCGAGACGCAAGAAAAAATATTTGACAGGAAAGGTAGGCGAATGGTACTATAAACAAGATTAAACAAGTAGAGTTGAATTAAATAAACCTTTTTAACTTACGTGAAAGGTTTTGAAATCAGCTGATTCCTCGGACTTGTTAAAGCCATTTGACTTAAAACAGGGAGGAGGATTGTGAGGAATTTTCGCAAAATTGCGGAATTTCAATATTTTCAGAATGGTATATTTCTTGCGTTTGCCAATAAACCATTGGATATCTATCCAGTTCAGGAGGGAGGTGAAGCATCGGCCGCAGTTATGTTGCGTGCGGCAAAACGGGGTTTTGGAATTGCGGCTTGCCTATATGCCTTAAGCTTTTGGCGTACACGGTGAACTTAGGGGATATTGTCTTTGTTCGGAACATGTGATTATTCTTATTTGTTATCGACTTATTTGTTATCGAATTGTTATCGAATCTGTTATCGAGAACAGAAAGGAGACAAAATGGGAAGCGATGCTTTTGAAAGAAACGTACTGAAGCGCACGATGGGCAACATCGATGTGCTGGCTTTTGGCTTCGGTACGATGATCGGATGGGGCTGGGTTATGCTGGCCGGCGGCTGGGTCGCCGACGGCGGAACGCTCGGCGCCATGATCGCCTTTGTCGGCGGCGCTATACTCTGTATCTTCGTCGGTCTGACCTACGCGGAACTGACTCCGATGCTGCCGCTCTCAGGCGGCGAACTCGTTTTCGCTTATCGCGGCTTTGGCTATACCGGTTCGTGGATCACGGGCTGGATGATAACCTTCGCCTATGTCGGCGTGGCGGCCTTCGAGGGACCGTCTTTCGCTACGGCTGTTAACTACTTGGTTGAGATTCCCAAGGTAGGCTACTTGTGGACGATCGCCGGTTTTGACGTATATGTGTCATGGATGGCCGTCGGCATCATCATGTCGCTCATACTGACCTACCTGAACTACATCGGCATTAAGTCGGCCACGGTCTTCCAGACACTGGCCTCGGGCGGGATCATCATAGGCGGTCTGGTGTTGGTCTTCGGCAGTGCGACACAAGGCAGCGTCTCGAACATGGAGCCGCTCATCACATCCGGTCACGGCATCCTGACAGTTATGCTCGTCGTCCCCGCCATGTTCGTCGGCTTCGACGTGATACCGCAGGCGGCGGAGGAAATGAGTATTCCGCTTAAGAACATCTCTAAGATTTTGATCATATCGATCCTGATGGCGGCAGTCTGGTATATCGCCATGATCTTCGGTCTCGGCATGTCGGCGCCGGAGAGCGTGCGCGCTGCTGCGGATATCCCCGTTCCGGACGCCTTCGCCTATGTCATGGGTCACTGGGCTTTCGGCAAGATCATGATCATAGCCGCCCTACTAGGCATAGTGACGAGTTGGAATGGCTTCATCATCGGCGGTTCGCGCGTCCTTTTCGCGATGGCTCGCGCCAAGATGATCCCCGAGATCTTCGGCAAGGTACATCCGAAGTACGGTACTCCGTCATTTTCCGTTATATTCATCGGCGTGATCGTAAGCTTGGCAGTATTCCTCGGCCGTTCGGCTCTCGTATGGCTCATTGATGCGAGCGCGTTCGGAACGGTCGTCGCTTACTTCATGGTGGCGCTGTCCTTCCTGCTCGTGCGCTTCAAGGAGCCGGAACTCGCGCGGCCGTATAAGGCTCCGGCGGGTCCCTTCGTCGGCGTCGTGGCCGTAGCCGTTGCGCTCTTCTTCCTATGGACTTATCTGCCCATCGGCCCCGCGGGTCTGATCCCCGTAGAGTGGGCTTTGGTGGGAATTTGGGTCTTGCTCGGCGTGGTATTCTACATCTGGGCGAAGGCCAAGTACAAGAATGTAAAGGAAGCAGAGTACGAGTACCTCATGTTCGGTAAGGATTACTCACGTAAGCACATTATGAATGCTAAAAAGAACGCTTAATAAATAATACCTGATAATTAATAACTAAAGCCTTATTACTGTCCGCCGGATTGCGAAATCCGGCGGGCGGTTTTTTATGACGCAAAATCCGGCAGGCAGTTTTTATGACGCGAATCCGTTGCGGTTTTTTATGACGCAAATCCGTCCGGGTTTTTTATGGCGCGAATCCGTTGCGGGGTTTTATGACTAGAATCCGGCGGCGACTTGATTTTTTGCTATAAATTAATTTTAATTTACCTTTATAGTAATAATACTATTGAATATTTGAAAAAATTAACGTAAAATGTAATATAGAGTTTGAAGGTTCTCTAAGGGGCATGATTGGGGGCGCGCGGCTTTGGCCGCGTGATATATTGAACTATATCTAGGGGGGTATGGGATGAATAGAGGCTTACTTTGTGATGATTCTTTGACGGAATCGCGTTTGGCGGAGCTGCTGAAGCAGGAGAAATATCTACGCTTGCTTTTAGCCAGCAGTCCGGAGATTATGATGCTTCTGGATCGGGAAGGACGGATCACGTACTGTACCGATACATTGCTCAGATTGCTCGGTATGAGCGATATGGGCGAAATAACGGGCTTGACGTATAAAGAACTATATCGGCGCGTTAGCGACGATGATTTTGTAAATGGTGCGGAATATCGGTTCGAAGGAGCAAAAACAGCAGGCAAAATGATCGCTTCAGACGTGATGATCGACTTTACGGCAGGCGGCGGCGTCCGCAGGTACACGGTGCGAACCACACCGATGACGGACGAAGACGGCAGCTTTGACGGTGCTTTGGTAGTGTATTATGACACTACCGAGCTGCGAAATCAGGAGGCGGGTTCCAGCGCGCGTCTCATGCTGTCTGCGACGCCCTACGCGTGTTCAATGTGGGACGAGGACGGAAATATACTGTTCTGTAACGACGCCGCGCTTTCTATGTTTGAAATTAAGGACAAGGATGAATATCTAAGGCGTTTCAGCGAGATGAGTCCTGAGTTTCAACCCGATGGTTCCAAAAGCCTTGAAAAAATGTTGGAATATGATAAGCTGGCATTTGAAACAGGTTACCAGCAATTCGAATGGATGCACAAGACCGCGTCCGGCGAGGCACTGCCCGTCGAGACGACTTTTGTTCGGGTGCCGTGGGAAAACGGATACAGGCTTGCGGCCTTTGCTGTCGATCTTCGTCAGAAGATCGCGGCGGAGAAAAAGGTTCACGAGGCCGACGAACGCAACAGGGAACTGGAAGTGCAAACCCGCGCGGCTCAGGTGGCGATCGAGTCCAAGAGCCGGTTTTTGGCGTCGATGAGTCATGAGATACGCACGCCCATGAATGTGATAATAGGCATGACCGACCTCATGCGTACAGACAATCTCGACGAGGGACAGAAGGAATTCTTCAGCGATATAAAGATCATTTCAAGGACGCTCTTACAGATTATCAATGACATTCTTGATTTTTCAAAGATCGACGCGGGCAGAATGGAACTGGTTCCCGGACATTTCAGCCTTGTGGAGATGTATGATAATATATGCTCTATGAGCCGCTTTCAGGCGGAAGAGAAAGAGCTGGAGTTTGTGAGTTCTTTTTCTGAGGACATACCGGCCGTAGTCTACGGCGACGAACTGCGTGTAAGACAGGTAATCGTCAACATAGTCAATAACGCCATTAAATATACGCGTAAAGGGCATGTCATATTGCGGATTGAAAGAGCCTTTAGCGATGGCGCCGAATATATAGCCTTCGTGGTGGAAGATACGGGGATAGGAATAAAAAGTGAAAACTTTCCAAGGTTATTCGATGCGTTTCAACAATTCGACAGCGAGATAAATCATGGTATAATAGGCACGGGACTGGGGCTTTCTATAACCAAGACCATTGTGGAAATGATGGGCGGCAGAATAGACGTATGGAGTGAATACGGCAAGGGAACTCGGTTTAATGTGCTGCTGCCGCTGCCAAAGGGCGATTATAATAAGATCGAAAGAGAGCAGGCGGAGAATATTTCAGTGGCCGACGGCGACGTTCGGGTGCTGGTGGTGGATGATAATTCAATAAATCTGAAGATCGCCGCGGCGTATCTGGCGCGGCATGGCATAAAGGCCGATACTGCTGAGAGCGGCGCCGCTGCCCTCAGGAGGATCAAAGACGGAAAATACGACCTTATATTCATGGATCATATGATGCCCGAAATGGATGGGCTGGAGACCGCCAGGCGAATATTAGAAATGGGCGGCGAGTATGCGGATACGCCTATTATAGCTCTGAGCGCCAATGCCGTTTCAGGAGCGCGGGAAACATTTCTCGAAGCGGGTATGAAAGACTTCATATCTAAACCCATCGACCCGATAGCGCTGAATAAGGCGCTGGTCAGATGGCTTCCGGCGAACAAGATGAAAGCTGCTGCCGGTTTTACTGATGAAGCTGAGCACATAGAGGGGCGGGTGCTGAACAGGGAAGCAGGCATAGAGTACTCGGCAGGCAGTGAGGAATTGTATATGCAGTTGCTGGGGGATTTCCCTAAACAGCATGGTTCAGATCCGGCATTGATCAAAGACGCCATTGAGAGCGGAGACATTAAGACGGCGCATAGGAAGGCGCATACGCTGAAAAGCAGCGCGGCAGTGCTGGGAGCGGATGGACTCAGCAAGATTGCCTTAAAAACGGAAAAGGCGTTGGCGGAGGGGGATATAGACGCCGCGATGACTGAACTTGTGGATTTGGGCGTCAGCATGGATGCTGTGCTGTGTGAAATAGGCGAGGACATCATGAATGGTGATGTCCCGGATATTGTTGCGTCTGTATGCCGCGAAACAGCGGCGTTGATGCAGCGCTAGAATGGTAAGTGAGCTGAATGGAGGCAAAGATGGAGGGAAATGTGAGATACAGCATCTTGATTGTAGACGACGAAACGTCCAATCTGGCGGTGCTGAACAAGATTCTTTCTCCAGAGTTTACTGTGCGAACCGCGAAGACAGGTGAGGAATGTCTGAAGCGCGCGGCGGAAGCGATACCGGATCTTATTCTGCTGGATATTATATTGCCGGGGATAAGCGGTTTTGATGTGTTGGAACGGATCAAGGCGTCTGCGGTTTTGAGGAACATTCCCGTTATCATAATATCCGGACTCTCCGGGGAAAATGACGAGGAAAGAGGCTTCGTACTCGGGGCGGTGGATTACATTACCAAGCCTTTCAGGAGCAGCATCGTCATGGCGAGGGTCAGAACGCACATAGGCATAGTCGATTACATGAAGACGATTGAAAAGCTGAGTCTTGTGGATCCGCTGACCAATATACCGAACAGGCGGGCTTTCGACAGCAGGCTTGAGCTTGAATGGAGGCGCTGTATGCGCGAGAGGAAGCCGCTTTCGTTGCTGATGATAGATGTGGATAAATTTAAACAGTTCAATGATACCTACGGGCATCCGAACGGTGATGAACTGCTTAAGGTCATAGCGGGCATTTTCAACAGTGTTACGCGCCGCCCCGCCGATATTGCCGCGAGGATAGGCGGAGAAGAGTTTTGTATACTGCTGCCTGATGCGACAAGGACAGGAACGGCCGCTATCGCCGAGAAGATTCGCTCGCAGGTCGAACATACGCGGGTTGAACTCCCTGAATGCGGAAAAGTATCCGTCACGGTCAGCATAGGAGCGGTGACTGAGCTGCCCGGTGAGGGGCGCAGAGCCCTGGAAATGATGGCCAAGGCGGATAAAAGATTGTATGAGGCAAAACATTTAGGCAGAAATGTGGTGCGTTACGAATAGGACGGCGCGCAGGCGCGGAATAACAGGATGCCGGACGGCGCGGACGTGGAACAACGGTTGAACCTTCGGCGCAGGCGAGAGGAAAGGCGCGCAGGCGTAGAATGAAAGAAACGGATAAGCGTACTGAAAAAATCACAATTTGGGGGATCGTGCAGGGGGTAGGTTTCAGGCCATTTACCGCGAAACTCGCGGATAGGCTGGGAATATGCGGAGAAGTGCGTAACGCGGGAGGCCTCGTCGAGATAACAGTTACAAATACCGCCGAAGATATAAGGGGGTTTTTGTCGCACCTCAAGGATGAACTGCCGCCGCCCGGAGAAATAGTTCATATTAAACGTGAAACATTAAAAAATATAGCAAAATACAGTGGATTCACCATATCTCAAAGCTCGGACGGGGAGGATGAAGCGGCGGCTTTGCCTGCCGATCTCGCCGTATGTCCGCGCTGTCTTAAAGAGCTTCGGGATCCGCAAAACCGCAGGCTGCTGCATCCTTTTATAAGCTGCATGTCGTGCGGACCCAGATACACGATAGTTGATCGCACCCCATATGATAGGGAGAATACGTCGATGGCGGACTTTGTCATGTGTGCGGATTGCGAAGCGGAGTATACGAATAGAGAAGACGTGCGCTATCACGCACAGACCATCTCATGCCATGAGTGCGGTCCCACGCTGCTCTGGCGCGATGGCGGCAGCCGTGACGACGTAGAGCGCAGCAGCGGCAGCCGCAACGACGTAGAGCGCAGCGGAGACGACGTAGAGCGCAGCGGAGACTGCCGGCCGCCAGACGGCGCCCTTGACCCGTTGCACCGTGCGATCCGCGCAATATCAGGCGGCGGGGTGATAGCCTTCAAGGCGACGGGCGGCTACTGTTTCGTCTGCTCGCCGTTTCATACCGAAGCGCTGCAAAAACTCAGAAACATAAAAGTGCGTGAGGAAAAGCCGTTTGCGCTTATGTTCCCTGACATGGAGATCATAAAACGTTACTGTTATGTGAATGATGAAGAGGAAAGCCTGCTTACATCAGCGGCGAGGCCTATAGTCCTTCTGGAAAAGAGGAAAATCCCAAACGAGGTGGCTGTTTCACCAGAGGTGTGCAGGAGCAGCAGGTTTATCGGAGCATTCCTCCCGTCGATAGGAGCGCAGTACATGCTCGCTTGGGAACTCGGGCCGCTCATAATGACCAGCGCCAACCTGTCGGATATGCCGATCATAAAAGACGAGCAGGAAATGTGGGAGACGATGAGCAGGCAGCCATTGGTAGACGGAGCGCTTTACAACAGCCGGGCGATCAGGACGCGTATGGATGACTCGGTAGTGCGGATTATTGATGCGCGTCCCCAGATGATAAGACGTTCCAAGGGATATGTACCCTCGCCGATCTATATAGACGCCATAGACGAACTGGAGAAAAGCGATATGATATTCGCTGCGGGCGGGCATCTCAAGGCGGCGTTCACCCTAACAAAGGGGAATATCGCCTATATCAGTCAATATTTCGGCGATCTGGATTCCATAGAAGCGGAAAATGTATATATTGACGGACTTGAACGCATGAAGTCGCTATTTCGGATAGAGCCGGAGCTTATCGTCTGCGACGCGCATCCCCTTTACGCCGCGACGCGTATCGCGGAAGAATACGCAGCCGAGCTTACGAAAAAGAGAGGCGCCGCGGCTGAGGGCGAAGAACGGATATTGCGCGTGCAGCATCATCACGCGCACATCGCATCCGTAATGGCTGAGCACGGCATCAAAGAACCCGTGATAGGAGTAGCTTTCGACGGTACGGGATATGGGGCTGACGGCAAGATCTGGGGCGGAGAGATCCTGCTTTGCGAGGGCTGGGAGTTTGAGAGGATGGCGCACTTAAAATACGTCCCTATGATAGGAGGCGACACATCGATGAAGTCGGCGTGGAAGTCGGCGGTAAGTTATATGCATGATTATAACAAGTCGAGTGAGCCAGAGCTAACTCGTGAAGGCAAAAAAGCGGCGCCGTCTGAAGCCCTGCCTGCGATCATATCGGTGGACATTTCCGATATAATTGACTATTGCGGGCAGAACAGATATCCTTATAAGAACGAGGTGATCAGCGCCATAGAATCCGGGGTCAATACAGTAGAAAGTTCAAGCATGGGCAGACTTTTTGACGCGGTGGCGTCGCTGCTCGGCATAAGCGATGAAAGCCGATACGAGGGTGAATGCGCGATTCTATTGGAAAACGCCGCTGCAGAGGCCATCAACCACATAGGCAGAAGCCGGATCGGGGATTTGGCGTTGAAATTCCACATGGACGTCGCCGCAGTTATAGCAGTTGAGTGTGAGCGGGTAAGGGACAAGACGGGCGTCAATAAAGTGGCGCTGAGCGGCGGTGTGTTTCAGAATAAAATACTCATGGAAGAAAGCCTGAGACTGCTCAGAGAATTACGGTTTTCGGTATATTACAACATCGCCGCGCCTCCGAACGACGGTGGAATATCGCTCGGACAGGCGTATATAGGGATGAAGTATCTGGAAAAGAAACGGTACAGAGCTTGACGGTGATTATCCGCCGTTTAGCCGTTTAGACTGAGTTTCAGTATAGTAAACACGCGAGTATATACAAAATGTATATGTGCGCCGGGTAGAATACGTAGAAGAAATACTTCCCGCCGCTGCCGCGTTTGCCGTTATAGAGCAGCATCCCCAAGGCGGCAAAGACCATGAGCCATTGTGCGTTCGAGTCGCCGTAACTAGTCAGAAAACTCACAAGCGAGAAGAGTACAATGACAGCTATTTGCAGAATACGCTTTTCTCTGAACAGGTAGAATAAAAGCCCCATAAGAACGAGGGTCACGCCGCCTTCCGCAGTTACAACATTAGGAATCACATTGAAAATGATGAAGAAGGCCCATTTGGGCATTGAAAGCATCAGTTCCGGTGAATTAAGCAGCGAGAGAGAGACAATGGCGATAGCCAGAGATATCAGGAGGATCGCTAAACCAAGCATAAACTTGGATATCTTCTTTTCCTTAATGCCGCCGCGCAATAAATCGGCTATAAGTGAATAAACGGTTATGAGGAACATGGTTTCGAAGATGTTGTTCATGAGCACAATGTTTTCATTGGGCATGAAAGTTTCCAATAATGTCGATGCTATGCTCATGAATTCATATCCGATGAACAGTTGCAGCATGTATTTCTTTCTGCTATGTGTGTAGAAGAAGCCCTCCGCGCACAGAAAAATGAATATGGGCGCTACAGGCCGTCCGATCCATGTGAACCAGTCGGGTACGCCGTTTGCCGCGAACATCTGATGAACATGGTCGATGAGCATCATCGCCGCGGCGATGTATTTGAGTTGGCTGCCTGTCAGTCCCCATTTGACAGGTTCGTTATTTAAAGTCATGAGTTTCCCCTTTCATGTATCCGTTTGCACGGTGTTACGCTTGTTTATCTGAGTTCAGTATCAGTATAAACGGGATTTTATCCCTGTTGATTCATGTACTCCTTATAGAGTATGTTTTTGCTGCCCCAATAAGTGGACAGGAAGTAGCCGCCGTATATGAGAGCCAGAACGCCTGCTGTAAACAAACTGCTGCCGAGGATTGACATATCGCCCACCACCCCGACAATATTGCCCGCGACTATGATTCCCACAAACGAATGTACGAGCGCCAGCGCCAGCGGAGCGCCGAAGTAGATGAGTATCTGCGAGAACAGAGCGCTGTTTATCATCTTATCGTCAACGCCGAGTTTGCGCAGCAAACCGTAGCGCCTTACGTTATCGCTTGTCTCCGACAGTTGGGTGATGGCCAGCACTGTAGCAGAAGCGATCAAAAATATCATCCCAAGATATACGGCGAGGTAGGCTATCATAGTAGTCGCCTCGTTACTGCGCCCTATTATATCGAAACGGGTTTCCATATTGCCGGTGAATTTTATATCATTGAAATTCGGTAAAAACGCGGAAAAATCGAATTCCTTCAGAGCCGATTCACACATGCTGTTATACGTATCATTGTCCAAGGTATAATTCAGATTAAGCACGTCCTTTGACACCGGGACGCCGTCAAGCAGAGCGTCGTTTACGACAATGGTAGCCGCAAAATCCCAGTTTTCGGAGGTGATCAACGGGATGCTCGCGAACATGGAGACATTGGAGCGCAGCAGGATTCCGTTCAGACTGAGCGTCGGATTCTCGGTGATGTACTCCAGGGTATGTTCCGGCCACTCATTGCCCATCCTGCAGTTGACCGTGAACTCGTCCGCCGCCAGTTCGATGGGGGGCAGGGCCTGCATTTCGCGCAATTTATTGTAGTCGGACAGTTTCACATATTGCGTATTCAGGTCAAAAGGTATATCGCCGGTGTTGAAGCGGAAGCGCGTTCCGGCGTCGTAATAGCGAACCTCAAGGTATTCATCGGAGAAGTCGGTGAGGTCAACACCGTTTGAGGCCAGGGCGTTTACGATATTCAAACCTTGGTAATAAGATGGTGCGGCTTCCCCGCTCACCGCCTGAGCCGCGCCACCTGCGTTGCCGGAAGCGCCGCCGGCCTCTTCATTTATGTCACGCACGGCGTACATGCTGAATGTGGCGCTGTAAGGCGCGTTGCTGATCATTTCATTCTTGATCGCCTCCGCAAGGCCGATGCCGGATGAAAGCGTGCAGATCGCGACGAAGAGCATTAAACACACAAAGCCGATTGAAATGTAGGTCGTGTTGATCTTGCTGTTGATCTGGCGCAGCACGAACATATTCAACTTACTTAGATAAACATTCTTGTTCTGCTGCAGAAGCTTGAGGAAGAAGCCGGACAGCGAAAAGAAGAAGAGAAAAGTGCCTGCCACGCCCATACAGACAGCAGCTGAAAGTACAGGACCGGTCGGGAATACGCCTGAATGTGTAACGATAAAATATGCCAATAAGATCAAGGCGAGCGCGATAAGAAAAACGACAATAGACAGTTTGAGATGCGGCGCCTTGAACCGTTCGTTCTTACGGTCGGCATATATCAAATCTATAAGCCGTTGCCGCCTTATGGTGATAATGTTGAAAATCAGGACAAGGATGAAGGTCAGTCCGAAATATATCACCGCATTTTTAGCGGCCTGTGCGGAAAACACGAAGCTGAAACTCTTGATATCGGCGTTTATAAGCTTTGCGGTTACCATAGCCATTCCCTGTGAGAGAAAAACCCCCAGCATGAGTCCCATTATCAGGGACAGTATGCCGACGAGAACGGTTTCATACATGAGTATCCGCGATATGCGGCCTTTTCTCATGCCCAAAGTCATGTATACGCCGAACTCCTTCTTGCGGCGCTTGATCAAAAAACCATTCGCGTAGATGATCAGGAAGGCGAGTATGCATGAGATGAAAATGGAAACAATTCCCAACATCTGCGACAATGTAGAAAGAGCCATGGATTGGCGGGAAGTCAGATCCATGACCGCCTGTTGGCTTTCTATTGAATTGAATATATAAAATATACATACGCCGAATGTCAATGTGAGAAAGTATATGGTATAATCCTTAAAGCTCTTTTTCACATTTTGAACCGCTATGTTAAGCGACGTCACTGCCATCACCTCCGAGTAAGCTCACCACTTCCATTATCTTGTCGAAGAATTGCTTGCGCGTATCGCGGCCGCGCACAAGTTGGTGGAATAAGCGGCCGTCGCGGATGAACATTATTCTGGTGCAATAGCTGGCAGAAAACGCGTCATGGGTTACCATCAATATAGTGGCCTTGCGTTCGGCAATGAGGCGTTGGAAGCTTTCAAGCAGCAGACGCGCGGACTTGGAATCAAGGGCGCCTGTGGGTTCGTCAGCCAGGATGAGAGAGGGATTGGTCACGATGGCTCTGGCGCTGGCCACACGCTGCCGCTGCCCGCCCGACATCTGATACGGGTATTTGGAAAGCACATCGGTGATTTCGAGCACATTAGCGACCTCATTCACCGCAGAGAGAATCTTCTGCGGCGGCGTTTTCATTATTGTGAGCGCCAAGGCGATATTTTCAAAGGCGGTCAAGGTATCCAAGAGGTTGAAATCTTGGAATATGAAGCCCAGCGATTCTCTGCGGAATTTCGACAGAGCCTTCTCGCCCATGGCAGTTATATCGACGCCGCCGATCAATATTTTCCCTGATGTAACAGTGTCGATAGTGGAAACGCAGTTGAGCAGCGTGGTCTTGCCGCTGCCTGAAGCGCCCATAACGCCCACATATTCGCCCGAATCGACATTAAAACTGATGCCGTTTAACGCCTTCGTAAGATTGTTTTTATTTCCATAATATTTTTCAACATTATGCGCCTGTAGTATAGTTGACATAGTATCTCCTTATTTCTAAATCCGCCGACTTTTGTACGCACCGACGCCGTATCGAAGTCTATGGCGCGGCGAATGCGGCATTTGACCTTTATCCGCACTGCCGCCGCCGCTGCTGCGGCATACGCAGTGTGAACTGTGACTGCGCTTGTTTATATATGGCAGTATAAACGAAAAGCTGAAAGCCTGCCATAGTGCAAGCTTTCAGCAAACTTACAGTTTTGTAACACTGACGAATGCATCACCGATTTCTACCCGAAATACACCTCGCTTTTCGGGAAGATGATCTCTACTGTTGTTCCTTCGTTTTCCGCAGACTCAAGTGTAATGCCAAGACCCAGCTTCGCGCACATTTGTTTACAAAGATAGAGCCCCAGACCTGTTGATTTACTAAAGCGTCTGCCGTTCTCCCCGGTAAAACCCTTATCGAAAACCATGGCGACGTCAGTCTCGGGGATCCCGCAGCCGTCGTCGCAAATGCGGAGCAAAACACTGTTTGTGCCGGTTGAGGCGCCGAACTTCAGCAGGGTGCATCCGTATTTCACGGAGTTGCCGATAATCTGCCTGATGATGAAGGCGACCCATTTGGAGTCTGTGAAGACCTCAAGCTCAAGCCCCTCGGTCTGAATCTTGATCTTATTCGCGATGAGGTATCCCGCATCCGTGCGTAGCACGCTGTTTACGAGGGATGCGAGGCTGACGCGTTTAATCAGATAATCCTTTTCCACATTATTACTGCGGGCATAGTAAAGCGCTTGTTCGACAAAGTTTTCGATTTTATCAAGCTCATAGGATAATTCAGCGTTGCGGGAGTTTTCGCATATGAGCTTTGCACCCGCTATAGGCGTCTTAATTTCATGCACCCAAAGCTCGACAAATTCACGATATTCTATAGACGAAAATTTGTATTTTGCAATTTCGTCGTTCATCGACTTGTTGATAGGTTTGAGCATATTATAGAAGAAAACACCTTCGAAAAAGTTAGGCTTTTCAATGATTTCGGATAGAAGGTATTTTTCGTCAAGCTGCTCGAGAATATTTTTCAAATTATTCAAATATTTGGATTTGGCATAGTATTCGGGGATAAGGGAGAAAATAGCCGCTGTGAAAAACAAAGCGGGAGTAAACAGGGCAATAAACAAATTCTCACGCAATTCCAAGAGAAGTAAGGCGCTGAACCCCGCAATAATGAAGTCGAGTATGATGAATAGAAATTTATCGCGCAGAAAGCTCATAAAATTGATACTCATAAAGAATACCCCTGTCCCCTCCTGGTCTTCAAAATGCCATGAGCGCCTATAACGGCCAATTTCCCGCGCAGGCGGTTTATGTTAACAGTAAGCGTGTTGTCGTCGACAAAGGTATCGGTCTGCCACAGCGCGTTCATTATCTCATCTCGTGAGACAATCACTCCGCCGTTTTCGAGGAGCAGTTGCAATATGCGCAGTTCATTCTTCGTCAGCTCAACAGTTTGCCCGCGGTAAGCGGCCGTGCTCCTTCCTAGGTCAAGCGAAAGCTCGCCGAATCTGATCTCCGAAGCTGCGCCGCCGGCATAGACACGGTTCAAGAGATTGGATATCTTGGCGATGAGAATCTGGGTATTGTACGGTTTGGTTACAAAATAGTCGGCGCCGAGGCTGATGCTCATCAATTCATCCAGCTCGTTGTCTCTGCTCGTGACGATAATGATAGGGATGTCGGAACGTTTACGTATATCACGGCAGATTTGATGACCGTCCAGAAACGGCAGGCTCAGATCGAGCAGTATTAAATGAGGACGTAAAGAGATAGCCAGATCAGCCGCGTCGCAGAATTCATCCACGGCTATGACTGTATATCTGTACTTTTCCAACAAAGCCTTAAGCTCATGCCTGATGGTTTTGTCGTCTTCGATGATCATGATGCTGTAAGCGGACGCGCCGCTTCCGTCCGTTGAACGTGCAGCCGGAACGGAAGTTCGAGAAATGCGTGAACCCAAAACCTTTATTCCCCCTTATAATAGTACAAAAATAAATAGCCATATTTATATTATAACTCAAATCACAGAGAAAACAAATAAATTTTCAGACGAATATTGCGACGGCAAGATTACGACCCAGCTTTACGAAGGGGGGGTACCAATACAAACAAGAATTGCCATAAAATACCACGACACTTAGTCTTGCAATCTTCACCGCGAAAAAAGATCGTCTTTATTGTTGAGATTAAGCCCGTCAAGGTATACAATATAGAAGTACACTAAGAAAGTCAACTATAATTTGGAAAGGCAGTAGGCCCATGATAAATATCATGAAAAGAATCATTAACCCGTTTTTCATCGTTTTGGGATTTATATCCCTCGGCGCCGGACTTGTTGGCGTAGTGCTTCCGGTTATCCCTACGACTCCGTTTTTGCTGCTCACAGCCTTCTGCTTCGCCAAGGGTTCCAAGCGCTTCCACCGCTGGTTTACAAGCACAGGGCTATATAAAAAACATATTGAGGGTTTTGTTGAAAAGCGCGCCATGCCTGCACGCACAAAAGCGTCTATTTTGGCGACGGTCAGTATTGTGATGCCCATAGCCATGTATTTCGTTCCTATCATCCACGCGCGCATTGCTATGGGCATTGTACTGATAGGGCATTGGTGGTACTTCATTTTCCGTGTGAAGACACTGCCGGCCGGGGATGAGGCAGGACTTGAGCCGGGAGGCGGCGCGAACGCTGCGGCGGATTCAGCGGTGAATGAGGCAAGAGAGAAAGGAACGGTAGATGCCGGAGCGGGAGGCGATGGGAGGACAGAGATATGATCAACCGGCGCTTCAAACCGGCGCTTTATACTGAGTTTTCTTGACACATGTTGGGATTATGGTAAAATGTAAAAGATAATGATAGTATTAAAGTGACAAGAGGGAGAAAATATGCCGATCATCGGAATTGACCTTGGAACAACAAACAGCCTCGCAGCCTACTTCACTTCAGACGGACCTAAGATAATACCTAATTCATTAGGGGAAGCATTAACGCCGTCCGTTGTGAGCGTAGGTGAAGACGGTACGATTTATGTTGGAAGAATAGCGAAGGAACGCTTGTTGACCTGCCCTGAGAATACGGCGTCGGTTTTTAAGCGCAGCATGGGTTCGGAAAAAACATTCACCTTGGGTGATAGGGTCTTTTCTGCGGAAGAGCTGTCTTCTTTTATAATAAAAAAGCTGAAAGAGGACGCGGAAAACTTTCTCGGAGAAGAGATAAGCGAAGCCGTGATCAGTACGCCTGCGTATTTTAATGACACTCAGCGTAAAGCGACGAAGGCGGCGGGTGAACTCGCCGGTTTTCGCGTCGAAAGAATTATCAGCGAACCTACGGCGGCCGCTATTGCCTTTGGTCTCCATACATCAAGGGATATCTCCAAATGCTTGGTCTTCGATCTGGGCGGCGGCACCTTTGACGTGTCGATCTTGGAGTTTTCGGACAAGGTCATGGAAGTACGCGCTGTGGCAGGGGACAATTATCTCGGCGGTGAGGACTTTACCGGCGTTCTGATGGAGATGTTCATGCAAGAACACGGAATATCACCTGAAACGCTGACATTGCGGGATTTCGTCATGCTGAATAAGAACGCCGAGGACGCGAAGCTCGAATTGTCCGCCAGAAAGAAAGCTACTATGTCATGGACATTCGATGGACAAGCGCGCTCGCTTGAGGTGACAGCCGAAGTATTCGAAGAGCGATGCAAGACATTGATTGCAAGGCTTAAAGCGCCTATTATCCGTGCGGTCAACGACGCGGGCGTGCGTCTCGCGGATGTGGACAGTATCATCTTTGTAGGCGGCGCGACGAAGATGCCGCTCATACAGTCGTTTGTATCGCGCTTGTTTAAGCGCTTTCCGGTCTTTGGGATAAATCCGGATGAGGCGGTGGCGCTGGGCGCGGCAGTGCAGGCGGCTATGAAAGAACGCAAAGAAGACATTCGCGAGCTGATTTTGACCGACGTATGCCCATTTACATTGGGCACTGCGGTTTCCGTGCAGCAGAATAACGGCTTTTTTCGCTCGGGTATATTTCAGCCGATCATTGAACGCAATACCGTCATCCCGGCTTCGCGTGAGGAGCGGTTTTATACTATGGCGCCAAACCAGACATCTGTAAAGGTTGAAATATTGCAAGGAGAGAGTTGGCGTGCAAAAGACAACGTCTTGTTGGGCGAGATTGATATTCCTGTGCCTGCGGGACCGGCGGGACAGGAAACGGTAGATGTGCGATATACCTATGATGTCAACGGGATCTTAGAGGTTAATGTAAAAGTCACGTCGAGCGGCGAATCAAAACGCATGATCATAGAAAAGAACCCCGGCGCGGTAACGCCTGAGCAGATAGAACAGCGCATAGAGGAGCTGGCGTCTCTGAAATTGCATCCGCGGGATAAGGATAAAAACAGGTATCTGCTGGAAAAAGGTGAACGCTACTACCAGACGACGACGGGTTTCATTCGAATGCGGATCGCCGAAGAGCTTAATAACTTCGAGGCGGCGCTGGACGGCCAGCATTCAAAGGAGATCGAAGAGGCCGCCGAACGCTTACGCAGCTTGTTCGAGGACGCGGAAAACGAACAGAATAATGGAGAATAATAATATGATATACTGGGAAATACTGGGAATAGAAAAGACGACGGACAAGGATGCCATTCGAGCCGCATACCTGAAAAAGCTGCCGTCGGTTCATCCGGAAGAGGATCCTGAGGGTTTTCGTGAGCTGCGTGAAGCCTACGAAGCCGCGCTGAATGCGCCGGTGGCATTTGCGGAAGAGGAGGACGACAACAGCCCTGTAGGAGAGGTAATGCGAACATTTCGCGCGATATGTTCTGATTTTACACAAAGGATCGATACGGAACGGTGGCGTGAAGCCCTTGCGGATGAGCGATGCGCGGATCTGGCCACTCAGGAAGAGCTGGGATTTAGGCTGTTGGCGCACCTCAGAGGTGAATCTTATATACCCCAGCCTGTTTGGGTGCTGCTGGACAATTTTTTCGATTGGAGCGAGAGGGAGGAAGCCCTTCGCAAGAATTTCCCGGACACATATATAGACTATATGCTGAACTCTATCAAACGTGAGGAGAATATCCGCGCTATCTGGTTTACAGAACCGGATAAGACAAAGTATGAACTCTTGATCAAGCGCGTTTATGAGTTGCAAGAAGCAGTGGGCAAGAAAGATAGAGAAGCAGTGCTGAAGATCATAGAGACGATCGATAAAATGGAGCTGCCGCATCCCGATTACCTCGCACATAAACTCGCGTTTTTGGTTGATGTGGATAGTGAAGCGGCGGAGGCGACTGCTCAGCAAATGCTGGAGATGTATCCCGATGATGGGCTAGTCCTATTCGAACTCGGAGATTATAAAGAGAAGAAAGGTCTGCCGGAAGAGGCGATTCCCTTTCTTCGCCGCTCGGTGGAACTGCTTCCTGAACATTTCCCCTCACAGGCTGTGCTTGCGAATGTGTATGAGCAGGCCGGCAGATTTGAAGAATCAAAAGAGATATGTGAGAACTTGCTGCTTGAATACAGATACAGCAGTTATGTTTGGGAGATTCTAGCCCGTGTAAGTGAAGCGCTTATTCCCGATTATAAGAAGGCTCTGTCGGACTTGCCCGGCGACGCCGAACTGTGCTTCAAACTGGCCAAATGTTATTATAACGCGGGACGTTTAAATGAGGCGATCGAGGCATTGACAGCGACAAAGCAGGAGCCGGAGGATGTTGCTGAACACAGTGCCTTTTGTTTCAGTCTATTGTTCAACTTGCATGATGATGTAGAACCTATAAAAGAAGATTTGATTAAATTTCTTAGAATATGGGAGGGCAATGAGACCAAGCGTGTGCGCCTTTGCGGACTGCCGCAGGCCTATTACGATATCGGAGAGGCAGGTATCGCTGAAGAAAAGGCGGAACGGCTGCTCGGCGAATTCCCGGGCGACGCACAGATTTGCTATACACTGGCGCTAATATATCGTGAACGAGGGGATATTTCAGCCGCGATCAACATTGTGGAGGCGGGACTTGCGAAAAAATCGGACGAGGCGAAATTACTGCACTGCCTCGCGGAGATCTATTACGGTATAGGGGCTTACGGCGATGCGGTAATGGTGATCCGCCGCGCTTTGCAATATTCGCCTTACTTTTACGATATGCGATGGCTTGAGATGCGTATTTACTATATCAACGAGGAACACGAGGCGCTGCTTCGCGCATGTCAAAGTGCGGAGGCTTACGATTTCAACGATGCCGATACCGTCTCTTATAAGCTGTACGCGATTTTCAGGCTCGGTGGGCAGGCGCCCGAAGATATCGTTCCGCAGCTTCAGCAGATCTTGAAACAGCAGCCGGACAATGAAATCGCCCTAAACACGCTGGCGCTTGTTTATTTGCAGATGCGTAAGTACGCTGACTCTGTAGAGTGCTACAACATGCTCATCAAACAGAGTCCGCGTTCGAGCTGCTATGTGGATCGCGGTTATGCATACGGCATGTGGGGGCGCTGGAAGGAAGAAGAACGCGATTACGAAAAGGCCATAGAGCTTGATCAGGACAATATTTTCGCACACTTCCGGCTCGGCGTTGCGCACTATATGAAAAACAAGATGATCGACGCTCTGGAGCATCTGAGATACGCGCGGGATTTGGCGCCCGACTGGGCGGAAACATGGATCTATATCATAAAGACATATGCTGAAATAGGCGCGTTTAATAAGGTTATTGAAGAAGTGGATGAAGCTGTTTCGTGCTTTGCGGGCGCGGATGCGGAATTGCTCCGACGCTTTTACCGTGAAAAACTTGACGCCTGCGTCGGCAATAACCGCTATGAAGCCGGTTGCGCTCTGGCGGAGTATGCACTGAATCCCGATGATGAGTCTGACAATGCAGACGTCTGCAGACGTCTCGGCGACTGCTATTTCGAGACCGGGCATGATAATGAGGCCGCTGAATGGTATGAACGCGCCTTCAACGCGGATGAGCACGGCTGGGATATTTGGCATAGGTACGCTTATTTCTGCCGTTTCGGACTGAAGGACAAGCAACGCGCAATGGAAGCGTATAAAAAGGCGATCGAGTTTCGCCCGGATTTTTGGGCGGACTATATCCATCTGGCGAATCTTAAACTTGAGTCAGGTCAAAAAGAGGCAGCCGAGAAGCTGTTCATCACCGCACAGGAAATGATCCTTGAGGAGTTGAAGAAAAACCGCTATCCGTGCGCGTATTACTTCTTGGCGGAATGCTATCTGGGTCTGGGTGATATTGAAAATGCTGAAAAATGCGCCAAGAAAGCGAGGGTACTCGCGAAAAAATATGCGGTCTGCGTGACTCACAACTGTTACGAAGGCACATTCCTGTTAGCGCGGATACGCAAATCCCAGGGCAGGGCAGCCGAAGCTCGGCGTTATTACGAGCAAACAGTTGCAGTATCTCATGATCGGGAATACGTCGAAGCACGAGCGGACTTTTTTATATGACTCAATTGCAATGAGAAGATGGGGGATCATGAACAGATATATCACTGGAAGCGCAGCGTATGTGGTATAATATTGTTAATAAACATATGCTGGATAGGCTCTTTTTGACTATCATAATATTGTTGTGCTTCCCCGTGAATTGTAGATATTATGGTCATGGAGGACGAGAAAACGAATAGAACAAAAAACGTAATAGAGGAGTTGAATATAATGCAAGACATGATATTAAATACAAACATTTTGCCAGAGCCGCTTTTTAAGTTGATACACTCTTCTCAAATACGAGTACAGAAAACAGATCAAGGAGTTTTTCTCATGCCCATTGAGAAGAATCATTCATTGAGCGCGATAAAAAAAGCACGTGGAATATATAACGATGGAGAATTGTCTGTTGATAAGTTCCTTGCTGAAAAGCGGGCGGAGGAAACCGGGCGATGAATAAACTGTATGTTTTAGATGCTTGTGCGCTCATTGCTTTTTTAACCAATGAGCGCGGTGCTGATTTAGTTGAGTCCGCGTTGATAGAAGCAATAAATGGTATCGCAAACATCCGTATGAACAAATTGAATCTTTTAGAAGTATATTACGGAGATTACCGTGCGCATGGAAAAGAGGCAGCTAATGAGATGCTTGATATTGTCAGAAATCTTCCGATTATAATAATTTCCGAATTAGCTGATAAGGTTTTTGAAGAAGCAGGAAGATTGAAAGCGTCTTATAAAATGTCACTTGCAGATGCCATTGCTCTTGCAGAAACTTCTGTTTGCAGCGGTGCTGTATTGACCGCTGATCACCATGAATTTGATATTGTAGAGCAGAACGAAAATATAAATTTCCAATGGATTAGGTAAAACAAGCGAAAAGATTCACGAAAAGATTCTTCCTAATAAAATATTGTTTTTTGAAAAGTTTTATGGTAAAATTTGAATGTAATGTTGCGGCGGTAGTGATTTGGCGTCAAGGGTCGAATTGTCGAATTGCTTGTATGCGTCGGTCTTCGACGGTAATCTGACACCGCTCATGTTCGTATTTGTTCTATTGGGGAAGTATTGGGAATATTGGGTTAGTATTGTAATGCACCACAAGGGGGGGAATTAAATGATCAGAACACTTATTGCGTATACTGAGGAGATTGATGACGTAAATCTGGCTGTAAACGAGGTAAAGAGCAGGCTCGGCGTTGACGAGTCGCTGCTCAAAAACACTGTAGGCATCATCGCATGCCATTATGAGTTTGTTTTTTCCGGGGTCGTTAAGGCATTGACTGAAGCACTGCCGTTTGACGTCGTGGGGACGATCACAGCGGCGGGGGCTGTGCCGACGGGTTCCGGAGGGCTATTGCTGACGCTCGTGGTTTTAACCAGTGATGAGGCGGAGTTTGTCTCTGTGCTTACACCCTCGCTTGAAAGCGAGGCGGGCAAGATTATCGAACAGTCATACCTGGACGCTGCGGCGGCGAGGGATAGCAAACCGGCGCTAGTTCTCGCATTTGCGCCTTTTATGATCCAAAACTCGGGTGATGAATATGTAAATGTATTGACTAAAGCGAGCGGAGGTGTTCCTGTTTTTGGCACATTGGCTGTCGACGACACATTGGATTTCGCCAATTGCTTTATGCTGCACAACGGCGAACATTCTCGTGATCAGATGGCTATGCTGCTCATCTATGGCGACATACAGCCGAAATTCTTTATCGCCACTATATCGGATTCGAAGATACTCAACAAAGAAGCGCTCATAACATCAAGCGAGGGGCACATCCTTAAGTCGCTGAATGATCGCGCCGTGGTTGAGTTTTTTAACGATCTGGGTCTGACGCAGGCGAGTGAGACGCAATACGCGATGACATCTCTGCCGTTCATGCTGGACTATCATGACGGCTCTCCCCAGGTTTCGAAGGTGTTTATAGGACTTACGCCTGAAAAATACGCGATCTGCGCCGGGGCGATGCCGGAAGGAGCGACACTTCGCCTGGGGGTTTTCGACAAGGAGGATGTCTTGTTTACAACGGGCAATTCTCTGAAGACGGCACTTGAGAATACCGAAAACGCTTCGGTGATGCTCATCTATTCGTGTATATCGCGTAATATGACGCTGGGCGCCGAATCAATGGCGGAGCTGGCGCTTATTACGGAATTGGCGGGAGCTAAGCTGCCGTTTATGACGGCCTACTCGGGAGGCGAGATCTGCCCGACACAAATTACTGACGGAACGGCGGTTAACAGATTTCATAACAATGCCCTTATCGGTTGTATTTTTTGATTTTCCCTGAAGAGAGGATGGAATTGGCGCAGGAATTATCCGAAAATTTAAATACTGATGTTGAAAAGGAGGCTTTACTCGAAGAGATAAGTCAGCTCAAGCTTCAAGTGACAAAACTCTCGCGCGAGCTGCGCACGAATCAACGTTTTATAGAGAAGGTGACTAAGACTGTTGAGGCAAAGGACACCCTTGGCGCCGTATTGTCTGCGGCAAACGCCAAGCAGCGTGCGTACACGGATATTTTGCTTGAAAACAGTCCCAATATAACCTTACTTCTGAACGACGACGGGCGCTTTGTGCTGAGCACAAAGGTGTTTCTCACTATTACCGGGACGCCGAACTTCGACTATATAAAGAATAAGCATTATCGTGAAGTGATGCAGAACTATCTTGTGCCTGACGTCATGCGCCGTTTCGGTAAAGTACTCGAATATGTGGCCTCGTCACACAGCACCGCTGTTATGGATGAATGGATCGATTTTTCCGGTACGGGTGAAAGCCGGTGCTACAGCATAGAGATTCAGTGCATAGATAAGTCGGCGGGCGGCGACGCGGGTATAACCGCGGGCGTCCTTGTCTGCTTTGTGGATCTGACGGATTTTATGCGTGAGAAACAGCGGGCGGAGGCGGCCAACAGCGCCAAGTCGGACTTTCTTGCTACCATGAGTCATGAAATCCGCACGCCGATGAACGCCATACTCGGCATGAGTGAAATGCTCAACCGAACCGAGCTTGACGCCTCACAGAGGAAATTCCTGAATGATATACGGAAGTCTTCTCAGGCGCTGCTTGTCATTATAAATGACATTCTTGATTTTTCAAAGATTGAGGCGGGCAAGATGGAGCTTGTCAATGTAAACTATAACTTGCATGTTATGCTTGACAACCTGCATTCGATATTTACGGTGCTCTGCAATGATAAACATCTGGAAATGCGTTATCAAATGGACGACAGAGTTCCCTTTGTGATAAACGGCGATGAAAATCGGCTCCGTCAGGTGCTCACCAATCTGTTATCTAATGCGGTGAAGTATACGAAGACGGGCTGGGTGGCATTTTCGTGCCACGCCGCTGACGACGGCAAGATGCTGAGATTCGACGTCAAAGATTCCGGAATCGGTATACGCAGTGAGGACGTAGGTAAACTGTTCAAGCCGTTTGAGCAGTTAGACCTGCGTAAAAACCGCAATGTAGTAGGTACCGGCCTCGGTCTGGCCATCAGTTACAATCTGTGCAAGATCATGGGCGGAACCCTTTCCCTCTCCAGCGTATACGGCGAGGGTTCAACGTTTACGATAGAACTGCCATATGTTGAAGCGGATGAGGATTATGCTGAAACCGTTGAAATTATCAACGAGTTTACGGCGCCGGAGGCGCGTATACTCGTCGTGGACGACATAGAGATCAACCTTTCGGTTGCAGAGGCGCTGCTTGGAACCTTTGGCATCATTCCGGAGCTTGCTATGGGGGGGATAGAGGCCATTGAACTCGCCAATGAAAACAGATATGACATCATATTTATGGATCATATGATGCCCGAGATGGACGGTCTGGAATCTACGCGCCGCATACGCGAACTGGGCGGTAATAACGAGTACGTGCCGATCATCGCCCTGACCGCCAACGCCATACACGGCGTCAAGGACATTTTCCTGAGCAACCGCCTGGACGATTTCCTGCCTAAACCGCTGGACTTCTCGGAGTTGAACCGCTGCCTCAGAAAGTGGCTCCCACCTAGTATAATACGGGATAAGGCGCCGCTCCGCGAGTGAATTTTCTAATGAATCGAACATTGAGAGGAAGGACAATGCCGACAGGCAGGAGTTCTTTCTCTTTTTTTGTATAAAACCATATAATCATTAGCATCTTACGTTTTTGGTAAGTATATTGACAAGCGAGAGTAAACGGCATATATTTAATTCAACAAAACCTTGAAAATTTGAAAGTACTCATGCAGTTCCGTTGTCGGACGAAGGGAGGACAATATGGCCAATACAGAGATGGTAGAAACAGAAAAGGAAACATTACGGCGTATTCTGGCGCCACTTAACATTAAACATAATAG